>NZ_JBFODC010000020.1:0-389380 GCF_040908105.1 Aeromonas sp. R7-2 | reverse complement strand
TCAACATGGGCACCTCGGACGACGGCCGGGTCAACATCACCGACGGCGCCAAGGTCGCGGCGGTGCGGGCTCTGCTGGACAGGGCCTGATACAGGCCGTGCGGCGCCATGGTGCCTCTCTCTGTGACATCAACATGGGCACCTCTGACGACGGCCGGGTCAACATCACCGACGGCGCCAAGGTCGCAGCGGTGCGGGCGTTGCTGGACAGGGCCTGATACAGGCCGTGCGGCGCCATGGTGCCTCTCTCTGTGACGACAACATGGGCACCTCGGACGATGGCCGGGTCAACATCACCGACGGCGCCAAGGTCGCAGCGGTGAGGGCACTGCTGGACAAGGCCTGATACAGGCCGGGCGGCGCCATGGTGCCTCTCTCTGTGACGTCAACATGGGCACCTCTGACGACGGCCGGGTCAATATCACCGACGGCGCCAAAGTTGCAGCGGTGCGGGCTCTGCTGGACAGGGCCTGATGCGGGCCGTGCGGCTGCATGGTGCTCTGTTTTGCTCCCTTCTCCCCTTGCGGGAGAAGGGGTGGGGATGAGGGGGCCGATGTGAGGCGTCTCCCACCGGCGGGCAATTGAGGGGCGTCTTGGCAGCACGGTGCAAAAAAGTCTGTTATCATCCCGTCTCTTTTACCATCAGGACCCGGAGCAACCTCTCAATGTCCCAATACGACTCTATCGAACAGAAGGCCAGCTACGGCATCGGCCGCAACATGGGCGACCAACTGGCTCAGCAAGCCTTCGCCGGTCTGGATATCCCGGCCCTGCAACAAGGTCTGGCAGATGCCCTGAACGGCCTGGAGTTCGCGGTCAGCCGTGACGATATCAACGATGCCTTCCAGGTCATCACCGCCCGCATGCAGGAAGAGCAGGAAGCTGCCGCCAAGGCCGCAGCCGCCGAAGGCGAAGCCTTCCTGGCCGACAACGCCAAGCGCGCCGAAGTGAAGACCACCGACTCCGGTCTGCAATATGAAGTCATGGTCGAAGGCAATGGCGCCGTGCCGGTTGCCGGTCAGTCCGTGCGCGTGCACTACCACGGTACCTTCACCCACGGTGGCGTGTTCGACAGCTCCGTTGCGCGCGGCCAACCGGCCGAGTTCCCGGTGACCGGCGTGATCGCCGGTTGGGTGGAAGCGCTGCAGATGATGCCGGTTGGCTCCAAGTGGAAGCTCTACATTCCGCAGGCTCTGGCCTACGGTGCCCGTGGCGCCGGCTCCATCCCGCCGTACTCCGCTCTGGTATTCGAAGTGGAGCTGCTGGACATCCTGTGATCCGGCTGGCGTGATGCAAACGGCGACCCTGAGGTCGCCGTTTGTTTTTGGACCGCCCAAACGGGCCATGTGCCTTCGGCGGGGATTTGGATATAGTCAGAGCGTCGTCCATTCCGGCCATGTGAGGGAGACACGCCATGG
The DNA here is from genome assembly GCF_040908105.1 of Aeromonas sp. R7-2. NCBI lineage: Bacteria > Pseudomonadati > Pseudomonadota > Gammaproteobacteria > Aeromonadales > Aeromonadaceae > Aeromonas > Aeromonas sp. R7-2. The sequence continues at coordinate 387,963 of NZ_JBFODC010000020.1, read as the reverse complement.
CAGCCATCATCGAGGTCGTCGATCTCGTCAAGCACTTCCCCGGCGTCAAGGCGGTGGACGGGCTCAGCTTTGCCATTCCCGCCGGCAGCTGTTTCGGCCTGCTCGGCCCGAACGGGGCGGGCAAGACCACGACCATAGAGCTGCTGGAGGGGATCCTCACTCCGGACAGCGGCCGGATCCTGTTTCACGGCGCCCCGCGCGGCCCGGATTATCGCTCCCGCATCGGCATCCAGTTCCAGCACACGGCGCTGCAGGATTTCCTGACGGTGCGCGATACCCTGCGTCTGTTCGCCAGCCTCTACCCCAATCCCTTGCCACGGGAGCTGCTCATCGATCTGTGCGCCTTGGGCGAGTTCATCGACAGGGACAGTCGCAAGCTCTCGGGGGGCCAGCGTCAGCGCCTGCTGCTGGCCCTGGCCCTGCTCGGGGATCCCGAACTGCTGTTTCTGGATGAGCCCACCACAGGACTGGATCCCCAGGCGCGCCACCACTTCTGGCAGCGAATAGAGGCGATCAAGGCCCAGGGCAAGACGGTGGTGCTCACCACCCACTACATGGACGAAGCGCAGCAACTGTGCGATTTGATTGCCATCGTCGATCACGGCCACCTGCTCAGTCTGGATACGCCGGCGGCCTTGCTGGCGCAACACTTCGACGGCGTGCTGGTGCGCCTTGGGGGGCACCCGGCCCTGGCTGGGCTCGGCTATCCCCTGCGTCCGGTAGGCGATCAGGTGGAGCTCTGTTGCCCCGACGTGGCGACCCTGCTGCCAGCCTTGCTGGATCTTGGTGTGCCGCTCACCGGCATGCAGGTGCGCTCCCCCAATCTGGAAGATCTCTTCCTGAACCTGACCGGCCACAGCCTGCGGAGCGGCGCATGAGAGGGATGACCGAGTTCTGTCTGACCGTGGCCCCCGTGCTGTGGTACGCCTTGCCGACATGTAATCCCGGGAGTGGACGATGAAGGGATCCCTCAAGCGCATCGGGGCGCTCTTCTATGCCCGCACCCTCGAGTTCGTACGCGATCGCGCGGCCCTGGTGTGGAACCTGCTTTTCCCGCTCCTGCTGGTCATCGGCTTCTCCCTCATCTTCTCCGGCCCGCCCAAACCGCTGGTGCAGATCGGGGTGGTGGGGGAACTGCCCGCAACCTATGCCCCGCTGCGCGCCGTGCCGCTGCTCAAGATCATCCCCTATGACGAGGCGTCGAGAGGCCAGCTCAAGGTCCGTCACCATCAGCTGGACCTGCTGCTCTCACCCGCCGGGGGGCGTTACTGGATAAACCCGGACGCCCCTCAGGGGGCCATGGCCGAGTATCTGCTGCGCCAGGCGGTGCAGGAGCCCTTGCAAAGAGAGTCCCTGAGCGGGCGCGCCATCCGCTACGGCGACTGGCTGCTGCCCGGGGTGATCGGCATGAACCTGATGTTCTCCGGCCTGTTCGGGGTCGGGTTTGTCATCGTGCGTTATCGCAAGAACGGGGTGCTGAAACGGCTGCGAGCCACGCCGCTCGGCGCGCTGGAGTTTCTCTTCGCCCAGTTGCTGTCACGGGTGCTGATCACCCTGGTGGTGAGCCTGCTGGTCTTCTGCGCGGCCTACTGGCTGCTGGATGTGCCCCTCATCGGGTCGGGGTGGCTGCTGCTGGTGATCGCTCTGGCGGGAGGAACGGCCATGGCCTCCCTTGGCCTGCTCATCGCCGCTCGCCTGCAGAACGAGGAGCTGGCGAGCGGTTTGCTCAATCTCATCAGCTTGCCCATGATGTTTTTATCCGGTGTCTGGTTCTCGCTGGAAGGCGCCCCCGCCTGGCTGCAGCAGCTTGCGGCCAGGCTGCCCCTCAGCCAGATCATCGAAGCAGCCCGCGCCGTGATGCTGGAAGGGGCGGGATGGCAGGAGGTGGCAGGCCCTCTGGGTCAGGTCATGGTGTTCGCCCTGGTGTGCATCTCGCTGGGAACTATGCTGTTCAAATGGAGTGCAAAATGAAACCTGTTCTGTGGTTGTTGCTGGTGGCCGCCTTGCCTGTGCAGGCAGGTACCCTGCGTTGCAAGAACGCCTTGCTGACCGAGGGAGACACCACGGCAGAGCTGCTGGTTCGCTGCGGCCAGCCGATGCTCAAGGAAGATCTCACCCGCTTCGAGGAGAACGGCTTCGGGGCGAGAGTGACGGTCAAGTATGCCGAACGCTGGACCTACAACTTCGGCAAGCGGGAATTCATGCAGTTTGTCACCGTCGAAAACGGCGTCATCACCGACATTGCGGATGGTCCACGGGGAGGATGACCTCCTGGTTTTCTGAAGCCCAGCCTGCGGGAGATGAGGTCGCCATTTCCCCGCCTTTTACCTCTTTTTCTGTTTCTTTTCCCTGCCTGTTATCGCCATTTTTCCATATGGGGTCATGCTGCCTCACTCTGGTGCTTTTGGCATAAAACCGAATCTGATGAGTCAGTTGTCAGCAGAAATGGCTGCCCCAATGCGGTGCAGCCGATTTATTTTCGAAAAATAATCCTCATGCCATGAAGGGTTTTAAGCAGCAGGCTATTTGGCAAATAAGGGTCTACTTTTGATTCTGAGAGTGCATATTCCCCCGTTTAGATATTTTGTTCTGTTGCACCATGGTTGGGCCGGATTGCACCGATTGACAGGTTTTTCTGCGGCTGGATAAGCTGCCAAAAAGCAGGGAAACGATGGCATCTCGCTAGATTTTGATGCCTGTTCGAATCAAACCACAGGGAAGAGTGACATGAAGCAGATACACAAGGCAGGTATGGTGATGGCGCTGTCGCTGATGGCAGCCAATGCGTGGGCGGACGGTACGCTGGATGCCGTCAAGAAGAAGGGATTCGTGCAGTGCGGGGTCGGTGACGGCCTGCCCGGGTTCTCCAACCCGGATGCCAAGGGAACCTGGACCGGGCTCGACGTGGACGTGTGCCGCGCCGTGGCCGCCGCGGTACTGGGGGACGCCAGCAAGGTCAAGTATGTCTCCCTCACCGCCAAGGAGCGCTTTACCGCCCTGCAGTCCGGGGAAGTGGATCTGCTCTCGCGCAATACCACCTGGACCCTGACCCGGGATGGGTCGCTGGGCCTCACGTTCGCCGGGGTGAACTACTACGACGGGCAGGGGTTCCTGGTCAAGCAGTCCCTCGGGGTCAAGAGCGCCAAGGAGCTTGACGGTGCCGCCGTCTGTATCCAGTCCGGTACCACCACCGAGCTCAACCTGGCTGACTATTTCCGCGCCAATGGCGGCATGAAGTACACCCCAGTGGTGTTCGATACCTCGGATCAGACCGTCAAGGGCTTCGAAGCCGGCCGCTGTGACGTGCTGACTTCGGATCAGTCCCAGCTCTATGCCCTCAAGATCAAGCTCACCAAGCCAGAGGAGGCCGTGGTGCTGCCGGAGGTCATCTCCAAGGAGCCGCTGGGCCCAGCCGTGCGTCAGGGTGACGATCAGTGGTTCAAGGTGGTGCGCTGGAGCCTCAACGCCATGCTCAATGCCGAGGAGGCCGGGGTCACCTCTGCCAACGTGGACGAGATGCTCAAGTCCACCAATCCTGACATCCGTCGCCTGCTGGGGCTGGAAGAGCCCAAAGGGACTGTGCTGGGGCTGGATGACAAATGGGCCTACAACATCGTCAAACAGGTCGGCAACTACGGTGAATCCTTCGATCGCAACGTCGGTGCCGGCTCCCCCCTCAAGATTGATCGCGGCATCAATGCCCTCTGGAACAAGGGCGGTCTGATGTACGCGCCACCCATCCGCTGAGTCGACAGTCACCGGGGGGCCTGGCCCCCCATGTTTTCCCTGGCTTTGTCGGAGTCATCCTCATGGCGTTACACGCATCAAACCATAGGAAAGAACAGGGCCGCTGGTGGTATGACGCCAAGGTGCGGGCGCTGCTCTTCCAGTGCCTGGCCATCGCGGCGGTTATCGGGTTTCTGTTCTACATCGTCAACAATGCCCTGACCAATCTGGCCACCCGTGGCATCACCACAGGCTTTGATTTTCTGGGCAACACGGCCGGTTTCGGCATCTTGCAGAGCCTCATCCCCTACGACGAGACCTATACCTTCGGTCGCACCTTCGTGGTGGGTCTGCTCAACACCCTGCTGGTCTCCGTGCTCGGCATCCTGTTTGCCACCCTGCTCGGGTTCGCACTCGGGGTCGCGCGCCTGTCGCGCAACTGGCTGGTGGCCAAGATAGCGGCCGTCTACATAGAGACGTTTCGCAACATCCCGCTGCTGCTGCAGATCTTCTTCTGGTATTTCTCGGTGCTGCGTACCCTGCCTTCCCCGCGTCAGAGCGTGGATATTGGCGGGCTCGCCTTCCTCAACGTGCGGGGCTTCTATCTGCCCAAGCCCCTGTTCGAAGAGGGATTCGGCTACGTGCTCTGGGCACTGGTGCTCGCGGTGCTGCTGAGCTGGGGGCTGGGCCGCTGGGCTCGCCGCCGTCAGGCCCTGACCGGCAGGATCTTCCCGTTCTGGCGCTGTGTGGCCGCCCTGGTCATGCTGCTCCCGGGGATCACCTTCCTGCTGGCGGGCAGCCCGCTTAGCTGGAGCGTGCCTGCGCTGCAAGGGTTCAACTTCCGGGGCGGGCTGACGGTGCTGCCGGAGCTCGCGGCCCTCTTGCTGGCGCTCACCATCTATACGGCGGCCTTCATCGCCGAGATAGTGCGATCCGGCATCCTGGCCATCAGCAAGGGTCAGACGGAGGCGGCTTCCGCCCTCGGGCTCTCGCCCACCAAGACGCTGCGGCTGGTGATCATTCCCCAGGCCATGCGGGTCATCATTCCTCCCTTGACCAGCCAGTATCTGAACCTCACCAAGAACTCCTCCCTGGCGACCGCCATCGGCTATCCGGATCTGGTCTCGGTGTTCATGGGGACGACTCTCAACCAGACAGGGCAGGCCATCGAGGTCATCGCCATGACCATGGGGGTCTATCTCGTCATCAGTATCACCACCTCGGTGCTGATGAACATCTACAACCGCAGAATGACGCTGGTTGAGCGCTAGGGAGCTGTCATGTTCGTGAATGAATTGCAGGAGGCGCTGCCGCCTCCCAACCACCGTCGGGGGCCGCTCGCCTGGATCAGGCAGAACCTTTTCCCCAACTGGTGGAACGGCCTGCTGACCCTGGTGCTGGCCTATCTGTTGCTGCCACTCATCTGGTCTGCACTGGACTGGGCGCTGTTCTCGGCCACCTGGCAGGGGAGCAGTCGCGAGGCCTGCGTCCAGGGCGGTGCCTGCTGGATCTTCATCGAGAGCCGGCTGGGGCAGTATCTCTATGGCTTCTACCCGGCTGATCAGTACTGGCGCATCAACCTGACCTTCGCCGGTCTGGCGGCGCTGCTGGCCTTGCTCATCTGGCCAAAGACCCCGCGCAAGGGGTGGCTGGCGCTCTTCACTCTGCTGGTGTTCCCTGTCATCGCCTTCTTCCTCATCCATGGGGGAGCGGGGCTGGAGGTGGTGGAAACGAACCGCTGGGGCGGGCTGATGCTCACCCTGGTGCTGGCGGTGGTGGGCATAGTGGTAGCACTGCCGTTCGGCATCCTGCTGGCACTGGGGCGTCGCTCCCACATGCCGGTCATCTCCAGCCTCTGTACCGTCTACATCGAGTTCTGGCGGGCGGTGCCGCTCATTACTGTGCTCTTCATGGCGTCCGTCATGCTGCCACTGTTCATGAGTACCGAGGTGGAGCTCGACAAGCTGCTGCGGGCGCTCATCGGCATCATCCTGTTCCAGGCGGCCTATGTGGCCGAGGTGGTGAGAGGGGGGCTGCAGGCGATCCCCAAGGGGCAATATGAGGCGGGGGATGCCCTCGGGCTCTCCTACTGGAAGGTGATGGGCCTCATCATCATGCCCCAGGCCCTCAAGATCACCATTCCTTCCCTGGTGAACACCTTTATTTCCCTGTTCAAGGACACCAGCCTGGTGCTGATCATCGGGCTGTTCGATCTGCTGGCCATCTCCAAGGTGGCCCTGGCGGATCCGGCCTGGCTGGGGTATTCCACCGAAGCTTATGTCTTTATCGCCATGATCTTCTGGATGTTCTGTTTTGGCATGTCCCGCTACTCCATCTATCTGGAGCGCAAACTCAACACGGGCCACAAGCATTAGGAGTCGTTCTGATATGAAAACGGACGCAGTTGTCGAACTGAAAGAGGTCAACAAGTGGTACGGTGAGTTTCACGTGCTGCGCAACATCAACCTGCAGGTGGGCAGAGGGGAGAAGATCGTCATCTGTGGACCATCGGGGTCGGGCAAGTCCACCATGATCCGCTGCATCAACCGGCTGGAAGAGCACCAGAGCGGAGACATCCTGGTCAAGGGCACGGCCCTGACCTCGGATCTCAAGAACATCGAGACGGTGCGCCGGGAGGTGGGCATGGTGTTCCAGCACTTCAACCTCTTCCCCCATCTGACCGTGCTGGAGAACTGTTGCCTGGCGCCCATCTGGGTCAAGCAGTTGCCGCGCAAGGAGGCCGAGGAGATCGCCATGAACTTCCTGCGCCGGGTGCGGATCCCCGAACAGGCGCTCAAGTACCCGGGGCAGCTCTCCGGTGGCCAGCAGCAGCGGGTCGCCATCGCCCGCAGTCTGTGCATGAATCCCCAGGTGATGCTGTTTGACGAGCCGACGTCTGCGCTGGATCCCGAGATGGTGCGGGAAGTGCTGGATGTGATGGTGGAGCTGGCCCACGAGGGGATGACCATGCTCTGCGTCACCCACGAGATGGGGTTTGCCAAGCAGGTGGCGGACAGGGTGATCTTCATGGACCGGGGGCAAATCATCGAAGAGAACGTGCCGGATCAGTTTTTTGACAACCCCCAGTCCGATCGGACCAAGCTCTTCCTCTCCCAGATCCTGCAGCACTGAGGCAGGGCACAACCTTCAGAAAAACAGCCCGCACGCTCGAATGAGCGGCGGGCAAATGTGTACATGGAAGTCGACGACAGACAGAAAGGAGTATGTCAGCCCGGCAACAGGGTGGTGGTGCGCAGATCGCGCACGGCCAGGTTGATCTGCCGGGCCAGGCTCAGCGCCTGATGACAGCTCAACGGCTTCACATCGATGATCCCCCCTTGAAACTCAAACCGCCCCAGTGCTTCAACCATGAAACTTCCATGATGGAAGCTCTTGATATAGCGAGCAATTCGACGGGGAGACCACTGCTTGAACACCTTCATGGCAAGAGACCCTGTTGTTTGGACAGGGCACACTATGCCGACGGACCGTGACACTGATGTGACACTTAATAAAGATTTGTATGAATCTGTCTTGTGATCGACTGGCGTGCAGCCCCGGCGTTGAAAAAGTAGTGAGAGTCCGGGTCCGGGGCCCGATATACTGCGGCCATTGCAGACATGACAAAGGTGCCGCACGTGGAGTGGGTGGACATAGTAGACGAGCAGGACAGGGTGATCGGGGTGGCCGAGCGCGCCAGGGTGCGTCAGGAAAACCTGCGCCATCGTGCCAGCTACATCCTGGTGCTGGATGAGGCTGAGCGCATCCTGGTGCAGCGGCGCACCCCGAGCAAGGATTTTTGCCCCGGCATGCTGGATGCCTGCGCCGGTGGCGTGGTGACCACGGGGGAGGCCATGGCCCTTTCCGCACGGCGTGAGCTGGCCGAGGAGCTGGGGATCCGCGACGTGCCCCTGCAGGATTACGGCACCTTCTATGCCGAAGGGGAGGCGAGCGGCAGCCGCTACCGGGTCTGGGGCGGCCTGTTCAGCTGTCACTATCAGGGGCCGCTGCAACTGCAGGCCGAAGAGGTGAGCGAGGTGCACTGGATGAGCCTGGGCGAGATAGCCGATCGGGCGGACGAGTTCACGCCCGACTCCCTGCTCGCCATCGCCACCTGGCAGGCAAGGTGCCTGCCATCAGGCCAGAAATAGGGGCGACAGGCGTTCGCCCCCGATCGCTTTGTTGCTGCTCGATGGACCCCTTCGCCTTCTGGTGGAATGGGGTAGACTGGGCCTCTTTGAACCACAGAAGGATGCGTCATCATGATCACGGTCGGTCAATCCCTGCCCGCAGGGGAATTTACCTTTATCACCGCCGAGGGCAAGCAGGTGAAGGATACCCGGGCCCTGTTTGCCGACAAGCGGGTGGTGCTCTTTGCGGTGCCCGGCGCCTTCACCCCCACCTGCTCCAACGCCCACCTGCCGGGCTACGTGGTGCTGGCCGATCAGTTCAGGGCCAAGGGGGTGGAACTGTGCTGTCTGTCGGTCAACGACGCCTTCGTGATGAAGGCGTGGCAGGAGGCACAGAACGCCGCTGACATCACCATGCTGGCGGACGGCGACGGCAGCTGGACCCGAGCACTGGGTCTTGCCAAGGAGACCGGGGCCTTCGGCGGCGTGCGGGCCCAGCGTTTTGCCCTCATCGCCAACGATGGTGTGGTGGAGCGGCTCTTCGTGGAGGCGCCGGGCAAGTTCGAGGTGTCGGATGCCCAGAGCCTGCTGGCGGCGCTGTGAAAGATTAATCGGCGTTTGATTACACCTTGAAATAGCAAGCGGCCCCGTTACACTGAGGCCGCGTTTGGATGGAGCCAGGCAACTTGCCTGGCTCTCGTGTTTGCCGTGGATGAGATAGAACAATATGACCCTGGCTTTTGTTGCCCTGATTGCCGGACTGGCGTTGCTGGTCTGGAGTGCCGACAAGTTCGTGGACGGCGCCGCCGCCACCGCCCGTTACGCCGGTATGCCGCCGCTGCTGATCGGCATGGTGATCATCGGTTTTGGTACCTCGGCCCCCGAGATGGTGGTCTCCGCTCTGGCGGCTTCCCAGGGCAATCCCGGGCTCGCGCTCGGCAATGCCTATGGCTCCAACATCACCAATATTGCCCTGATCCTGGGTCTGACCGCCCTGATCAGCCCGATCGCCGTCGCCTCCCAGGTGGTGCGCAAGGAGATCCCCATCCTGCTCGGCATCACCCTGCTCTCCGGCGCCCTGCTCATCGATGGCAATCTGGGCCGGATGGATGCCGCCATTCTGGGGGCCGTGTTCGCAGTGCTGATGGGCTGGTCCATCTGGGCCGGCATGAACGGCAAGGGGGATGCGCTGGATACGGATACCGAGGAGGACATCGTCTCCGAGGGTATGTCTCTCAAGAGCGCCATCCTCTGGCTCATCGTCGGCCTGGTGCTGCTGATCGGGGCTTCCCGTCTGCTGGTGTGGGGGGCGGTGACCATCGCCCAGGGCTTTGGCATCAGCGATCTGGTGATTGGCCTGACCATAGTCGCGGTGGGGACCTCCCTGCCGGAGCTGGCATCGTCCCTCATCGCCATCCGCAAGAACGAGCACGATCTGGCCCTTGGCAACGTGCTGGGTTCCAACCTGTTCAACACCCTGGCCGTGGTGGGCATCGCCGCTGGCATCCACCCGCTCGAGGTGGCGCCCGAAGTGCTTTCCCGCGACTGGAGCATCATGATGGGGCTGACCCTGTTGCTGCTGGTGATGTGTCTGGGCCGCAAGGGGCAGGGGCGCATCAACCGGCTGGAGGGGGGCGTGCTGCTCGCCTGCTTCGTCGCCTACACCGGCTGGCTGCTGACGAGCCAGTTCATCTAGTATGGTGATGAAATGAAAGAGGGGACGCCGCGGCGTCCCCTCTTTTTTGTGCGCGGGGCCTGGTCTCAGGCCACGGCAACCAGCTTCTGCTTCTGGGCGCTGTCCAGGATCAGGATGCTCGCCTTGGGGAAGAAGTTGAAGGTGGACGCGGAGGCCCAGGTGTAGGCCCCCATCACCCGACCCACCACCAGCTCGCCGATCTCGAGATCCGGCAGCATGATGCTGTCGCGGATGACGTCCACGCTGTCGCAGGTGGGGCCGGAGAGCACCGCATTGTGCAGTTCGCCGTGGGCATAGGGCGTGCTCACCGGGTAGGTGACGTGGTCGTAGAGCTGGCCGTTGTAGCTGCCGTAGAGACCGTCATCCAGGTAGTACCAGATCTTGTCGCCGCGGTGGGCCTTGCCCATCACGCTGGAGACCGAGGTCATGGCCGGCGCGCTGATGAAGCGGCCCGGCTCGGCAATCTTCTGCACCGTGGCGGGCAGCTTGGCCAGGGCCTCGCGGATCGGGGCGCAGAAACCGTCGATGTCGAACTCGCCGCCGTCATAGTCCACCGGGAAGCCGCCGCCGATATCCAGCACCCAGGGCTTGAGCCCTAGCTCCCAGGCCTGCTCCATGATCTCGCGGCAGGCGTCGATGGCCTGCACGTGGCGACGGGCGTGGGGCACCTGGGAGCCGACGTGGAACGACAGCCCCATCACCTTGATCCCCTTGGCCTGGGCCAGTTGCAGCAACGGCAATGCCTGCTCCGGGGTGCAGCCGAACTTCTTGGAAAGATCGACCTTGGTCTCGGGGTTGGGGAAGCTGACCCGCAGCAGCAGTTTCACTTCATCCTTGTAGGGCAGGAACTTTTCCAGCTCCAGCGGGTTGTCATAGACAAACACGGTGCAGCCGAATTCCAGGGCATAACGGATGTCGCTGTCACGCTTGATGGGATGGGTATGGATGCAGCGTCCCGGGCGAACCCCTTGGCTGCGCACCAGATCCACTTCGCCATTGGTGGCCAGATCGAAACAGGCCCCCTCTTCCTTCAAGACAGAGACCACCGCCTCGTGGGGCAGGGGCTTGAGTGCATAATGCAAGCGCACATCGGGCAGGGCGGCCGCCAGGGCCCGATACTGTTTGCGGACGGCTGCCTTGTCGAGCAGCAGCAGGGGGGAGCCGAATTGTTCAACCAACTGACGGTAATCTTGTGCGACCAGGGTCTCGTTCATTCTCTTTTGATAGTCCTTAGGGGGCGTGATATGCCCAAGCCATATGCGATTGAACCGGCGACGGCCGGCTCAGGCGAGCGGTCCGGAGGGACCCACCAGGCACATTGCATAACTCCCTTGCAAAGTGCTTAGTTATGCGCGGGATTATCGGCTTATTGAGTTTGTGTGCAAGCATTTTGATTGGATATGTCGGCAAGTTTTTCTGGTCGAGACGAAACAGGCTCTTGATACGGGGAGCGATCAGGGCCGTGATGGGGAGCACCTCCGAAGGGAGCTTGATAAGCTGTTGATAGTTAACGAACTAATAACATCAGGCCTGGGGGTTGAGGCCAGGTAAAAAGGGGGCGCCGGGGCCAGGGAGTGCGAGACAGCTCACATTTTTTGGATTACCATGCCCGCTTCCTGATCCAAACTAGTTCGGATGAAGGTAGCAGGAGAGCGATGGGCAACCATCCACCGAAGAAGTGAATCTTTCAGGTACCGGGCAACCGGTGTGGACTGCTACTGGACGATACTCTGGAGAGACCCGTTGAATCGGGCGCCGAAGGAGCAAGGTACCGTGATTGCATCGCAATCTGGCGCCGGAAACTCTCAGGCAAAAGGACAGAGGGGATGGGATGGTTGTACCTGGGCTTGGCCCGCATCCGATCGCCTCTGGCCGATCGCGACACCTATGGGAAGATCATCCTTCTCCTCCTTAATCGTTGTTTTTTAAGGAGGATGCATGTCATCAATTCAATCGGCGCTCGCCGCCATCGATAGCTTTATCTGGGGTCCCCCCCTGCTGATCCTGCTGGTCGGGACCGGTATCTATCTCACCTGGCGATTGGGTCTGCTTCAGATCGTGCGTTTGCCGCTGGCCCTCAAGCTGGTCTTTGGCCGCGATCAGGGGCAGGGCAAGCAAGGGGATGTCTCCAGCTTTGGTGCCCTGTGCACCGCCCTCTCCGCCACCATCGGCACCGGCAACATCGTCGGGGTCGCCACCGCCATCAAGCTCGGCGGCCCGGGCGCCCTGTTCTGGATGTGGATGGCCGCCCTGTTCGGCATGGCCACCAAGTACGCCGAGTGCCTGCTGGCGGTGAAATATCGCCAGCAGGACGCCAACGGCCAGATGGCAGGTGGCCCCATGTACTATCTGGAGAAGGGGCTCGGCTCCAGGCCGCTCGCCAAGCTGTTTGCCCTGTTCGGCATCGGCGTCGCCTTCTTCGGCATCGGTACCTTCCCCCAGGTCAACGCCATCAGTGATGCCATGAGCCTCTCCTTCTCGGTACCCCGTGAAGTGACCGCCGTGGTGCTGACCCTGATCGTGGCGCTGGTGACCCTGGGGGGTATCCAGTCCATCTCCAGTGTGTCGAGCAAGGTGGTGCCCTTCATGGCCATCTTCTACATCGTCGCCTGTGCCGGGGTGCTGGTGAACAATGCAGGCGCCCTGCCCGATGCGGTCATGCTGGTGATCGGGAGCGCCTTCACCGGCCATGCGGCCACCGGCGGTTTCGTCGGCGCCGGCATTATGCTGGCGATCCAGTCCGGGGTGGCGCGCGGGGTCTTCTCCAACGAGTCGGGCCTGGGTTCGGCCCCCATCGCGGCGGCGGCGGCCAAGACCGATTCCTGCGTGGAGCAGGGGCTGGTCTCCATGACCGGTACCTTCATCGACACCCTCATCATCTGCACCATGACCGGCCTGACGCTGGTGGTGACCGGGGTGTGGAGCGGCGATGCAAGCGGTGCGGCCATGACCAGTCTGGCCTTTGCCCAGGGGCTGGATGCCCATGTGGGCCAGTATCTGGTGAGCATCGGCCTCCTGTTCTTCGCCTTTACCACCATCCTTGGCTGGAACTACTACGGCGAGCGCTGCACCGAGTACCTGTTCGGGGTGAAGGCGATCCAACCCTACCGCCTCATCTATCTGGTGCTGGTGGCGAGCGGTGCCTTCCTCCATCTGGACCTGATCTGGCTCTTGGCCGACATCGTCAACGGCCTGATGGCGGTGCCCAACCTCATCGGTCTCATCGGCCTGCGCCACGTGGTGATTGCCGAGACCCGCGCCTACTTCAGCCGGGACCGGGATACGGAGTCCGAGCCCGAGCCGCAGACGGCCTGATGAGAGGCGGGCCTGCGGGGAGCCCTGTCACCGGGCCCCCCGTCCATGGCGTCAACCGGGATCCGGGCTGGGATGGCAAAACCCGGGGCTTGATCCCGGCTCCTCTGACAATATCTGTGCGAAATACGCAAAAGCCACGACGCTCATCGTGGCTTTTTTGCATTTTACGCAATGAATGGCGGCGCTTGTCACCCAAAGAGGGTCAGGGGGAGGGAATATCTCCGGTGAGCCGCTGCGCCAGCGCCCTGCTCACCCGGCTCACCAGGGCCGCCTCATCCCCCTGCCAGCCAATGGCGTGGGCCAGGGTGGTGGAGGTGTCCGGAGCAAAGAGCAGCTCGCCCCCGGCCAGTTCGTAGAAGCGGCTCGCCATCCGGGTGCCCTCGTCCACATCCCCCGCCACCAGCAGCATGGCCTGGGCCAGCACTGCGCCGTCGTGATCCCGGCCCGGCGCCAGCCAGCGCTGGGCTGTGCCGGTCACCTTGCGCCCTCCGATCACCAGGTTGTACTGGCCGTCGCAAAACGAGCCGGGCACGAAGTCGTAGCTGCCCGCAAGACCGTGTTCCTCCAGCAGGGCGAGCAGGGGCGCCCCCAGCAGCCGGTAGTAGTGGGCCAGATCCGTGGTGGTGCGGGGCAGCATGAGGGAGAGGTTGAGGATGCCGGCGCCGTGGGGCACGGCGGTGCCGCCGCTGTCGCGCACGAACACCGGCCAGTCCTCGGCGGCCAGCTGCTCGCAGGCGGCCTGGTAGCGGGGCAAACGGGTATCCTTGCGGGTGACGATGAGGCATTGGGGGCCCTGCCAGAGGAGGGCCCTGGGCTCGCCGTCACCGGCGCACTCCCGCAGCCAGCGCTGCTCCTCGGCCAGGATCTGGTCGGGTGTCTGGTGGGCGGGCGGCGGGGGCAGCAGGGTATAAGGCATGAGAGGCATCCTTTGGCAGAGGCTGCCAAGCACAGTACGCGCGGGGGCAAACAAGGTAAAGCCCCGCATGGCGGGGCTTTGGTGCAAGGATGGCGGAGTGTCAGGCCTGTGCGGCGGCGCGCCTGGGCAGCAGCAGATTGAGCAGGATGGCGGTGAGGCCGCCGGTGGCGACGCCGTAGGAGAGCACGCTCCTGGCCAGCTCCGGCAGGTGTTGCAGCACCTCGGGCACCTGGGCCACTCCGAGACCCATGGCGAGCGACACCGCCAGGATCATCAGGGCGCGGCGGTCCAGCTCCTCCCGGGAGATGATGCGCACCCCGGCGGCGGCGATGGTGCCGAACATGACGATGGTGGCGCCGCCGAGCACGGGTTCAGGTATTTGTTGCACCAGGCTCGCCACCGCCGGGAACAGGCCGAGCAGGGCCAGCATGGCGGCGATGAAGAGGCCGACGTGGCGGCTGGCCACCCCGGTCAGCTGGATGACGCCGTTGTTCTGGGCGAAGGTGGACATGGGGAAGGTGGAGAAGACCGCCGCCAGCATGGAGTTGGCGCCATCGGCCAGCACGCCCCCCTTGATCCGCGCCATGTAGACCGGCCCTTCCAGCGGCTCGCCGGAGATGTCGGAAGTGGCGGTCATGTCGCCGATGGCCTCGAGCGCCGTCACCACGAAGATGATGGCGAGCGGCACGAACAGCTGCCAGTCAAAGCCGAGCCCGTAGTGGAGCGGAACAGGCACCATCAGCAGCGGGCCGTCGAAGGTGGGGACTGCCACCTTGCCCAGCAGCAGCGCCACCGCATAGCCCGCCAGCATGGCGATCATGATGGCGGAGAGGCGCAACCAGGGGTTGCGACTGCGCTGCATCAGCACGATGAGGCCGAGCACCAGCAGGGAGAGAAAGAGGTTGGTGTGGCTGGCGAAGCTGCCGTCCGCCAGGGCGCCATAGCCGCCCCCCATGCTGATGAGCCCTACCTTGATGAGGGTCAGGCCGATGAGCAATACCACGATGCCGGTCACCAGCGGGGTGATGATCCGTTTGACCAGGTGAAGGAAGCGGCTCATGACGACGATGGTGAGGGCCGCTGCCAGCATGGTGCCGAACAGGGTGCCCAGCAGATCGTCGGTGGGCATGGCCGCCTGCTTGAGGGCGAGGCCGGAGGCGATGATGGGACCGAGGAAGTTGAAGCTGGTGCCCTGTACCGAGAGCAGGCCGGAACCGAGGGGGCCGAAACGGCGGGTCTGGATGAAGGAGGCGATGCCGGACATGACCAGGGACATGGAGACGATGTAGCGGGTGTCGTCGGCAGGGAGGCCGAGGGCGTTGGCGATGATGAGGGGCGGGGTGATGATGGCGACAAACATGGCGAGCATATGCTGCAGGGCGGCGAACAGGGTCTGGGGCAGGGGGGGGACATCCTCGATGCCGTAGACCAGTTCGCTGTGGGCTCGCCTGGGGGGATGGGACTCTCGGATGGCGCTTGGGGCGGCAGCCTGTTCCATAAATACCTCGAATGTGTGGGGGGAGGGGAGAAAATTGGGCGCTATTTTAGTGATTGGTATCGCGCTTTCCAGCGCTAATTGAGCGCAAACTCGTTTATTTCTCGATGGGTTGAAACGTTTTCCTGTGGCGATTAAGATCCGCCGGTTTGTGTGAGACCGATCCCTCACAAAGGGGAGGGAGGCTGATGCATCAGGATGGGGACGGTGTAGAATGAGCCCTCGGTTCGAAGATGGAGACTCTGGATGCTGAAGCTGTCGGAGTTCTGGAGTGCCCGCGCCCACTCCGAAGATTTTACCCTGACCCGGATGGGCTTCATGACGGTGCGGCTGCGGCTGCTCACCTGTCTGCTGATGGCGGGGCTCCCGAGCTGGGCCCTGGTGGACTGGCTGACCCTGCCAGCCATCCAGTTCGAGGCGCTGTTCCAGGTCAGGATTTTCTGCCTGCTGGCCCTCTCGCCCCTCATCCCCCTCTCCTATCTCATCCACTTCAAGCGCGAGCGCATGAAGCTGGCGCTGGGCTACCTGATGGCGGTGATGATGCTCTTCTCCCTCATCTGCCTGCACAGCTTCGGCGCGGATCAGGAGATGCAGGCGGGCTACATGGCCTTCCCCTATCTGCTCATCAGCCTGTTCGCCATCTTCCCCATTCCCCTCTCCCTCAGCCTGCAACTGGCGGGGGGCATTCTGGCCACCATGCTGGCGGGCAACTGGTTGCTGGTGGGCCAGCCTCTTTGGAGCGTGCAGACCCTCAACCAGGTCTGGCTGCTGGGGCTCTTTGCCATCGCCAGCGCCTGGGTGCAGTGCGGCCAGCTCAACATGCTGCTGCAACTCTATCGGGAATCCACCACGGACGAGCTGACCGGCATGATGAACCGCCGCCTGCTGATGAAGCAGCTCGAGAAGGCGAGGGCCGCCATGATCCGCAAACAGGCTCCCTTCGCGGTGCTGCTGCTGGATCTGGACCGCTTCAAGCGCATCAACGACACCTTCGGCCATCTGGCGGGGGATGCGGTGCTCAAGGAGGTGGCGGCCACCCTGTCGGAGCAGCTGGAGCCCGGCATGGTGCTCGGGCGTTACGGCGGGGAGGAGTTTGCCATCCTGTTGCCCGGTTGCACGGATCTGGCACAAGCCAAGCGGGTGGCGGAGCGGCTGCGGGTCGCGGTGGAGGCGAGGTTGGTGAAGAGCCCCACCTCCGACGAGCTGCTGGAGGTGACGGTGAGCATCGGTCTGACCCTGGCCCAGCGTGGCGAGGGGGTGGAGGATCTGCTCAACCGGGCGGACGAGTGCCTCTACATGGCCAAGATGGCGGGTCGCAACTGCGTGGTGGCCGAGGCCGGCAAACCCGCTGGCGATGCAGGGCGCACAAAAACGGATGCCGCCTGAGGGCGGCATCCGGTGATGACGGGGCTGGCGTCAGGCCAGGGTGTATTTGCCGGAGAGCTGCTGGGCCAGCAGCTTGAACATGTTGAACACCGCCATGGTCTTGCCGGTCGGGGTGCCGTCTTCAGCCAGGAAGAACTCCCCCTTGAACACCAGAATGTCCCCCTTCTGCTCCACCGAGTCGGCGCGCATGCCGTGGATGAAGTCCTCGTGTTCACGAATGATCTTGTTGGCCATCTCCAGCAGGGCAGTCTCGGTGATCCGCTCTTTTTGTGGTTGCATGCTCGTCTCCTTAAACGACTACTGGGCAGGGGCACAAGGGTCGGCATGGCCGGCGCACCCCGCCTCTGATTGAAGAGGGGGCCAGCATACTGCAAAGCGGGATTTTCTGTCATTGATATGACCCCGCATTTTCCCGCTTTGCGCTCTTCCCTTATCCCAGCACCAGATTGCGCAGCCAGCGCCGCTGGCGAATGCGGCGCTGCACCAGCAGCACCTTGGAGAGCTCCTCCAGCAGGACCACCGCCACCACCCAGGAGAGGGGCCAGCCCAGCAGGCTGACCGCCACCCAGGCCAGCGGCAGGCCGATGCACCACATGCCGACGATGTCGATGAAGATGCTGTAGTTGACGTCCCCCCCCGAGCGCAGTACCCCGACGATCCCCACCATGTTGAACACCTTGAGCAGCATGCCCAGACACATGATGGCGAGCACCTGGCCGGCCTCAGTCATCAGCTCGCCCGGCAGGTTGCCGACCCATTGCAGCAGGCTGCCCTGCATCAGCCAGACGGCGGTCCCCACCAGCAGGGCGCCGACGGGGGCCAGCAGCAGGAAGAGCTGGGAGTGCTGCCAGGCCTCGTCATACTCCTCTGCCCCGAGCCGGTGACCGAGCAGGGTGGAGCAGGCCACCGCCAGCCCGAAGAAGAGGGAGATGAGGATGCTCTCCAGCGTGCCGAGGGTGGTCATGATGGCCAGGGCGTCGGTGCCGAGGTGCGCGTAGAGGAAGCCGTAGAGCAGCATGCCGAAGGCCCAGAGCCCGTCGTGCAACAACAGCGGCAGGGCGATCAGGGTGAAGCGCACCACCTCCTTGCGCCTGAAGGCGGCGAGCCAGTCTTGCTTGCGCGGGATGAGACGGGGCTCGGTACGCCACACATAGGCAAGCAGCAGCGCGGTCTGTAGCAGGCGCGAAAGGGTGGTGCCCCAGGCGGAACCGGCTACTCCCATGGCCTCGGCGCCGAAATGGCCGAAGATGAGGGCATAGTTGAGGATGACGTTGGCGATGATGGCGATGATGCCGATGCGGGTCGGCGCCGCGGCATTGCCCACCGAGCGCAGGGCCGACTCCAGGGGCACCACCACGGCGGTGCAGAGGATGGTGGCGCCGGTGATCATCAGGAACTCGTCGGCCAGCTCGCGCAGCGCGGGCTCCTGGCTGGCAAACCCGAGCACGCTGCCCGGTGAGAGCACATAGACGAGGGCAAAGGGCAGGCTCACCGCCAGGGCGCCCACCAGGGCCAGGGCCAGGGAGCGGCGCACCCCGGCCATCTCGCCACGGCCGAAATATTGTGCCGCCAACACCGAGACCCCGCCCGAGAGCCCCGCTATCACCAGCAGATTGAAGAAGAAGACCCGGTTGCCCAAGCCGACCGCCGCCACAGCCGTGGTGCCGAGCTGGCTCACCATCATGATGTCGATGAGGCCGAGCAGGGAGAACATCATGGATTGCAGCGAAACCGGCAGGGCCAGTCGCCACAGTCGCGTCATGAACTCGCGATCGGTGGTTTGTTTTAAAATCGCTTGCCAATAATTCATTTATGTTAACCGGGTTGGTAAAAATCAGGGTTTGTCGTGGGTATGATAGGGGTGATATCGGGAGGCTTCACTGTGAGCCTCTCTCGGCTTTCTTGTGCAAAACTATCCTGTTGAGGTGCTATGCCATTTATCAGCGAGTGTCTGGAAATCGCCCCGGCCTGCGAAGAGCGGATGCTGGGACGCGAAGGGCTGCCCCTGCTTGGGGAGGCAGGCGTCTTCCTGACCGGCCTCTCGACGATACGGGAGCACTACCTTATCCGCCGCAACCGACCGGAGTTTCATATCCTGATGGTGAGCCATGACGAGGGGGGCGCCCTGCTCACCGATGGCGGGGAGCAGCCCATCCCGGCGGGAGCCCTGGTCTTTCTCCCGGCCGCCGTGCCGGGGGGCCTCAGGCTGGTGGGGGAAGCCTGGCATACCAGCTGGATCCTGCTGGACGACGTGCCGCGCTGGCAGCATCTGCACCGGCTTGGCCATCGCATCTGGCAGGGGGAGGAGGGGGAGCAGCTCTACCACCTGCTCAGCCTGATGCAGGGGGAGGGAATACGTTCGCCGCTCCAGCCCCAGCTGCTGAGCCTGCTGCTGGCGCTCTTGGAGCGGACCCTGCAGGGGGAGGTGCGCGGCACGCCGGAGTTGCGGCTACAGGCGCTGTTTCGGCGGGTGGAGGCACGTCTGGACGAGCCCTGGAGCGTGGCCCTGCTGGCCGACCAGATGGCCTGCTCGGTGCCCCATCTGCACCGGCTCTGCCAGCAGGTGTTCGGCATGGGCCCCATGGCCTGGCTCACCGGACTTCGCATGAACAAGGCGCGCCAGTTGCTGCTCTACACCAACTGGCCGCTGGCCGAGCTGGCGGCCCGGGTCGGATACAGCGACGGCGCCAACTTTGCCAACCGTTTTCGGCGTCTGACGGGTCAGACTCCGGGGGCCTTTCGTCGACTGGGTCGCAAACCTTTCGCAAGGGAGGTGCAAACCCTTTGAAATTGTTGGCTCAAGCCCATAGGATCGACGGGCCACACAGTCAAGGTACCGATCCATGTTTGAAGATAATAATCAGAAACGTCCCCTCTACATTCCCTACGCAGGTCCAGCCCTGCTGGAGACGCCGTTGCTCAACAAGGGCAGCGCCTTCACCAGCGAAGAACGCAGTAGCTTCAACCTGGAAGGCCTGCTGCCCCAGAACATCGAAACCATCGAAGAGCAGGCAGAGCGTGCCTATCGCCAGTTCATGGCGTTTGGCAACGACATGGACAAGCACATCTATTTGCGCAACATCCAGGATACCAACGAAACGCTCTTCTACCGCCTGCTGAACAACCACCTCACCGAAATGCTGCCGGTCATCTACACCCCGACGGTCGGCAAGGCGTGCGAGGAGTTCTCCAACATCTATCGTCGTGCCCGCGGCCTCTTCATCTCCTATCCGGACAAAGACAGGATCGATGACATGCTGCAAAACGCCACCAAGCAGAACGTCAAGGTGATCGTGGTCACCGACGGCGAACGTATCCTGGGCCTCGGGGATCAGGGCATCGGCGGCATGGGCATTCCCATCGGCAAGCTCTCCCTCTACACCGCCTGTGGCGGCATCTCCCCGGCCTACTGCCTGCCGGTGGTGCTGGACGTGGGCACCAACAACCAGCAGCTGCTGAACGACCCCTTCTACATGGGGTGGCGCCATCCGCGCATCTCCGGCGAAGAGTACGACGAGTTCGTCGATGCCTTCATCCAGGCGGTCAAGCGCCGCTGGCCGGACATCCTGCTGCAGTTCGAGGATTTCGCCCAGGGCAATGCCACCCCACTGCTCAACCGCTACAAGGATGAGCTGTGCTGCTTCAACGATGACATTCAGGGGACCGCCGCGGTGACCCTGGGCAGCCTCATCGCCGCCTGCAAGGCCTCCGGTGCCAAGCTCTCCGAGAAGCGGGTCGCCTTCCTCGGGGCGGGCAGTGCCGGGTGCGGCATCGCCGAGCAGATCGTGGCGCAGATGAAGGCCGAAGGGCTGACCGACGCCGAGGCGCGGGGCCGGGTCTTCATGGTGGACCGATTCGGTCTCATCACAGACAAGATCCCCAACCAGCTCGACTTCCAGCGCAAGCTCTCCCAGCCGGTCGAGCGGATCAAGGAGTGGCCGGTGGGGGACAACATCTCCCTGCTGGAGGTGATGGAACACGGTCGCCCGGACATCCTGATCGGGGTCTCCGGCCAGCCCGGCCTCTTCACCGAAGAGGTGGTCAAGACCATGCACAAGCACTGTGCCCGTCCCATCATCTTCCCGCTCTCCAACCCCACTTCCCGGGTGGAAGCCACCCCGGCGGATCTCATTCGCTGGACCGACGGCCAGGTGCTGGTCGCCACCGGCAGCCCGTTCGCACCGGTGGAGTACAAGGGCAAGCGCTACGTCATCGCCCAGTGCAACAACTCCTTCATCTTCCCGGGGATCGGCCTTGGGGTGATCGCCTCCGGTGCCAACCGGGTGACCGATGCCATGCTGATGTCGGCCAGCCGCGCCCTGGCGGATTGTTCACCCCTGGTGAAGGGGGAAGAGGGCTCCTTGCTGCCGGATCTGGCGGACATCCATCAGGTCTCCCGCTACATCGCCAAGATGGTGGCCAAGACCGCCATGTTGCAGGGCAAGGCGGTGCAGACCCCCGATGATGTGATCGATCAGGCCATCGAGGCGAACTTCTGGCGCCCCGAGTACCGCCGCTATCGTCGTACTTCCTTCTGATCCCAAGGGGACAGACATGCAGAAGGGATGCCTCGGCATCCCTTTTTTGTGCACGGCGGTGAAGGAAGAGGAGGTTATTGTGCCGGTTGTTCAGCGGGGGCGGGCTCGGCGGGATTGCTGACACCGGTGACCCGGATTTCGACCCGGCGATCCGGGGCCAGGCAGTCGATGAGGGCAGCCCTGGCCTTGATGGCATCACACTGGGTGCCGGTGACCGGGTTGCTCTCGCCGTTGCCCTGAATGCTCACCTTGTCTGCGGGCAGCCCCTTGCCAATCAGGAAGTTGGCGACCGTGCTTGCACGGGCCTCCGACAGTGCCTGGTTGTTGGCATCCGAGCCGATGCGGTCGGTGTAGCCCATCACCATGGCGTTGCCATCTTTGGGTTTGACGTCGACGATCTGCTGGTAGAGGGCGTCGAGTGCCTGCATCCCCTCCGGTTTGAGCTCCGCCTTGCCAAAGGCAAACAGCACATCCGAACTCAGGTTGAAGGTCTGATCCACCGGCTCGGGAGCCGGGGGCGGCGGTGCCACGACCAGAGGCGCGGCCACCGGCACTGCGGCGACGGTGCGATTGGGGTGAAGTACCAGCTCGATGGTGGCGGTACTGATGTCGCTGACCCAGCGTTTGGTACCGCTGCCCACCTTGTCGTTGTCAGGATCGTCCCCGACTCGCACCATGTAGCGGTAGCGGGTCTGGATGTCTATCCAGTCGCTCAGTCTGGCGGTCAGTCCCAGACCCGCCAGGGGAGCCAGATTGTCATCTCCCCCGTTGACGGAGTCGACGTGATAGAGATAACCGCCCCCTTCGGCAAAGACAGAGAAGATGTCCCCCAGCGGCAAACGGCCAATGACCGACAGGGTGGCCCCTTTGCTGTTGAAGTCCTGGCCGGCAATATCCCAGTCACCGGTGGAGAGGTAGCCGAGCTCTGCCCCCAGATTCTCGTTGTAGTTGTAGCCGACAAAGGCGTTGATGGCGGTTGCGTCCTTGCCGACGTCCTGGCTGAAATCATCGATGTCATGGGCAAAGGCCCAGCCACCCCCAGCCCCCACATACCAGTCGTGAACAGGTGCCGCCTGGGCGGCACTCGTCGCCAGTGCCAATGCAATCCACACAGGTTTCAGTCTTATGTTCATCGCGTATCCTCGTCGATGTTGGGTGTTATAGGGCTCCCAGCCCTTTGCTATGTATAGCCAACATTATGTATAGGCGATGTGAGCGCTTTAACCATTTAAGTGACGCATCTGTATGGAGAATCGGTGGGGCAGGCAGGTGGGCAGCCCGCGTTGGTGGTGCCGTGCGGGCATTAAAAAAGGGGCCGGAATGGCCCCTTTTTGCAACAGGTGGTCAACCTCTTATTGCTGCACTTCCTGTACGCCGGTGACGCGCACTTCGACGCGGCGATCCGGTGCCAGGCAGGCGATCAGCTGAGCCTTGGCCTTGATGCCGTCACACTGGGTGCCGGTGACCGGGTTGGCTTCACCACGACCTTCGATGGATACCTTGCCAGCCGGCAGACCCTTGCCAACCAGGAAGTCGGCCACGGTGCGGGCACGGGCTTCAGACAGCTTCAGGTTGTAGGCATCGGAGCCGATGCGGTCGGTGTAACCCACCACCACGGCGCTGCCATCTTTCGGCTGGACGTCGACGATCTGCTGATACAGGGTGTTGAGCGCAGCAGCCCCTTCCGGCTTCAGGGTGGATTTGCCGAAGGCAAACAGCACGTCCGAGCTCAGGGAGAAGTTCTTGTCGACCATGACGGGCTCGGGAACCGGCTCGGGAGCCGGTGCCGGGGCCGGTGCCACATAGGTGGTGCGGTTCGGGTGCATCACCAGTTCCAGGGTGGCGACGCTCATGTCGGTTTTCCAGGTTTTCTGATCGTCACCCAGATCCCACATGTAGCGGTAGCGGGCCTGCAGGTCGATAAGGTCGGAGAGCTTGGCAGTCAGACCCAGACCCGCCAGCGGCGAGGTCCCGTTGTCGCTCTGGCCGTTGCCGTTGACGTGGTTGAAGTAGGCACCCCCTTCGGCGAAGACGGAGAAGATGTCATTCATGGGCAGGCGTGCGATACCGGACAGGGTGGCACCCTGGGTCTTGAAGTCGACGCCATCGACGCCAGCCTTGCCGGCATAGAGATAGCCGAGCTCGGCGGCAAAGTTCTCGGTGAAGTTGTAACCGCCGAACAGGGAGAGCGCGGTGGCGTCCTTGTCAGCATCCTGGCCGAAGGTATCCAGGTCGTGGCCATAGGCCCAACCTGCACCCATACCCGTGTACCAGTCGTCGGCCGCCTGAGCGGTGGTGGTTCCCATGGCTGCAATGGCCAGAGCAATCAGGGTTGGTGCCATTTTCATTTTCATCGTTTTATCCTCGTTGAGTTGCCGTGCTATGGGCGTACTGCGCACTCTTTGTTATACCGGTCGCAGATGACACTTCATGTGCGACACCGTGAGCGGATCACGGACGGCTTGAATAAAAAATGGATGGAAACCTGGATTCTCATGAAGCTGTTTCTCCATGGACAACTAACCGGGCACTGAGCACTTTTAATAGTTCATCCAATGTCTTACAAGCGTTGCTACTGTATTCTTTTGAATCAGCGTGATCAAGTTTCTGCACAGATATGCAGCGCCGACACCGGTGTCGCGGGGCCGCAATACGGGGGTAAAGGGGAGAAAAGGTGAGACAGAGAGTGTCGCTGGGGGGAGGAGAGAGACAGCAAAAGGGGATGCCGTGGCATCCCCTTTTTTACGTTACCTGAGCGAAGTCAGATTACTTTTGAACTTCTTGTACGCCGGATACGCGAACTTCTACGCGACGGTCCGGAGCCAGGCAGGAGATCAGCTGAGCCTTGGCCTTGACGCCGTCACACTTGGTGCCGGTGACCGGGTTGGCTTCGCCGCGACCTTCGATGGCAACCTTGCTGGCAGCCATACCCTTGCTGACCAGGAAGTTGGCAACGGTGCGGGCACGAGCTTCAGACAGCTTCTGGTTGTAAGCGTCGGAACCGATACGGTCGGTGTAACCAACAACAACGGCGTTGCCGTCTTTCGGCTGGAACTCAACGATTTGCTGGTACAGAGCGTTCAGGGCTTGCACGCCTTCGGCCTTCAGGCTGTCTTTGCCAAAGGCGAACAGCACGTCGGAGTTCAGGGCGAAGTTCTTCTCAACGATTTGCGGAGCCGGGGCCGGTGCTTCTTCAACAACCGGGGCCGGAGCAGGCGCTACGTAGGAAGTACGGAACGGGTGGTAAACGGCTTCCAGGGTCGCAACGCTCTGGTTGGACTTGTAGCGTACGTTGTCGGCGTGCAGGTCAGCCACGTCCCACATGTAGCGGTAGCGAGCTTGCAGATCCAGCGCGTCGTTGACCTTGTAGGTCACACCGGCACCGGCCAGCGGGGATACTTTGGTATCGCTGGTGCCCAGACCGTCGGTGTGGCCCCAGTAGGCGCCAGCTTCACCGAACAGGGAGAAATCGTTGCCCAGCGGCAGACGAGCGATACCGGACAGGGTGGCACCCTGGCTCTCGTAACGGTTGCCGTCGGTGTTGCCACGGCCGGTGTACTGGTAGCCCAGCTCGGAACCGAAGTATTCGTTGAAGTTGTAACCAACGAAGGCATTGGCAGCAGCCGCATCTTCTTCGCCAACGTTCACGCCTTCGATCTTGTTCAGACCGTTGAAGTGAGTTGCACCAACACCGGCGCCGAAGTAGATGTCGTCAGCGGCGTGAGCTGCAGTTGCACCCATGGTGGCCATAGCGATGGCGATCAGGGAAGGAGCCATTTTCATCATAAAATAATCCTCGTTGAGATGGCACGTTGTTCACGTGCTTCGCACTTTGTAATTTATGTAAGCTGCTGGCTCTGTCGACCAACGACGTTGGTGCGAACAGGGATCCTAGATCCATCCAGGAGGCACATATCTGGGTGCACAAGTGCGCGGGTTGCACTGTCGACAATGCATACTCCGCCACGAACAGCCGACGTCATTCCGATGACGTGGCGCACTTTATGCCCATTTCAAAACATGATCAAGCTCACAGATAAGGGATGGGGCAAATTGTGTCGTAGGGATAACTAGCTGTTTCTTGGGATTTATTAGTGATCCAAGTAGGCGCGATGCAGTTTCTTCTCAAGCTTCATATAAGCCTCAGCCCAAGCGTGCCGCGGGGTGGCGTCACCCGCCCTGACCGAGAGGACAGCAAGATAGTCCGCCTCAGTTGCTTCGCACAGCAAGGGTGTGAAACTGAGCAAGAAGTGACGGGCGAGGTAGGGATCGAGAGGCCAGATGTTGAGGATGGCCCGCGCCACGGGCTGGACGGCGGTGGAGCAGATGAAGTGCCGATGACCCGCTTCCAGCCATTGGGCCATCTCGGCGAGGCTTTCTTCCGGCACGATGCCGCCATCGCCTTTCTCCCTGGCCAGCGTCATCGTATGACCATTGCCCAGTGCCAGGGTGCCGTTTTCTGCCACGACGCCGTCGTGGCTGCGCAGGGGAAGCGTCGCCTGGCCTTCAAGATAGAGGCTGCAGCTGTCCGGGAGGGCCGCCAGCACGGTGGTGGCGTCCCCCTGCATGGCCATGGGCAACCAGAACGCTTCGGCCCGGGTCTGCAGACCCTGGGCGAGCTGACGGGGGAGGGAGTCCGGGTCGGAATGAAGACGGGAAATGATGCCGGGAAATGCCATGTTGATGACTCTCTTGAAAATAACCGGCGAATTATACGAGGGATGGCCGGGCAACAAGAAAGGTTTCTTTTCGAGACTGTTTACCTGAGGCGACGCAGCGATTACCATCCCCGAGGTTTGTGAAGGGTTGTCGTCGAAAGACGCTGATTATAGATAGAGGCTCGACCATAACGAGTCCGTTCAAAACTGATACACTTGACTACGAGTCGTCGCGAAAAATAAAGGTGGAGTCAATCCGCCGAACGGAGTATGGAACACATGAATTCAAATATCGTAACTGTTGGCAAGAAGATCCGTCAGATCCGCGAAGCGGTAGGCCTGAGCCGTCCCAAGTTTGCCGATCTGCTGGGCGTCCCCCCAACCACCCTGAAGAACTATGAACTGGGTTACCGTGAAGTTGGAGGCGCCTTCCTGGTTGCCCTGGCCCACCACCCCGATCTGCACAAGTTCACCCTCTGGCTGCTGGCTGACAAGAAAGTCGCCGAAATCGGCCAGATCGGTCCGGACGATATTGCCAAGGCTTGATTCAGTTCAACCTTGATAAAAATGCCGCCCTCGAGGCGGCATTTTTTATTTGTCAAAATGGATGATTATTTAATTAAATAATGCGTTGTGTGCGGTCAACGGCGATTTTCACTAAATCATCTTGTCGGGCTGGATTAATCCACGGAACACTCCGACCCTTTTAATTCAGGCGGTGATCCACACAGCGAGACAACGATGAGCCAATCCATTACCAAAGCCAGAGATGGGTTTACCAGCACCTTTGGCGTGCTGGCCGCGACCCTGGGGTCTGCCGTCGGGCTCGGCAATATCTGGAAGTTTCCCTATCTGACCGGTGAGAACGGTGGCGCCGGTTTTCTGCTGGTCTATGTCATCGCCACCCTGCTGGTGGGATTGCCGGTGATGATCTCCGAGATCATGCTGGGGCGCGAGGCCAGGACGGATGCGGTCAGCGGGCTCATCAAGCTGGCTCCAAAGGGGCAACCCTGGTGGCTGATCGCCGCCATGGGGGTGAGCGCGGCCTTCCTCATCATGTCGTTCTACTCCGAGGTGGCGGCCTGGGTGTTTGCCTACATCTTCAAGGCTGCCAGCGGCGAGATCCTCTCCACCGATCCCGCCGTCACGGGTGCTGCCTTCAATTCGCTTATAACGGATCCCTTGCAGAGTCTGCTCTGGCAGTGGCTGGTGCTGGCCCTGATGGGGGGGATCTTGCTGATGGGGGTCTCCAGGGGGATCGAAGCGGTCACCAAGCGGTTGATGCCACTGCTCTTCATCCTGCTGCTGGTGATAGGCGTGCGCAGCCTGACTCTGCCCGGAGCGAGCGAAGGACTGCATTTCCTGTTCTCGCCGGATTTCTCCAAGGTGACCGCAGGCGTCGTGCTGACGGCCATGGGGCTGGCGTTCTTCAAGCTCTCCATCGGGATGGGCTGCATGATGACCTATGGCAGCTACTTTCGGGACGATCAGCACATCCCTCTCACCACGGTACGGGTGATGTGCGCGGATCTCTTCGTCTCCATGCTGGCGGGGATCGCCATCTTCCCGGCGGTCTTTGCCTTTGGCTTCGAGCCGAGCGCAGGCCCCTCCCTGCTGTTCATCACCATACCCGCGGTCTTTGCCAGCATCCCGTTTGGACACCTCTTCATGGTGCTCTTCTTCGTGCTCTCCGCCATCGCAGCCACCGGGGCCATGCTCTCCATCCTGGAGGTGCCGGTCTCGGTGCTCTCCGAGCGCTTTCACATGAGCCGCACAAGGGCGACCCTGATCAACCTGCTGGTGCTGGGGGCGGTCGGCTCGACCTGTGCGCTCTCGAGCAGCACGCTGGCGGATGTGCAGGTTGGCGGGAAAACCTTCTTCGATCTGTTCGACTTCGTCTCTTCCAACGTGCTGATGCCCCTTGGCGGCATCTTCCTCTGCCTCTTTGTGGGCTGGGTATGGGGATTCGAGCGGATGACGACGGCGCTGACCAATGGAGGCAAGCTGGCGCTGCCCATCCTCAGCCCCCTGTTTTTCATCATCCGCTATGTGTCGCCGCTGCTGATCCTGGTGGTGATGCTCAAGGGGCTGGGGCTGTTCTGAGCCGCGTAGCCCGAAACAAAAAAGCGCCTATTGGCGCTCTTTTTGTCTTTTACCCCGATATGCCTTCATATCAGGCAGAGTCGTGACAGCTCCTCCTTGAGCTGCTCCAGGTTGCGCTCGACACAGGCTTCCCCCTCGTTGATGGCGTCGCTCGCGCGGTGAAAATCCATGATGGAGAGGTTGCCAAGGCGCGGGCAGAGCTGGATCTCGGGGGGATCCCCGGCCATCCGGGCACGGGTGATGCGCTCCTGCATGATGTTGATGGAGCCCGTCATCACCCCCCACATGCCGGGGGTACTGGGTTCGCGCTCGCCCCGGTTCAGCCACTGGCTGAGTAGCCCCCCTTGCACGGGCTCGTCCGGTTCGTCGGTCCAGGGCTGGTGCATGTCGGTGTTGAGGTTGACGGCGATCACCACCTCGGCTCCCATGGCGCGGGCTAGGGAGATGGGGACCGGGTTGACCACGGCCCCGTCCACCAGCCAGCGATCCTCCACCCGGGTCGGGGTGAGCAGGCCGGGCATACCGCAGGAGGCGCGCACACACTGGCGAAGCGGTCCTTCCTGCAACCAGATCTCGCGACCGGTATCGAGTTCGGTGGCGACGCAGGCAAAGGGCAGCGGCAGGCTTTCGATGGCGGGATCCCCCAGATGGCCGGCGGCGATGCCAAATACCTTGTCACCGCGAAACAGGCCGCCGGAGAGGGCAGGATCGAGCAGCCCCATGACCTGCAGGCGGCTGAAGCCGCGCACCCAGCTCTCCAGCTTGTCCAGTTCACCAGCGGCATAGGCGGCGCCGACAAAGCTGCCGATGGAGCAGCCAGCCACCAGATCCGGCTTGACGCCGAGTCGCTCCAGGGCACGGATGATGCCGATGTGGGCCCATCCTCGGGCCGCACCGCTGCCCAGGGCCAATCCCAGACGGGGTTTTCGTGACACAGTTGCGTCTCCTGACATGAAGTGGGAGTCCAGCTTACTCCGGCTTCTCCTGCCCGTCATCCCGCCACGCTTCGCTGCGATTGCGGCCGTTGGCCTTGGCCTGATAGAGGGCGATATCGGCGCGGCGGATCACCTCCTGCAAGGAGATGGCCGGTGACTGGCGACAGTGGCCCAGGCTGACGGTCACCTTCAGCTCGGCCGCGATGGCGCTCCAGGGATGCTCTGCTATGCACAGGCGAAGCCGCTCGGCCAAGGGGGCCAGAGGGATCGCTTCATCGGCGACGAGCAGCAGGAACTCCTCGCCGCCCCAGCGGATCAGGTGGCACTCCCGTGTCAGCAGGGACTGGCAGAGCTGCACCAGACGGATGAGAACCTGATCGCCCACCCCGTGGCCGAAACGGTCGTTGACCTGTTTGAAGTGATCGCAGTCAAACATGATGGCGCCGATGCGTTGGCGGCCTGCCAGGGCCTGGCGGTGTTCGAAGGCATCGAAGTAGTGGCGGTTGAAGGCGCCGGTCAGGGCATCGTGGCGCGACAGGTAGTTGAGGCGCCGGTTGAGGCGCTGGGCACGCAGGCTGGAGACGGTCGCCACCACCAGACAGAGAATGGTGATGAGCGCCGTCGCCGATTGCCACAACAGCGTCTGCAGCAGAGGCAGCAGCGGGATGCGATGGATGAGGGAGAGCGGTGTCTCCGGGATGGGGTAGACGAGCTGCAAGGCGCCCTGTTGCCACTCATATTCCGCTGACTGCGCCGTCCTGACCGGGGGCGGCGCGGTACCGGACTGGCTGCTGGCGAGGATCTGCTGATGGGCGTTGAGCAGGAACAGGGTACCAATCCGGGGGGCGAGGCGGTGCAAGGTCTGCGCCAGCGTGACGGTCTGGATGTCGATGCTGAGCAGGCCAATGATCTGGCCGCCCTGGGTAATGGGCTGGGAGAGGGTGATCATCTGCCCCCGTCCGGCAAAATCCTGGTAGGGGCGCGAGAGCATGGCGTGCTCCAGGTGGGGATACCTGGCCATCGCCTCCTGCCAGTAGGCCTTGCTGTAAATCACGGGATCGAAGCGAAACTGGCTGGATGGCACCCAGGGATAGAGGTAGATGAAATTGTCCGTACCGGTGAAGTAGATCCAGGCCACGTCCCTGTCCAGCAGCTTGCTGGCCGTGGCGAGCAGGGGAGAGAGGCTGAGGGCGAGATGTATTCTGGCTTGCCGCTCGCTGCCGTCGTGGGGCAGCGGGCCCTGCCCGGTCAGGTTGCCGATGAGGGCGGGGGGCAGATCGACGGGGATGCGATCCAGGTTGATGCCGTGCTCCCCGTCGGATTGCAGCGCCTGATAGAGCTGGCGAGAGAGCACGGACTGGGGATTGCTGCGCAGGCGCTCCTCCGCCTGGCCGCGCATGGCCTCAAGGAAGGTCTCCATCCGCTGGTGCTGGCTGCTGAGCTGGGTCGCGGCGTTGATGGTGTCACGCTTGTTGATCTCGGTAACCTGGCGAAACGCATGTTGCAGGGCGAGCAGCAACAGCAGCAGGCCGAGGCCCAGCAGCAGCCACTGCAATCGGTATCTGGCAAAGGCGGGGGAGGGAATGGACATGGGCGTACCGGAAGATGGCGAGAGTCGGCATCAGTGTAAGGCAGAACCCTGACGCGCGTGCCGACAAGATGCGTTTTTGATGATCTTCTCACCGGACTGTTACGTTTTGTCACATTTATACATAGTCACGGCATAGTCAGGGGGTAACATGGTGCCATCCTTGATGAAGCTATCTCTTCTTCCTCTCTCTTTGACTGCATGGATCTTGTGATGAAAACGCGCGTGTGGCTGTGGCTTTTCCCTCTTCTTCTATTGCTGGCGGCGGGCGCCTGGCATCTGCGGCAGGCTGAACCTGCCAGCAAGCCTGCACCAAGAGAGATCAATATCAGGGCCGAAACCGTCAGGCAGAGCCTGGCCGAGCCCTCCATCAAGCTGGTGAGCAAGCTTGCGGCCAATCGCTCCGTGGCCATCAGTCCCGAGGTGACCGGCCGCATTGCCACCATCGCGGTGAGCTCTGGCCAGCAGGTCACACAGGGGCAGACCCTGATCGCCCTAGATGCGGGCAAGCAGCAGGCGGAGCTGGCCGAGCAGAGCGCCAGCGTGCGCGACGAGGCCCGCAAGCTGCGGGACATGCGCAAGCTGGTGGCGCGAGGCGCCGTCACCACCTCGGAGCTGGAGGGGCAAGAGGCGACTGTTGCCCAGGCCCAGGCCCGGGTCGATGCGGCCCGTTACGAGCTCTCCCTGCGCACCCTGGCCGCCCCCTTCGACGGCACCGTCAGCCTCATCGATCTCAGCGAAGGAGCCCTGGTCAACAGCGGCGACGTGCTCTTGCATCTGGACGAGCTGGCAAAACTGCGGCTCGATCTGGCGGTGCCCGAGCGCTACCTCTCCCTGCTGCGCCCCGGCATGGCGGTGACGGCAACCAGCTCGGCCTGGCCGGATCAATCCTTTTCCGGCGTGCTGGAGACCCTCGACAGCCGGATCTCCAGCGACACCCAGAACATCAAGGCCCGCGTCATCCTGCCCAACACCGGCGGTCAGCTGCGCCCCGGCATGCTGATGAACGTGGATCTCTCTCTGCCACCCCAGAAGATGACCCTGATCCCCGCCCAGTCGGTGGAGTACGCCGGCGAGCAGCGCTTCGTCTATCGCCTGGAGGCGGACGGACGGGTGAAGCGGGTGCCGGTGGAGCTTGGCGACACCCATGGCGAGGCCGTCTGGGTGCTCAAGGGGCTCAGCGTCGGCGATCGCATCGCGGTGGAGGGGCTGGTCAATCTGCGCGACGGCGCCCAGGTACGTGATCTGGGCGAGGTGAAAGGCTGATGTGGCTCTCCGATATCTCAGTACGCCGTCCCCTGGTGGCGGTGGTCATCAGCGCCCTGCTCACCGTGTTCGGCCTGGTGGCCTTCAGCAAACTCACCGTGCGGGAGATGCCGGATGTGCAGACTCCGTCCGTCTCCATCACCACCACCTATGAGGGGGCGGCCCCCGAGGTGATGGAGAGCCAGGTCACCAAGCCTATCGAGGATCAGCTCTCCGGCATCAGCGGCATCAAGAACATCAACTCGGTGACCCGCAAGGGGCGCTCCTCCATCACGGTGGAGTTCAAGCTCGGCTGGAACATGCTGGAGGGCACCTCCGACGTGCGTGACGCCATCTCCCGGGCCAGACCCAAGCTGCCAGACGGGGCGGACGAGCCCATGGTGACCAAGGACAACGGCAACGGGGATGTGGCCATCTGGCTCAACTTCAGCAGCACCCAGATGGATCGTACCGCCATGACGGATTACGCCAATCGCATGCTGGTGGACCCTTTGAGCCTGGTGGACGGGGTGAGCGAGGTCTCCCTCTCCGGCGACCTGACCCAGGTGATGTACGTGCGGCTGCGCCCCGCCGACATGGCGGCCCGCGGCATCACGGTGGCCGACGTGCAGGATGCCCTCAAGCGGGAGAACATCGAGCTGCCGGGCGGCGAGATCCGCAACAACACCATGACCATGGCGGTGCAGATTGCACGGCTCTATCACAGTGCGGAAGATTTTCGCACCCTGCCGGTGAAAACCGCCACCAATGGTCAGAGCATCTATCTGGCGGACATTGCGGATGTGGAGGTGGGGGCCAAGAACGAAGACAGCGCCTATCAGCGCAACGGCCGCGAGAGCCTGGGGATTGGCATCGTCGCCCAGTCCACCGCCAATCCCCTGGCGGTGGCCCAGGGCATCGAGAAAAAGCTCGTGGAGATGCAGCGCTTCCTGCCGGAGGGGGCCACCCTTGAGGTCGACTACGACTCCACCATCTTCATCAAGCAGGCCATCGATGAGGTATACGAGACACTCGCCATCTGCGCCCTGCTGGTGGTCGCCGTGCTCTATCTCTTCCTCGGGCAGGGGCGCACCACGCTCATCCCCGCCATCACGGTGCCCGTCTCCCTGATTTCGGCCTTCATCGGTGCCTGGTATCTGGGCTTTTCCATCAACCTCATTACCTTGCTGGCCCTCATCCTCGCCATCGGCCTGGTGGTGGATGACGCCATCGTGGTGGTAGAGAACATCCACCACCACCTGCAACGGGGCGAGTCCCCCTTGATGGCGGCCTGGCACGGCACCCGGGAGGTGGGCTTTGCCGTCATCGCCACCACCGCCGTGCTGGTGATGGTGTTCGTGCCCATCGCCTTCATGGATGGCATGGTGGGGCGCCTCTTCACCGAGTTCGCCATCCTGCTATCCCTGGCCGTGCTCTTCTCCTCCCTGGTGGCGCTCACCCTGACCCCGGCCATGGGCTCCTGGCTGATGCGTGCCGTGGACAAGCCCAACGCCCTGACCGCCACCCTGGACAAGGGACTTGGCTGGGTGGAGGAGCGTTATCGCCGCGTGCTGGGGGCCGTGCTGCGCCGCGCCGTCTGGATGCCCCTGGTGTTGCTGCTCTGCCTTGGCGGCATTGGCGCCCTCTTTGGCAAGCTGCCCGCGAGCCTCACTCCGACCGAGGACAGGGGCGTGCTCTATGTGTTCGTGAAAGGGGCGGAGGGCACCAGCATCGAGCGGATGAAGCGCAACATGCAGCAGGTGGAGGCCGCCATCCTGCCGCTGCTCGGCAAGGGGGTGGTGCAGGCCATGAGCTTCAGCACCCCGGCCTTCGGGCGCGGCGGCGATCAGACCGGCATGGCCATCATCCAGCTCAGCGACTGGGCGGTGCGGGACGAAACGGCCACCGAGTTTGGCCGCTCCCTGAGCGGCCGCCTCGCCGGCATCCCCGACGTGATGATCCGCACCTTCCAGCCGGGGTTCAGAGGCGGCTCCACTGCGGCGGTACAGTTCGTGCTGCAAGGCTCCGATTACGGCGAGCTCAACCAGCAGGGGCTGGCGCTCAAGGAGGCGGCGGCCCGGAGCGGGCTGATGCAGAGCCCGGATCTCGACTATGCCGAGAAGACCCCGGAGCTGCAGGTGACCATAGAGCGGGAGCGAGCCACCCAGCTCGGCATTCCGGTCTCCACCATCGCAAGCTCCCTGCAGGCCCTGCTCGGCGGCGTCAGCCAGACCACCTATGTGGACAGGGGCGAAGAGTATGATGTCTACCTGCGCGCCAACCAGACCCAGTTCAACGGCATCTCCGACATCAGCCGCATCTATTTGAAGGCCGCGAGCGGCGAGATGGTGAGCCTCTCCACCCTGGCGACCGTCACCCAGGTGGCGAGCCCCCAGCGCCTCAACCACTACCAGCGCCAGAAGGCGGTCACCCTCACCGCGGACGTGGCCCCCGGTCACACCCTGGGGGAGGCGCTTGACTTCCTGGATGGCTGGGCCGCAGATCACCTGCCCACCGGCATGTCGGTGGATTATGCCGGCGAGTCCAAGGACTATCGCGACAACCAGGGGGAGATGGCACTGGTGTTCGGCCTGGCCCTGCTGGTGGTCTATCTGGTGCTGGTGGCCCAGTTCGAGAGCCTGCTGACCCCGGCGGTGGTGATGATGACGGTGCCGCTCGGCATCTTCGGCGGCCTGCTCGGCCTCTGGCTCACGGGGCAGGAGCTCAGCATCTACAGCCAGATAGGCATGATCATGCTCATCGGCATGGTGACCAAGAACGGCATCCTCATCGTGGAGTTCATCAACCAGCTGCGCCAGCGGGGTGAAGGGTTCGAGGAGGCGATCATCAAGGGGTCGGTGCGCCGCCTGCGCCCCATCTTGATGACCTCGCTCACCGCCATCATCGGCGCCGTGCCCCTGATGCTCTCCATGGGGGCGGGGTACGAGAGCCGGATGGCCGTGGGAACCGTGGTCTTCTTCGGCTTGTCCTTGGCGACCCTGGTGACCCTGCTGGTGGTGCCCGCCATCTATCACCTGATCGCCAGACGCGCGGGGATGACGGGAGCGCGGGACCGACTGGTGGACGAGGTACTGGCCACGGCAATCCCGGCCAGTCCCTCCACGGTGCCGGGGGCGGTGGCCCCCGAGGGGCGTGACAAACCGGCGGCCTAGCGTGCCGACCCGGATGACAGCAAGCAGGGCGCCAATGGGCGCCCTGCTTGTTGATGAGATCGGAGTCTGTCACGCCGACCCGTCGCGCCCGCTCGAAGGCGCCCCTTCCCCTCGCGTTCTGTAGGGGCAAAAAGCCGTCGCCCCCGCCTTGCTCTGCCGGTATAATGCGCGACCCGAATTGTTCCAGGTGGTCAAAATGCAGCCGGTTACCAACCTCTTCTCCTATCCCCGTTACTGGGCCGAGTGCTACGGCACAGCGCCCTTCCTGCCCATGTCCCGTGCGGAGATGGACAAGCTCGGCTGGGACAGCTGCGACATCGTGCTGGTGACAGGCGACGCCTACGTGGATCACCCGAGCTTCGGCATGGCGGTGATCGGCCGCATGCTCGAATCCCAGGGTTTTCGGGTCGGCATCATCGCCCAGCCCGACTGGTCATCGAAGGATGACTTCATGCGCCTGGGCAAGCCCAACCTCTTCTACGGGGTGACGGCGGGCAACATGGACTCCATGATCAACCGCTACACCGCCGACAAGAAACTGCGCCACGACGACGCCTACACCCCGGGGGATGTGGGCGGCAAGCGGCCGGATCGCGCCACCCTGGTCTATACCCAGCGCTG
Source organism: Aeromonas sp. R7-2 (assembly GCF_040908105.1). NCBI lineage: Bacteria > Pseudomonadati > Pseudomonadota > Gammaproteobacteria > Aeromonadales > Aeromonadaceae > Aeromonas > Aeromonas sp. R7-2. The sequence continues at coordinate 352,438 of NZ_JBFODC010000020.1, read as the reverse complement.
CAAAGAGGCCTATAAAGAGGTGCCGGTGGTCATCGGCGGCATCGAGGCATCCCTGCGCCGCATTGCCCATTACGACTACTGGTCCGAGACCATCCGCCGCTCCATCCTGATCGACGCCAAGGCCGACATCCTCATCTACGGCAACGCCGAGCGGCCGCTGGTGGAGGTGGCTCACCGCATCGCAGGCGGCGAGACCATCGACACCATGCAGGACATTCGCGGCACCGCCGTGATCCGCAAGGAACCGCTGCCGGGCTGGCGCGGGGTGGATTCGAGCAAGCTCGACCAGATTGGCCGCATCGACCCCATCCCCAACCCCTATATGGAAGGGGCCCCCTGCAGCGATGATGAAGGCACTGCACCGGCTGCGCAGGAGGCCAAGCCCATCCTGGTGCAGCCGCCCAAGCAGAAGCCGTGGGAGCAGACCTACGTCAAGCTGCCGGCGTTCGAGCGGGTGAAGGAGGACAAGGTGCTCTACGCCCATGCGTCGCGCATCCTGCACCATGAGACCAACCCGGGCTGCGCCCGCGCCCTCTCCCAGGCCCACGGTGATCGCATCATCTGGGTCAACCCGCCCGCCTTCCCGCTCGAAACCGACGAGATGGATGGGGTGTTCGGCCTGCCCTACCAGCGGGTGCCGCACCCGGCCTATGGCAACGAGAAGATCCCGGCCTACGACATGATCAAGACCTCGGTCAACATCATGCGCGGCTGCTTTGGCGGCTGCTCCTTCTGCTCCATCACCGAGCACGAGGGGCGCATCATCCAGAGCCGCTCGGAAGAGTCGATCCTCAAAGAAATCGAAGAGATCCGCGACAAGGTGCCGGGCTTTACCGGCGTCATCTCGGATCTGGGCGGCCCCACCGCCAACATGTACCGCTTACGCTGCAAGAGCCCCAAGGCCGAGCAGACCTGTCGCCGTGCCTCCTGCGTCTGGCCGACCATCTGCCCGCACATGGACACCGACCACAGCCCGACCATCAACCTCTATCGCAAGGCGCGCGACCTCAAGGGCATCAAGAAGATCCTGATCGCCTCCGGGGTGCGTTACGACATCGCGGTGGAAGATCCGCGCTACATCAAGGAGCTGGCCAAGTACCACGTCGGCGGCTACCTCAAGATCGCGCCGGAACACACCGAGGAGGGCCCGCTCTCCAAGATGATGAAGCCGGGCATGGGCAGCTACTACAGCTTCAAGGAGCTGTTCGACAAGTACTCCAAAGAGGCGGGCAAGCAGCAGTACCTGATCCCCTACTTCATCTCCGCCCACCCGGGCACCACGGATGAAGACATGGTGAACATGGCGCTCTGGATTAAAGCAAACCGCTTCAAGCTCGATCAGGTGCAGAACTTCTACCCGTCGCCGCTCGCCAACGCCACCACCATGTATTACACCGAGAAAAACCCGCTCAACAAGGTGAGCCGCCAGGGCGGGGACGTGTTCGTGGTGAAAGGGGAGCGTCGCCGTCGCCTGCACAAGGCGCTGCTGCGCTATCACGATCCGGCCGGCTGGCCGATGATCCGCGAAGCCCTGCTGGAGATGGGCAAGGGTCACCTCATCGGCAACGGCCCCGACTGCCTGGTGCCGCCGGAAGGCCGTGGTGAAGCCAAGGCCGAGCGCAGCCGCAGCAAGGGCCTCAAGCCCGCGTTGACCCGCCACAGTGCCATCACCCATCAGCGCAGTAACGGGGCTGGCAACAAGACAACGGGCGGCAAGCCGGTGGGCTCCCAGTTGCAGAAAGGGGCGGGTAATGGCAAACCGGCCGCACATGGCGAAGGCAAGGGCAAACCTACCGGAAAACCCGCCCACAAGGGTAAAACCCCGACCCGTGCAGGCTCTGCCAAGCCGGGTACTCAAGGAGGCAAGCCAGCGGCGAAAGGGAATGGTGCCAAGCGACCGGCTCGGTGAGTTTTCCTGATTTGAAAGCGATAGAAATAAGAAGGCGACCAGATGGTCGCCTTCTTATTGTTTTCTTATATGTATTTTTAATGATTTTTTGTGGATTTTATTTTATCTGAAAAATTACCGAAATATGGCTTTAATGCATCTTTAATAACGGTGCCATTGCTGCTGTTAGCAATTCTTACAACAAGTTCTGCAAGTTCACCATTAGATAGCCCCAAATGTTTACTTATTTGTGTTGACAGTGACTTTCTGTTGTATATTCTCAGAATTAGCTCGTAATCATTATTTTCCACTGCACCTGAGAATAGTGATTTATTTTCTGAATATATATCATCAATATTAATGCTTGATGTGAGACGTTTGAGTTCATCAATTATCCCCCCCTTTCCCTTTGCTTTTTCATTAAAGCAGTTAAGTCTGAATTTTATTTCATTGATGACTCGTAGTGATATTTGGGATTCAATCTCATCTCGTATGCTTTTTATTACGAATTTTTTTACTGAAATGACATCATCATTTTCTTCTCTAAGAAGTTGCTTGCTGGCAATTCTAATTACCTCAGGCACGCAGAATAAGTTTTCAACCTCTGCAACATTTAGTGTGTATATGTCTGAACGCTCTAATTCTTTTATTTCTATGTCGTTTCTTCTATCTCTATCAATTATGCCGAAAACAGTAAGTCTATGTATTTTTTTGTTAATCTTAAGAGATTTTACAATTTGAATAACCTGACTGCAGGAACCACATGGAATAACTAGGTAGTCACTAAGAATAGAACTGTAAAGTGATGAGTCATAGCTACCATTTTCCCCCTCAACAAATACAACAGGCTTTCTGCTTCCAAGTATCTGAATAAGTAAGTCTTCAGGTAAATCCTCCATTTGAGGAACAATCTGCCAATCCCAATTAATGCCATCAAATCCTTTTAGCCATATTTTTTTTGACTCTCGAAGTGAAATGGCAAAGTCGACATCATGAGTTAGATATATAAAAAGACAATCATTACGTAGATTTTCAATCTCCCGCCAAAGAGGAGCTTGGATCGATTTGTGTAAATGAATTTCAGGCTCATCAACGATGATTATTCCATCATTAGGAGCTGCCAGACATTGCCCAATAAGATAAAAAATGACTCGTTCACCATCACTCATTTCTGATGAACTGTATACAGAATCTTTGCTGCCCTTTACGCAAGTCTGAATCCTCAATCCACTTATAATTAGCTCTCTATGTGGAAGTATTTTTTCCCATGTATTTTTTACTAGATCAAGCTTTGTTATTGGTGGAGTTATTCTTGTTTGTGATTTTTTAGAGTCATCCAGATATTTAGTAGACTGTTCTGTATGCTCTGAAAATAAATATACCATTAATTTTTCGAAGTCATTGAGCGATGAAACCGCCGCACTTTTATTACTAGCCCCCCAGCGTCTGTACTCTTTGTACCATAGTGGCCCAGATGAATCGACATTCTGGCTGCCATATAGTAAGTCGCTTTCAGCTAAATTAATAGCAACTGGGGTTGTTGTATCTGGCATTGTTAATAGTTTTTGGGCGGATATTCTATGGACTTTTTCATTTTGTGGTGATTTTAGATCTATCCAAACTCCAAGCCTCGTTTTCCCTGAACCATTAGCACCTATAAATAGCATGCTCTGGTTTGATTCTATTTCAGTTTGATTCCCATTACTATCAGGCAATGTTATTTTAAATTTTTTCATACTCTTAAAAGCCTTAAATTTCTATTTATAAAAACTAGTAGAATTGGGAAATCTAGCGCAGGAATCTGGGACACCCACCTTTCTGTATGGGGCGTAACGTCACCAAATCCCACGCTACCGCCCATGGATTACAGCTTCCAATATGCGCCATTGACCAGCGAGAGGAATCTGGGACACCCACCTTTTTGTATGGGGCGTAACGCCACCAAATCCCACGCTACCGCCCATGGATTACAGCTTCCAATATGCTCCATTGACCAGCGAGGGCAGTGGCCCATCGCAGTTCAACAGGTTCCAGATAGCCACTGTAAGACAAACGAAACTACCCAAGCGAGCCTTAAAATGATGTAACCATCGGAATCACATCGTTTTTTGAACTTGATCAGCAAATTGTGCAATCTGGGGGTGAAATCTGGAGAAATCTGGGACACCCACCTTTTTGACAGCGGCGTAGCCCTGTACTTGGCTTGAGGTGTCACTGTCAGGGAGTGAGCCATGACCATTGCCCGTTCACGTCAAATCAGTTTGCAGGATACGCCTTACTATCATGTGGTCAGTCGCTGTGTGCGGCGGGCGTTTCTGTGCGGGGAAGATGCCCACTCCGGCCAGAGTTACGAGCATCGGCGTCAGTGGGTAGTGGACAAGTTGGGCCAATTGTCGCGACTGTTTGCCATCGGTGTGTGTGCCTATGCGGTGATGAGCAATCACTATCACCTGGTGCTCAAGGTCGAGTCGGATACCGCTGCCAATTGGAGCGAGCGGGAGGTGGCCGAGCGTTGGGCGGCGCTGTTCCAGTGGCCGCTGCTGGTACGACGCTGGTATCAGGGGGAATCCCTGATTGAGCCCGAACTGGCCGTGGTGCAACAGCTGATAGGACAGTGGCGGGATCGCCTGCATTCCATCAGCTGGTTTGTGCGGTTGCTCAACGAAAACCTGGCTCGGCAGTCCAATCGGGAAGATGGTTGCAAGGGCCATTTCTGGGAAGGGCGCTTCAAGAGCCAGGCCTTGCTCACCGAGCCAGCCCTGCTGGCCTGCATGGCCTATGTTGATCTCAATCCGATACGAGCGGGATTGTCCGACCGGCCTGAACAGAGCGATTACACCAGCCTCAAGCAGCGTCTCGATGGCGAGCAGTCCGCCGCCCCATTGCCGCCGTTGCTGTTGCCATTCGCGCACGACGCGCGACCCGATAGCCTACCATATGCCTTTGCGGATTACCTGATGCTGGTGGACTGGACAGGTCGCGCCATCCGAGTGGACAAACGGGGTCATATCCCGGCTTCTCTTGCCCCCATCCTGGTGCGGCTGGGGTTGGACGAGGTGCGCTGGCTCAAGCAAGTGACGCTGTTTCGGCGCCAGGGCATCAGAGTGGTGGGTGACAAAGAGCATTGTCAGCAGTTTGCTTGGCACTGTGGCCAGCGACGGTGTCATCAACCATCCCTTTGAGTGATGAATGCTCGCATCATAACAACGTCCGGTATCGCGCCAGCACCCCGCCTGTGTGATCGCATCTGAATTGGCGTCATCGATGCCAAGACATTCTCTTTAATCCCCCGAGTTTCACAAATGCCATCGCAAATGCTGGATGACGAGTTGTGCTGGGCGCTGGATGAAGGCTTTCTCCAAAAGGTGGCTGTCCTGATAAGGCGCCATGAATTGGCGTCATCGATGCCAAGACATTCTCTTTAATCCCCCCGAGTTCCACAAATACTATCGCAATGCTGGATGACGAGTTGTGCTGGGCGCTGGATGAGAGCTTTCTCTAAAAGATGGCTGTCTTGATAACTCTTTCTCCAAAAGATGGCTGTCCTGATAAGGCGGGTTGGGGAATAGGGGCTATCGGCCCTTTGTTATCAGGCCGTTTTTTCACAACGCTGCGACACCGTGGGTGTTGCTTGAGCAGGTGATTTTTGCATCAGTGAAACAGAGTGGGTGATATGGTTCCTCCAATGGAACAATCCGTACACAAAGATGGCTGTCCCAAATAAAAAGGGACCTTATCTTGCTCGGCCCATGGAGAAGGGGGGAGATGACGACGTCCCTTGGGGATCTTTTACAAGAGTCGGCAAATATGGGGATCCACCTTTCGCTCGCATGACCAAACCTGATGCCAAGGGGCGGGTTTGCCGATATCTCGAATGGGGGCAGCGTTGGCAATAAATAACAAGGGCGACCAGTTGGTCGCCCTTGTGTGATGGGCAGAAGCGCGTGCTCTGCCTGTGAAGGTGACGGTTATTGCAAATCCGTGCTCAGGCTGGGGGCGCCGAAGTTCACCAGGGTGGCATGGGAGTGCTCGAAGTACTGTGACCAGAAGTCACCGAGTGCATCCATGGTCTTGCCGGAACGATAGGCGTGTTTCACCGCGTCGGTCACCAGCCCGGCCCCCGTGACGTAGACGCGAGCGCCTTGCAGATCGGCAAACAGCCCCTTGCTCTTGGCCTGCTTGAGCTCGTCACCGACATTGAGCTGCTTGATCTTGTTGGTGGCATAGAAGCTGGTGTAATCGGAGTGCTCCAGCATGTCCGAAATGAGGAACACGACGCGGTCATTGACGCCTTGCTCGGCCTTCATATCTTCACCCACCTTGCGCAGCGAGTTCATGATCTCGCTCTTGGGGATGTCCTGGCGGGCATCACGCAGTGCTTTCACGAACTGTTTGCCAAAGCCGTTACGAAAGACCTTGGTCTGCGTCGTCAGGCAGGTGTCCAGGCCGCGCAATTTGCGCATGCTGACATCGTCCCGGATCTCCCCTTCCAGCGGCATATCCAGTTGCCCCGCGTAGGCCAGGCGAAGGTATTCGCCTGGCAAGAAGGCGGAGAAGGTATAGAGCTTGACGCGATCACCAGCCTGCACGAACCGCTCGATCTGCCCCCAACTGCTGCGTTGCAGATCGTCAGGCATCGGAATGGTCTGGTCGATGATGACCACCAGTTCGCGGCCGGTGCCCGCAGGCTTGATGTCGGTCAGGCCATTGCGCTCATAGCAGCTCTGTATGTCGTTACGCTCGGCCGCCAACGCTGCACAAGGTAGCGTCAACGCCAGTAGCAATACCTGGGTGATCTTCACGATTAGGCACTCTGCTTGGTGGGAAAGAGGCCCAGGGTCTTGAGGGCCATCTGCTGTTCACGGATATCACGCAACTGCGCTTCGTCCACCCCCAGTGCGCGGCTGGCTGCTGCCAGACTCTCTTCGGGCAGGCCAGTGACATCATGGAAATCGGCGGCCTTGACGGCAGCGCCGGTCTGGCCGGGGGCGTCAGTGGTGGGCGGGAGAGCCGCCTCTGCCTGCGCAACAGCCGGTTGTACGGCGGGTGCCGGCTCGGCTTGCACTGCCGGTGCGATCTGGGGGGCCGCCTGAGGGGCCGGCTTGGGCGGTACGGTGCCTGCCTTGTACTCGATAAAGGCCAGGAAATTGCGATGGGCGGATTTCTCCCCTTCCAGCGCCCCCAGCACACCCGAGTTGGTATGGTCACGGCTCGACAACAGGGTCTGCAAGCGGCGGAGCTTGTCATCGGCATGGCTGGCAATGGCGGTGCGTTGCTGGTCCATCGCGTCCAGCATCTCTTCGGCGGTCGCGTATTCGTGTGTCAGACGCCAGGCTGTTTTGGAATGGGTGCCCGCAAAGTGGTATTTGCTGGCAAGCCAGATGCTGATCCCCTGGATGGCGATGTAGATGAGCGACAGCATGACGTAGGTGGTCAGGCTGGCCTCACGGATGGCCTGCATCTTGTCTTCGATGGTGGCCTCTTCCGCCTCGTTGTTGATGGCTTGAGACTCTTCCGGCAGATCAAACGGCGACCCCATGCTGCTGTCACTCTGTGCCGTTGTTTCGGCGCGCATGTTGTTGACCATCTCGGTTTCGATGCTGTCGAGGGTGGCTGAACGCACCACGAAGGCGCCCACTGCCATGCAGGCAACAAACGAAGCACAGACAATCAGCCAGACAAACTTGCGGCTGACACCTGAATTCACGTCTTTCAGGCGGGCCAGCAGCTGCTCGTAGTCAGGTTTGTCAGAGTCCGAGAAGGAGTCTTCCAGATTGATGGCCTTGTTTGCCTTGAGGGTACGGGAGCGTTTTGAGGGCTCTTCCCCTTGCCACCAGTGACGCGCCCGGGCGATCAGGCTGTTGTGATGCAGGGAGTGTCCGGCCACTTCAGCCAGGAATGCGGATGCAACGGCGAGCAGCAGAGCCGTCGCGGCTGCCAGCAGGTGACGGTCATTGGTGGAGGCATCCATGTTCATCCAGCCTGCCAGCACGTAGGCAAAGCCCATTGCCTCGACCAGCACCAGCACCAGCACCAGAGCAAGCACCCACGCCGGGCGCGGGGAGCGGCCGGCCTCTCCTGCCTTGGCAAGGTAGTCGAGGGAGGCGTTGTAGGCATCTGTCCCCTTTAAATGTTTCTTGTATTCGCGGTAGTACACATTTGACAGGGTCACTTCATGGTTGATCCAGCCATCGCCATCGACCGAGGCCGGCTTGCGGGCGAGACGGGCCACTGTGCCGATCAGCGGCAGGCTGTGCCATACCCGGATCAGGAAGTAGGAAACATGCTCCCAATGCCGCCACACCACCACGGCGCTGACGAGGAATGAAACAATGCCAACGGTCAGCATCTGGTTGGCGAGGATCAGCGTCTTGAGCGCTGCCAAAGAAAAGTCTTCCACTAAGTTTCTCCGTTTTCTTATTTGGAATGGGTGGCGGGAATGGGCATGTACGAAGCCACATAAGCCTCGGAACCTGCCGGATAGAACAGGGCTCCCTGGCTTACCTTGGCGTTGCCTTTGCTGAACACGAGATCCATGCAGGACACCGACGCCTTGGGATCGCTGGTGAAGACGCGGTATAGCACCTCACTCTCGCCCTCATAGGTGTTGGCCACCGCCTTGAGGGTCTGGGGCTTCTTCTGATTCGAGGATTTGTAACCCTGAACGACTTGCAGGATCGGTTGACGATCGACCCGGGCGTTGTCACGCAAGATGGAAACCGGAGAGACAGTCACCAGGTGGCCGTTGACGGTATTGGCCCAGACGCGATTGTTATAGCCGGGCATGTACTCCTTGGTGGCATGGCGCGGGAGAGGCTTGTCGTCTGCCATGCTCAGTACCTGGCCTGCACTGCGTGGCTTATCTGCCTCACAGCTCGACATCGGCATGTCGCTTGCGTATGCGCTGCTGATCAGTGCAAAACCACTCGCCTTGGGTTTGATGTTCTGAGCCATGTTCCACTGATAGGTGCCGGCAGGCTTGCCGCCGAAGTCCACTGCGGCCTTGGCATCGGGCAGTGCCTTGGCCGTGCTGGTGTTTGAGGCGCTCTGCTTGGCGGCGGGTTGGCGAGGGGCGGTTTGCGACGTGGCCGCCACCTTGCTTGAACCGCTTGCGGACTGAGCCGCCGGTTTGGTCGCAGCCACACGCGGTTTGGCGGTATCGGAAGCCCCATAACGCAGATAGCGGGTGTTGTTCTCTTCGGATTGGGCCCGCATGACCAGAGCCTGCTCGTTCGCCAGTTCTACAATTTCGACCCGGCGATTCTGACCGCGAAGCAAGGGGTCGCTGTTGTCTGCGATGGGGCGCGACGAACCCGCGCCTTGATAGTAAATGGAAGAGGCCGGGATCCCCGATGCGACCAGGACCTTGCCGACGGCTCGCGCACGTTGCTCGGAGAGTCGCAGGTTGAGTTCTGCAGGGCCGGTGGCGTCACTGTGGCCGACGAGAAGGATACGGCGCTGATCCGAGGCGTCTGTGGCTGCGGGTTTGGCATAGAGCTGGGCCAGTTTCGTGACCACGCGCAGGCCGCTCTCTGTGAGTTGGGCAGAACCACTCGAGAACATGCCGGAATCGGGGATCTGGGCCACAAGGCCGGCGTCCTGAGGGACACCGGTCACTGCGGCTGGCTCGGCAACGGTCAGCTTCTCGGTAGCGATGTTGAGATTCTCTTCCTTTGCTATCCGGTCAAGCTCTTGTAGCCTGGACTGCCACATATAGCCTGCCGCGCAGCCCAGCGCTCCACCGAGGGCAACCCCCGCGACAGCCCCTTTTTTCCCGTTGATGGCGTAGCCCGCAGCCCCTCCTGCAATCATGCCAGCCCCACAAAGCACCGGCATGCCGTAATCCTTGCCGATATCATTGACCGTGGATTTGAAATTCTGCATCTGCTGAGAGCTGCAACCCACGGCGGCAATCAATACACAGCTGAGAGGTGCAAGACGAAACGATTTATCCATAGCGATTCCTTGCCATTTATATTTAATAGCGAGATTCAGACATGCCAGTGAGGCCAGAGAAAAGCGTCTTCGGGTGGAGTGAAATATCGACACTTGCTGACATAAGAGATATTAACGCGGGCTGATGTTTAATATCGGCGCCAGGCGTGCTCATTCTCGCAAGCGGCTGTGTCTGATATGTCCTGAGTGTCAGAAGAGGCAATTATCTATGCGGTTCAATAGGTATCGAGTGGCTATGATAAGCCAAACGAGCCTGTTCATGCGAGTGGAAAAGTGATGCAACCATAGGAAAAACATCAACTTTCCAATATCTTTGCCCATCTCCCCGACGCTGAACACAAAGAGGGTTATTGTGACGCTCTTGTGATTTGTGAAAGGCGCAGGCCGATTATCGCTATTGAGGATGAGGGCTGTTGGGGGAAGTATGTGGTTACCCCCACTGACAGTGCTGGAGAAATAATGTTCATGGGAAGGATAACGTCTGGCATCCCGTTTATATAATGGATTTATTGTCGATAAATATGTCTGACAACAGTTTATAGAGTGGGGCACAGGCAGTGCGAAGCATTGCAAGAGCATTGTTGAACGCATTGTTTGATAATATTGTCGAAAGGGTTTGGGCAGGAACAATCAGATGGCGATAACAACGCGATCCCGAAGAGAGAAGATTGGGAGCGGGCTCGGGCTGGTGATGGGGCTCATCGCCTTTAACCTGATTGTGCCCCTGCTTCCGGTTGCAACAGAGATGTCGGATATGACCCGGATGATAGGTGCCATGGTCAGCGCCATGCTTTGCGCCGAGCTGGGCGCCAGGATTGGCAAGTGGCGGGATGCCAAAGAGCAGGCCAGGTCGGCAGAGTAACTCGACGTGAGAAGAGCGCCAATCGCCCGAGTGCGGCGGTGTGTGCGGGTGTAACAGGCAGGGCGACATTTGTCGCCCTGCCTGTTTTGCTATCGCGGTTTGCCGCTCAAGCGCCGCGCCGCCAGGGGTCGCTTCGATGGGAGGAAGGTGGCCAGGGTGTCGCGGGGCGATGCCGCATTGCATCAGAAGGCGCCTGGAGCGAGATGACGCCAAGGCTGGATCTGCGAGGGAAATCCTGAGATCGTGCAGGCAGTTATCTGGTTATCCCCTTGAGAGGAGTACCCATGCGCATTGCCCTGATTGGCCTTGGCGATATCGCCCGGAAGGCCTATCTGCCGCTGCTTGCAAACGACGAGCGAGTCACCCCGCTGCTCTGTACCCGGAGTCCCTCGGTGCTCGGCAAACTGGCGCGCCAGTACCGGATTGGCGAGTGTTTTACCGAGGTCGATGCGCTGCTGGCGAGCCGACCTGATGCGGTGATGATCCACGCTGCCACCGCCGTGCACGGCAAACTGGCGGAGCTGTGCCTGCGTGCCGGCATTCCCACCTTTGTGGACAAGCCGCTGTGTGACAACGCAGGAGAGGTGGAGGCGCTCGCCAATCTCGCCATCGCCAGGGACTGCCCGCTATTTGTGGGCTTCAACCGTCGCTATCTGCCCGCCATGGCCGCCGCACGCGGCCAGCCGCTGACCGAGCTCCATTGGCAAAAGCACAGGCACGCCCTGCCAGGGGTGCCTCGCCAGTTTCTGTTCGACGACTGTATCCATGTGCTCGACAGTCTCTGCTGTTATGGCGGCGAGCCGGACGGGGAGCTGCATGCGGTGCTGCGACGCAGCAGTGAGCAGCCCGAGCTGCTGGCCGGGGTGAGCGTCGCCTGGCAGAGCGGGCAGGTGGCAGTGAACGGCAGCATGAATCGCAGCGCCGGCATGACCGAGGAGCGCATCGATGCCTATGGCGACAACCTCACTCTGCATATCGAGAACTGCACCCGTGGCCTGCTTGCGCGAGACAACACAGTGCAGACCCTGGCACCGGGCGACTGGCAGCCCGTGCTGGCGAGCCGAGGCTTTGTCGCCATGCTCGAGCACTGGTATGGGCAGATTGACGTCGGGCGGGCAGACGGGGCGCTGGTCGAGAGCTACCTGCAAAGCCATCGACTGGCGGAGCGCCTCGTCGCCCTAGCAAAGGGATGACCCGGAGGCAAGGGGCTGGTGACGCCGGCAGGCATCACTGGCCAGAGAAGCGGCAGAGCACTGTATGAGATGGTGGCTCCTTGCGCAGTCAGCCGGGAAAGGTGCCAGCGAGCGAGCCAAGCGAAGGCGGGTTTGTTATCTTGGCGGCCATCAAGAGCTGCAGGGCAAGAGATCGCAATGAACAAGGTGTCGAAGATGAGATGGCTGACCGCAGTGGGCGGGGTATTCCGTTCATGAGCATCATTCTGGGGATTGATCCCGGTTCGCGCATCACCGGTTACGGGGTCATTCGCATCGTCGCGGGCAAGGCGGAATATCTGGGATCGGGCTGCATCCGCACCGATCTGGGGGAGCTGCCGTCTCGCCTGAAGCAGGTCTATGACGGGGTGAGCGAGATCATTACCCAGTTCAAGCCGGACGAGTTCGCCATAGAGCGGGTCTTCATGGCGCGCAACGCGGACTCGGCCCTGAAGCTCGGCCAGGCCAGGGGAAGTGCCATCGTCGCGGCGGTCAATGCCCTGCTGCCGGTGAGCGAGTACTCGGCCACCCAGATCAAGCAGGCGGTGGTGGGCACTGGTGGCGCCGCCAAGGAGCAGGTGCAGCACATGGTGACCCATCTGCTCAAGCTCTCTGCCACCCCCCAGGCGGATGCGGCGGATGCCCTCGGGGTGGCGCTCTGCCACTTCCACACCCGTCAGAGCCTCATTCGCATGGCCGGGCGGGCCAGCGGATCGGTGCGCGGCCGTTATCGCTGATCCCCGGAGGAGGGCTACCCGGTGTTGGCAGGGGAGCGCCGGGTGCCGGAGCTGCTGGCAAAATCGCTGGTAGGGTCACAATCTGTCGCGTCCCTCCATAGGACTCCCGTGGAGAAGCGCACCGGGCGGGGGGATATCTTTCTACTTTATCAATAACTTGTGACCTTCATCACATATCCGCGATGAGCCGGGTCGGTTTCGTCTTGCTCCGCCACACTCCCATAATATGGCGCCTGTTCAATAACAGTGTCCGTATGAGCCTTTCTGGCTCTCGTGTTAATCATCATGGGAGAGACAAGAGTGAAACCTTTTGCTGCTGAATTTATGGGAACCTTCTGGCTGGTACTGGGAGGCTGCGGGAGCGCCGTGCTGGCTGCCGCCTTCCCCAATGTGGGGATCGGCCTGCTGGGCGTCGCCCTGGCGTTCGGTCTGACCGTGCTGACCATGGCCTATGCCATCGGTCATATCTCGGGTTGCCACCTTAACCCGGCCGTGACCGTCGGGCTCTGGGCCGGTGGCCGCTTCCCGGCCTCCAACGTGCTGCCCTACATCGTGGCCCAGGTGCTTGGCGGGATCGTGGCTGGTGGCGTGCTCTATGTCATTGCCAGCGGACAGGCGGGTTTTGATGTGAGCGCAGGCTTTGCTTCCAACGGCTATGGCGAGCATTCCCCCGGTGGTTACAGCCTGCTGGCCGCACTGGTGTGTGAAGTGGTGATGACCGGTTTCTTCCTGTTTGTCATCATGGGGGCCACCGACAGCCGTGCGCCGGCCGGGTTTGCTCCCATCGCCATCGGTCTGTGCCTGACCCTCATCCACCTCATCAGCATTCCGGTGACCAACACCTCGGTCAACCCGGCGCGCAGCACTGGCGTGGCGCTTTTTGTCGGTGACTGGGCCGTGGGCCAGCTCTGGCTGTTCTGGGTTGCCCCCATTGTCGGTGCCATTCTGGGTGCATTGGCCTATCGTGTGATCGCCACGAAAGAGTGATGTGTTGCTAGTTAACGTGTGGTATCGACACGCCCCCGGGCGTGTTTTTTTATGTCTGAAGGAATACCGGGCAGGGCGCCATGCTGACGATAGGGTGCGGCATGATCACAGTCCCTTGGCGCTCAGCATCTCTTTGTAGCGCTGATGCAGCAGCTTGACCCGTTCCACATAGGCCCGGGTTTCGGCATAGGGCGGTATGCCGCCGTGTTTTTGCACCGCACCGGCGCCTGCATTGTAGGCGGCGGTGGCCAGGGCCACATTGCCGTCATACTGCTTGAGCAGACCCGCCAGGTATTTCACCCCGCCAAAGATGTTCTGCTCCGCCAGCAGGGCGTTGCCGACCCCGAGCTCGCGCGCCGTGGCGGGCATCAGTTGGGTCAGTCCCATGGCGCCCTTGCGGGAGACGGCCAGAGGATTGAAAGCGGACTCGGCATGGATCAGTGCCCGGATGAGGGCAGGCTCGACCTGATAAGCCTTGGCTGCCGCCTGTATGGTGCTGGCGTAGTCATAGAGGAAGAGGCCTGTCGTGCGCCAGTTGACCTTGGACGCCGGATCGCAGGCATAGCAGTCGTTGAACAACAGCAGTTCGTAGTGACCCTGCTCCGGCATCATGTCGGAATAGCGTATGACCCCGTTCTTTTGTACCGACTTGTAGACCTGGATCTGACGGCTTGCAGGCTTAGCGGGTTCAGGGGAGGGGAGCGGCGCAGTGGTGAGCGCCACGGTACGCGGCGTGGGAACCGGGGGGGAGACAGCCGTCTCCGGGGTCAGGATCACCACCTCGGCCGGTGGCGGTATCTGAGCCGGGGCTGCGTGGGAAAACAGCGGCATCATGCCCAGCAACATCCATGCTTTCAACGGCTTGCTCCTTAAGCCTCGTTAGCCACGTTGAGTAAAGCATTCGGGATGGCGCAGAACAAGTGCCCGTGAACAGGGGAGGCTGGAAATGTGATGGCAGAGGGACGGCCGTCTGTGTGCTCACTCAGGACAAGGGGCGCGGCTCATGGCGTCAAGGGGCGGATGATCGCAACCTCGTCTTTTCCATCGAGTTATTGGCTTTTTTGTAAGTTAAAGCCGTGTTATCTTGCTGTTGCTCCACTCTGGTCAGATCTCTTCGTGGAGCCTGAGAGCGAGCAGGAGAGGGCCGGTATGGCCAGAGCGAAATGGGCATGACAAGCAGGCGAGCGATGGAGCTCACATTCGAAGAGTACTGTGATGCGGATCTTTCCCTCATCAGAGACTATTACGAGACGACGTTTTCCCACTATGTGCCGGATTTGGCAGAACGGATTTTTGTGGTTCGTGATGCGCACTGGCTGGTGGGGGCGGTGCGCCTGCGCGATGAACAGGATTACTACCACTTGTGCGGCTTTCGTCTGCTCCCTCACTACCAGTCTCTGGGGCTGGGGTCCCGCCTGCTGCAGCATGCCTGCCGCGATCTTTCCGACAAGCCCGTGATCTGTCACGCCCTGCCGTTCGAGAAACCCTTCTACCTCAAGGCGGGATTTGACCACCTTCCCCTGCATGAACTCGACGGACCCCTTCACTCCCACTATCACCAGCAGCACGAACAGGGTTACCAGATCGAGCTGCTGGTGCGTCAGGCGAAGGCGCCTGTTTTCAACTGACGTCTTATTGGGGTTTGGTCAGCAGGTGGATCTTGCCTGGTGACAGCTCCAGCCCCAGCAGATTTTCCTTGAGCCAGGCCTGATTGGGGTCCTTGTCATCCAGCTTGTAGACAGGCTGGGTCTCCAGCCGTTTCTCCATGCTTTGCAGCAGCATCCTCAGCATGAAACCAAACTTCTGTTCCGCCGCGGCAGGCTCCAGCTTGTAATCGATGAGCTTCATGTTGTCGAGGAAGAGCGCACTCCTGGCCTTGTCGTAGCGGGGCCTCGCCTCATAGGTCATGTTGAGGCGCGCGTCATACTCGGTCTGATCCGGGAGCGCGATTTTCAACTTGCCTTTGCCAAACACCCTGGCGGTATCCGGGCTCTGGCGACCAATCTGCACATCGCTCTGCTCGAGTTGCACATGGGCCTTGATGATGCCGGGCAATTCCAGCTGTTTGTCCACTTGCACCTGGGATTGCAGGTACTGATTTATCTGCTGCTCATTGATGTCATATGAGCCTTGACCTAGCATGGCCAGACTCAGCAGCATAGATTGCAGGATCATGCTAACGACCTGATAGAATGGGTGTGCCCCATAGCATACCATCCCGACCCTGTGGGGTCTGCCCGTGCCATCTGTCCAATACACCAAGGAGTCGCCTTGCTCGACGGTCTGGAATACGACATTCAGTTGCTGTTTTCCCGCTTTCTCGGCTGGTTGTTGCTGTTGTTTCACACCGTGATCGTGGCAGGGATCTCCCTGCGGGTGGTGATGAAGCGACGTCCCATCGGGGTATCTCTTGCCTGGTTGGCCCTCATCTATGCCATCCCCTTCGCCGGGGTCGGTTTCTACGTGCTGTTTGGCGAGATACGCCTCGGTCGCAAGCGGGCGGAGCGGGCCCAGGCCATGTACCGTCCTTAC
Organism: Aeromonas sp. R7-2; assembly: GCF_040908105.1. NCBI lineage: Bacteria > Pseudomonadati > Pseudomonadota > Gammaproteobacteria > Aeromonadales > Aeromonadaceae > Aeromonas > Aeromonas sp. R7-2. The sequence goes on along the minus strand of NZ_JBFODC010000020.1, from coordinate 336,265 downwards.
GCCATCTGGATCCGCCAGCTCGCGCGCCTCTTCCCCCAGCACTGCTGCGAGGTGGGCAGCAAGGCACGCCCGCTCCACGATCTGATCCAGGGGCGCTTGGCCATGCCTATGCTCTCGGGCAACCGGATGACCCTGCTGCACAAGCCCAAGAGCATCGTAGAGGAGATAGTGCGCGACATCCGGGGCTCCTCCCAATCCTGTTATCTGGAGTTCTACATCTGGCACCCCGGCGGGGATGTGGACGAGGTGTGCGAGGCGTTGATGGAGGTGGCGGCACGCGGCGTGGATTGTCGTGTCTTGCTCGACTCCATCGGCAGCAAGACCTTCTTCCGCTCCTCCTGGCCCAAAACCTTGCGTGCCGCTGGTGTCAAAGTCGTGGAAGTGTTGCCGGTCGGCGCCTGGCGCATCCCGTTTCAGCGCCAGGACTTGCGCATGCACCGCAAGCTGGTGGTGATCGATGACAAGGTTGGTTACACCGGCTCCATGAACATGGTGGATCCCCGTTTCTTCAAGCAGGATGCCGGGGTCGGCCAGTGGGTCGACATCATGATCCGGGTGCAGGGCCCCGTGGTGCCGTTGATGTGGTCCACCTTCGTCTGGGACTGGGAGATGGAGACCGGCGAGCGGCTGCTCGACAGTCTGCAACATGAGCCGGAAGCCTGGCCACAGACCAACTATCGAGCCCAGCTCATTCCCTCAGGCCCCTTCGTCGGCGGTGACTGCATCCAGCAGAGCCTGCTGCTCGCCATCTACCAGGCTCGTCACCATCTGGTGCTGACCACCCCCTATTTCGTGCCGGACGATCCGCTGGCTGCGGCCCTCTCTTCGGCGGCGGCCCGCGGCGTGCTGGTGCAGTTAGTTCTGCCTGCGCGCAACGACTCCCTGATGGCCAACCACGCCAGCAACTCCTTCATGGAGGATCTGCTGGCGGCAGGAGTGGAGATATACCGCTATGATGCCGGACTGCTGCACACCAAGAGCGTGTTGGTGGACGATGATTTCGCCCTGGTGGGCACGGTCAACCTCGACCGGCGCAGTCTCTGGCTCAATTTCGAGATCACCCTGCTCATCGACAACCCGGTGTTTGTCGCCGAGATGAACCAGCTGGTGCAGGGCTACATGCTGGAGGCGACCCCCATGTCACTGACCAGGTGGCGTGCCCGCCCCTGGTACAAAAAATTGCTTGAGAACATCTTCTACCTGTTCAGCCCCCTGCTGTGACAGCCAGAGCGTGGAACCCAAGCCGTTGTCTGGCTTGTGTTGATGCCCATCCTCCCCGTAGAGTGCGCCCATGCACCCGCCATTGAACCATTGTGGAGAAACAGAACTGATGAAGAAAAAAGTGGCCTTGGCCGTCGGAGCCGTGTTGGTGGTGGGAGGGCTTGGCGCCTGCTGGTACACGGGCAATACGTTCGACCGGATCCTGGCCGAGCAGATCGCCAGGGCGCAGCAGGAGAGCGGAATCGAAGTCACCTGGAGCCCGGAGACGGAGAATCTGTTCACCCGCGACGGCGTGCTCAAGGTGGTGGTGCCGCCCCAGACGCTGGCGAGTTTTGATCCCCAGCTGGCGGGAAGCGAACCCATCGAGATGCAGTTCGCGTTCAACAGCCGCCTGTTGCCGCTCTATATCAAGAGCCACCTCCAGCTTGATACCGCACAGGGCACGCTGGCGCCCATCCTGACCTCTCTGGGGATGCAGCAGTGGCAACTGGGGGCAGAATCGGCGAGCAGCCTCTGGACCATGAGCAACAGTTCCCGCTTCTGGGTGAGTGACTTCAAGGTCAAGGAGGGGCTCAACGAGTTCACCTTCCTGCCCTTGAACGGCGACTATCGCGGGGATCTCGACGGCAATGGCCATCTCACCGCCCACTGGTTGGGGATGACGGTCCACGATGCCCAGAGCAAGACAGATCTGGCCTTGGCGGATCTCAAGGGCAGTGCCGACATGGCCGAGATCAGCGGGCTCTGGCTCTCTCCCCGCAGCGATGCGACCCTCACGGCCTTCACCCTGACCCAGCCGGGGAACGTCAAGATCACGCTGGAGGGGCTGACCACGGCCACCGAGCTGGCGGGGGACGATCTTCAGACGCTCTCCACTCGCTATCAGATGAAGGTGGCGACCCTCAACATGGAGAGCGAGGAAGACCGGCTCGCGCTGACCCAGGGAAATCTGGATCTCTCCCTCAAGGGGCTGGATCTCGAGGGGTATCAGACGCTGCAAGAGGCCAGCAGCAAACGGGTGGACGAAGCGGCCATCCAGGAAGCGCTGGACAAGATGCTCCAGAGAGGGGCCACGCTGGAACTGGCGGATCTGAGTGCGCGATTGAACGGTGAGCCTGTCAGCCTGCAAGGGGAGGCCAAGCTGGCGTCCACCACCCTGGCACAGTTGATGGGCAGCGAGGAGGGGATGCAGGCACTCTCCGGTCTGCTTCATGCCCACCTTGGGGAGACGCTGGGCCAGGCCGTTCCCCAGTTGGCCCCCATGCTGGAGCAATTCACTGCCATGGGATATCTGAAGGCGCAGGAGTCACAGCTTCAGGCCGAGCTCAAGCTCGACAAAGGGGCCGTGACCGTCAATGGTCTGCCGCTGCACCCGTGAGTGCCGCGCAATGAAAAAGGCTCCCTCGGGAGCCTTTTTTCTGGGGGCGCGCAGCCGCTTACTTGAACACGACTGTCTTGTTGCCGTAGACGAAGACCCGCTCGTTCAGCACCAGTTCCAGCGCCCGGCTCAGCACGGATTTCTCCACGTCGCGTCCGGCCTTGGCCATGTCATCGGCACTGAAGGTGTGATCGACGTGGATCACGTCCTGCTCGACGATGGGGCCTTCATCCAGATCGTCTGTGACGAAGTGGGCGGTGGCACCAATCAGCTTGACCCCGCGGTCGAAGGCCTGACGATAGGGGCGGGCGCCGATGAAGGCAGGCAGGAAGGAGTGGTGGATATTGATGATCTTGCGCGGATAGGCTTCGACGAAGCTTGGGGTCAGCACACGCATGTATTTGGCCAGGATGACGTAATCCGGCTGGTAGCCATCAATGAGCGTGCGCACTTGCTCCTCATGCTCGGTGCGGCTCAGATCCTCGTGGCTCACGCAGTGGAAGGGGATGTCGAACTTGCCGGTCAGCTCGGCGAGGGTGTCGTAGTTGCCGATGACCGCGACGATGTCCATGTCCAGGGCGCCGGCATAGTTCTTCATCAGGATGTCGCCGAGACAGTGGGTCTCCTTGGTCACCAGGATGACGATGCGCTTCTTGCCCGCCTTGACGAGACGACGCTGGGCGCCGGCAGGCAGGGCATCATCGAGGTCGGCCAGCAGGGTCTCGTCGTTGAAGCGCCCTTCCAGCTCGGTGCGCATGAAGAAGCGGCCGTTTTCGTGATCCACGAACTCGTCGTTCTTGTTGATGTTGAGCTGGTGCTTGTAGCAGATGTTGGTGATCTTGGCGATGAGACCCTTGGCGTCGGGGCAATCGGTCAGCAGTATTTTCTTTTCCATCTCTGTCATGATTCCGTTTGTGATGTTGGCACCCGGTCTGCGCGGGCGCGCGCGTTTTTGCTGGCACTATGCCACAAACGAAATCAGAAAGGACAGCGCGCCGTGTATCGGGTGGTGCTCGCGCGAAAATTGCCGTGCAGCCAGCACCCGGTTTGTCTTTGATGGGTTTTTGGCTGGCATCCTGCGTCTTTTTTCTTTAGGCTGTCTGCGCTTATTCTCAGGGCGGGGCGAAATTCCCCACCGGCGGTATCCCGATGTGACTCGGGGAGCCCGCGAGCGCCCGACCCGGCATTCATCCGGGACGGGGTCAGCAGATCCGGTGAGATGCCGGAGCCGACGGTCATAGTCCGGATGAAAGAGGATAAGACAGATATTGCTGGCCAGACCCTGCCGGGTTGGCTGCCGCATGGCTACTTCTGTCTGCCTTTCCATGCCCTGATTCTGGTCCTTGTCTTTTTTAGGAGTCTTACCATGAATCAGTCTCTACTCAGTGAATTCGGTGATCCCATTGCTCGCGTCGAAGCCGCGCTGGCCGCCCTGCGTGCCGGTCAGGGTGTGCTGGTGGCCGATGATGAAGATCGCGAGAACGAAGGCGATCTCATCTTTGCCGCAGAAACCATGACCAACGAGCAGATGGCCATGATGATCCGCGAGTGCTCCGGCATCGTCTGCCTCTGTCTGACCGACGAGCGGGTTCGCCAGCTCGAGCTGCCGATGATGGTGGAGGCCAACTCCAGCCACTATCAGACTGCCTTCACTGTGACCATCGAAGCGGCGCAGGGGGTGACCACCGGGGTGTCCGCCGCCGATCGCATCACCACCATCCGTGCGGCCATCGCCGACGGTGCCCGGCCCTCCGATCTGCATCGACCCGGCCATGTCTTCCCGCTGCGCGCCCGCACGGGTGGGGTGCTGACCCGCCGTGGTCACACCGAAGCGACCGTCGATCTGATGCAGCTCGCCGGGCTCAAACCTTACGGAGTATTGTGCGAGTTGACCAAGGAAGATGGCTCCATGGCCAGGTTGCCGGACCTGGTGGCCTTCGGTCGCCAGCACCGGATGCCGGTCCTGACCATCGAAGATCTGGTGCAATATCGTCAATTGCTGTCAGAACGTTCAGCCTGAGCCTCATACGAAATTGTAATAAGCCCAAATTTTGGTTACGCTTTGTGCGAACCTCATCCAGGGACACTCATTTTTGCTTAAAGTTTGTACGGAAAGTGTGCAACTAAAAAAAAATGAGGGTTTTAACGCATTTATCTGTGATGAGGCCTATCCAAACTATGATTTTTTTGTGCCATAATCACGCCGCTTGCTAAACGTCTGGCGAGTTAAAGGGAGCTTTTAAAAATGAAAAAAATGTTGTTGGTAGGTGTTGTTGGTCTGTCCGCTCTGCTGGGCGGTTGTGCAAACACCAGCGAACTGGAAACTTCCGTTCAGAATCTGTCTAACAAAGTTGACCAACTGGCTCAAGATGTTAGCGCTGTTCGTGCTGATCAGTCCAAGATCGCTGCTGATGTTGCAGAAGCCAAGCAAGAAGCTATGCGTGCTAACCAGCGCATCGACAACATGGCTACTTCCTACAAGAAGTAATCCATGCGAAAAAATGGCGCATTTCAATGCGCCATTTTTTTTGCCTGAAATTCATCAAATTACCGCGTTTCCCCGCTGAAACCCGCCTGACAAGGCAATGCCGACGAATCGGCATCCCCTCTTCTGATTTTCCTGTCGCTCAATAGAGCAGGCTGTAGAGCTTGCGACGATAACTCTGCGCCGCCGGGTGCGCGCCCATGGTTGCCAGCACATCGAGATAGATCTTCTTGGCATCGCCAAAGGCGAGATCACGTTTGAGTATGGTGAACAACAGGGCCAATGCCTCTTCCTGTCGACCAACCTGGCTGTAGAGCACCGCCAGCTCCTGGGCGAGGGCATGATCATCCGGCTGTTCAGCGTGGCGCAGCTCCAGGGCGCGCAGCTCAGGGCTGTCGCTGGCCTGCAGCGCCAGTGAGAGGCGGGAGCTCAGGGTCTGGTAATGATCATCCTGTGCCACCATGGGGATGGTCGAGAGCAGGCTCTGCGCCTCGTCAAGGAGATTGAGATCCAGCGCCGCCTGTATCAGCCAGAGCGTGATGTCGTGACGCTCGGGGGCGAGGCGATGGGCCTGGCCAAGATGGGTGTGCGCCACATCGGCTTGCCCGTTCTCCAGCGCCTGCTTTGCCTGATCGAGCAGCAACTCCTCCTCTTTGGGGGCAAAGGCGGCGAAATACTGGCGCAATGTGGCTTCATCCTGCGGCCCTTCCAGAATGGCCTGCTCATCCGGACGTCCCTGATGGAACAGCACCAGCGCGGGCAGTGCGCGCAAGGCAAGCTGGCTGGCCAGAGGCTGCAACTGGGGGTCGTTCATGTCGACTTTGGCCAGGGTCACCGCCGCATTGGCCGGGCCGACCAGCGCTTCCACTTGCGGGGTCATGGCCTGGCACTCCGGCATCTGGGGCGCGTGGAAATAGATGACGACCGGCTTTTTCATGGACGCATCGAGCAATTCTGCGTGGAAGTTCTGGGGAGTGATGTCGACGATCATGAGTCTGACTCTCGAAAAATGGTGTGGATCAACATGGGGTCCAGCGGGGTGGAATTCAAGCGTGCGTCCAGCAGATGGGCATCGACCCGGCGGGTCGGGGCAGCCAGGCTGAGCCATCCGCTGCCCGTGGGCCAGTCACGGATTTCATAGTGGCGATTGTCGAGATGATTATTGAGCTGCCATGCCTGCTCCGGAAGGAAGCAGATCTTGTCGAGCCCGGCGGAAATACCATCGCCATGCGCCTTGAGCACAGCTTCCTTGCGAGACCATAGCCGATAGAAGGCCGAATGTTGCTCCTCTCGGGGCTGGGCGCTCAACCATTGGTATTCGCTTGGCGCATAGAAGCGTTTGGCCAGCGGCAGTATGGGGCGGTGACGCACTCCCATCTCGATGTCCACCCCAAGGGGGCCCTCCTCACAGAGGGCGATCACCAGCCACTCTCCGCTGTGGCTGAGGTTGAACTGCCAGCGATGACTGAGCAGTGTCGGTTTGCCATGCGCACCGATACCAAAAGTCAGGGCATCGGCCCGGCAATGGAGTCGCTCGGCCAGCAGGCGGCGCAGCAGCACCCGGCCGAGCAGGTACTCATGCTGGCGACCCGCCTGGTGGATCTCGTGCCAGTGACGGCGTTCATCCGGGGCGAGTTCGGATGCCAGCCTGATCACCAGGTCTGCATCAACGCTTGCCGTATTTAACAAATAGAGATCCGCAGATAGCATAATATTTCACTTAAAAATGGGGGTGAAATAGTGATAACAGTCCGTTTGATGCGCTCAAAACCGATGCTTTCAAGATTGTATATTGTTTGGGCATGATCACATAAATTGCGCTAAACAGAGCATTTCCTTGCAAAAATGTGAGGTCGATTGGGATTTTCGCTTGCCTCGATAGAATTCTTGGATATAGTCGGGTGCTGTTGCCTTATAAATTGCCCTTCGGGCTGCATTTTAACAAGTTTCACTCTTTTTGCGGGGATAAAGGATTGCGCCACCTGATGCTACTGCTGGTCGCGCTCGGAATGGTGGGTTGTGCATCGGCACCCCAACCCGAGGTCGCGAGCAAGATCGAGGTTTCCATGATGGAACCCGTGATTGAACCCGAAGTTTCACCAACCCCTGACGTCAACGAAATCCTGACCGTATACAAAGAGTGGCGCGGCGTTCCTTACCGGATGGGAGGCAGCAGCCAGCGAGGCATCGATTGCTCCGCCTTTGCCCGTGAAGTGTTCCGCAATGCCGTCGGCATCGAATTACCCCGTGATACCCGCTCCCAGGTCCATGAAGGCACCCGGGTTTCCAAACAGGATCTGGTCGAAGGAGACCTGGTCTTCTTCAAGATCAACCGCCGCCTCAATCACGTGGGCATCTATGTCGGCAATGGCGAATTCATCCATGCCTCCACCCGCGCCGGGGTGACACGCTCCAAGCTCGACAGCAGTTACTGGCGCAGCAAATTCTGGCAGGCACGCCGGATAGACATCTGAGTCAGGCTGGACAAACGGCTCGCAGTACGGACTGTTTTTCCAACCTCACTTGAACCGGGCCCTCAGGGCCCGGTTTTTTTATGACCCTCGTTTAGACTTTCCCTGGTCGACTCTCTATAGTGTGGCCCCCTTGATCCTCGGCAGGTCCAGCATGACACCCCAGCAGAAAACCGGATTGCACCCGCGCAATCGCCATCAGGCACCCTACGACTTCGACGCGCTCTGCCAGCGTACCCCGGCGTTGACGCCTTTCGTGTTCACCAACGAGCACGGCACCCGAACCCTGGACTTTGCCGATCCGGCCGCCGTCAAGACGCTCAACCGGGCATTGCTGGCACTGCACTATGGCATTGCGCATTGGGATCTGCCCCCCGGCTATCTCTGCCCGCCCATTCCGGGCCGGGTAGACTACCTGCATCGAGCCGCGGATCTGCTGGCCGAGAGCGCGGGATGCGTACCGACGGGCAAGCAGGTTCGAGTGCTGGATGTCGGTGTCGGGGCCAACTGCATCTATCCCTTGCTGGGCGCCCGGGAGTATGGCTGGCGCTTTGTGGGCTCAGACATCGATCCTGTGTCGGTGAAGGCGGCGACCCTGCTGGCCACCAGCAATGGATTGGGCAACCAGATCACCTGCCGTCATCAGGGTAACCCCAAGCATGTCTTTCGCGGGATCCTGGGGCCGAAGGAGCACTTTGCCCTGACTCTGTGCAACCCGCCGTTTCATGCTTCTCTGGCGGAAGCGAGCAAGGGGACGGAGCGCAAGCTGCGCAACCTGGGCAAGGGCCAGGCAGTGGCCGGGGCGCCCGTGCTCAATTTCGGCGGTCAGAAGGCCGAGCTCTGGTGCGAGGGGGGCGAGGCGGCGTTTCTGGCGGCCATGATAGAGCAGAGCAAGGAGTTTGCCAGCCAATGCCTCTGGTTCAGCTCGCTGGTGTCGAAAAAGGAAAATCTGCCGGCCGCCCGCAAGGCGCTGGTCAGGGTCGGTGCACGGGAAGTGCGGGTGCTCGAGATGGCGCAAGGCAACAAGGTGAGCCGGATCCTCGCCTGGAGTTTCCTGGACGATGGGCAGCGCAAGACCTGGTGGACAGCCCAGGGGAGATGATCGAGGACGGGGCTCAGTGGCGACACGGGCCCCGTCTCTTTTTCAGATCAGATGTTGATTCGTTTGCAGCCTTCCATTCAATCGTTTTCCTGCCCGTGTTTGCTCGCATGTTAGTGACCACTCTCGCGCCTGGTACAGGTGTACGCCGAGATTTTTTTGTACTTGCTGATGAAACTTTCATAAAATAGGACTGGTTAGACCTCTTTACAGGCTTTGAATCGAATAGGGATCGGTAAATGAAAGTTGTCGATTTTCTGAAACACAAGCGCGAAATTCTGGCGCAACACCCCTTTGAGCTCAAGGATTGGCTCTCTCCGGCGATCCGCGACTACTGGCGTGAGTTTCAGCAAAAGGCACACCTTCACCCCTTGCTGGGAAGAGTGCTGGATCTGCAGGGGGAGTCACAGGATGCCCGCCAGCAAGAGGCTGCCAGAGTCACCCAGGTCGCGAATGGCCAGCCTGCCCTGGCGCAGGATCCCGTGGTGGAGCTCGAAGGCGAAGCAGCGGCACTCTATGCCGAGTTGCAGACCCGCATCGGTGAAGAGACCCATGTAGGTGAGTGGTTGCAGGTCACCCAGGCGTTGATCAACCAGTTCGCGACCGTGACCGGCGATCATCAGTGGATCCACACCGATCCCGAGCGTGCGGCAGCCGAGTCTCCCTTCAAAACCACCATTGCCCACGGCTTCCTGACTCTGGCCCTGCTGCCCCAGTTGACCGGTTCGGTGGACGAGAGCACGCCGGAGTTCCCGACCGCTCGCATGGTGGTGAATTTCGGCCTGGAACAGGTCCGCTTCCCTTATCCTATCAAGGTGGACAGCAACATCCGCGCCCGTACCAAGCTGTCGCGTGTCACGCCCATCAAGGGAGGCATCGAGCTCCTCAAGGAGATCAAGATAGAGATCGAGGGGATCCGTCGCCCTGGCTGCGTCATCGAGTCGGTCACCCGGATCTATTTCTGACGCGCTCGTCTTGCACCCATGAACACAGGCCCACTTCGGTGGGCCTGTGTCGTTTCTGGCGGGTCAAAAACTCGCCCCCAGGGTGATGAGGTGACGCCACTCCTTCTCGCTCACATCCATGTTCAGGCCATGGTAGTCGAGCCAGGCATCGTCCCAATCCAGCTCGCTTGACCAAGAGAGACGCAAATGATCGCTGAAGTAATACCTGAGGCCCAGGCTGCCGCTGACGGACTGCTTTCTGGTCAGATAGGGGGATGGTTGGTCGACGAACCTTTCATAACTGCCCTTGCCAAACAGCTCGAACTTCTCTTCCCAGAGTGCCAAGGGCTGCCGGTAGTCCCAACCCAGGCTGACGAAGGGGTAATTGATGATTCTGTCGTCAAACAGGTCTGAGTTGCTCCACACCTCCGGCCTGAAATAGGCCCGCTCCAGGCCGAGCTGGCTGATGATCTCCAGCCGGCGTTGTCTGTCATTCCAGAAGCGGTATCCGGGACCGGAGGCATAGTCAATCTCCAGATAGCCTGCCTCGATCATGTTGTAATCGATGTCGACGGAAGATCGCAGGAACCAGTGATCGTCGAAGAAGAAGTCGAGCTTGGGTTTGAGCTTGTACTCGTGGCTGTCGGTGATGTTGTTCGCCGTTTCGTAGATGTACTCGCCATCTAGGCTGTAACGCCAGTCCAGATTGGCAAACTCGGTGGAGACCTTGAGATTGACGTTGTTGGTCTTCTTGGTGTTCTCCTTGAGCTTGATGTTGAGATCCCCGTTCCCCGTCAGCAGCCAGGCATTGGCCTCGTCAGGAGAGTCCAGCAGGGGGATCCCCGTCTTGGTGAGCGGCTTGGGTTTCTCCTGCTTGTCCAGACGCCAGCGCTTGATGGCGTGGCGCGGGACCGTCATGGCCTGGCTGTAGGCGGGCTTGATACGGATCTGCTCGTCCGTGATCTCCTCTATGGTCCCGCTCAGACGATCGCCGTTGCGCATCCAGAGGATGTCCGCCATCGCCGCGGAGCCAGGCAGCAGAAGCAACAGGCAAACCACATGACTGATTCTGTTCATGGTGGTCAGGCCTTCAGCCGCTCACGGGCTTGGGCAGCCCGCTCTTGTGCTCGAGCAGGGCGGTCACCCGGGCACTGTCGATGTCGGGGGCAGCGATGAACTGCTCGGCTTCGGGGGAGAGCACCAGCGGCGCCCCCTGTGCCATCTCCGCTTCGGTGCGGGAGAGGGGGGAGTGTACCTCCAGCCAGCGACGACCGTCGGGTTCCACCGCCATCTTGACCGGCTGGTTGATGACACGGACCGGGGTGCCGACGGGAACAAGACCAAACAGGGTTTCGATGTCATCCGGGCGCAGCCGGATACAACCCGCGCTGACTCGCAGACCGACCCCGAAATCCTTGTTGGTGCCGTGGATGAGGTAGTCCTTGTTGCCATAGCCAAGACGCATGGCGAACTTGCCGAGGGGATTGTCGGGGCCGGGGGGGACCACGGCGGGCAGATCGATCCCCTTCTGCTCCAGCCAGGACTTGCGGACCATGGGGCCGGGCACCCAGGTCGGGTTGGGATTTTTCGCAATGACGGTGGTGGTCATCTCCGGCGTCTCGCGGCCGATGTCACCGATCCCGATGGGCAGCACAATCACCTCCTGCTTGCCCTTGGGGAAGTAGTAGAGGCGAAGTTCAGGCAGGTTGATGACGATGCCTTCTCGCGGCACGTCGGGCAGCAGCATCTGGGTCGGCAGAGTGAGCCGGGTGCCCGGGGTGGGCAGATAGGGGTCTACGCCGGGATTGGCTTCGAGCAGTGCCAGAAAGCCTGTCCGGGTATGCTTGCCGACCAGTTCCAGATGATCGCCAGGCTGTACGATGTAATCTTCCAGGGCGCCGATGAGACGGCTGTCCGCTGGCGGCAGGGGATAGGTGTTGGACCAGACAGGTGCGGCCCAGAGGCTGGCGGCGGCCAGCAGCAGTGAGACGATACGAGTGTTGAGCATGGTTGTTCCTATCGGCTGGGGCGAGGGACGGGTTCCCTTCCAAAAAATGAGCAGAGATTGTCAACGAATCCCGCGGGGATTACCAGTCCGGCACCATGACTGCCGGGAGGGCGGTGGCGAGCGCGTCACAGGGTGTCACTGGCCCATCAGGCTCGCCGTATTCGCCCGCCCGGAACCGGGCACAAAGTGGAGGCCGTGAGTGGGGAGGCGCTGCCGGGTGAACGTCACTGGCGTTGGGAGGGGCGGGATCACCGGATGGCGGTTTTATCGCCAGTCGTCTGATCTGCAACGAGATTTACATTGATTTCCCGGCTAGGGTTGGGTCAATATGAGTGCCCGTGGAGAGATGCCGGAGTGGCCGAACGGGATTGACTCGAAATCAATTGTGGCAGCAATGCCACCCAGGGTTCGAATCCCTGTCTCTCCGCCATTTATTCCCCTCAAGCCCGCGCCCGTCGCGGGTTTGTCATTTCTACTGTCCATCCCCCGCCTCAGCCATCTCCCAATGTCTTTTCCGATTTGGGGCCTGTGGTCACGGGGTCGCGAAGTCTCACCCCATTCTCTCGAATGTCCATTCACCTGATTAGCCACTTGCCGGCCCAGACAGGTCTCCCGGGGTCATCACCAACATGGTGATGGGGCATGGGCCCGCACCTGCAGGGTCATCTGGCCGACCCCGCGAGCTCAGCCATCGCGATCCCCCTGATAGGCGCAGAAAGCCTGCGAGTAGATGTGTCCAGAGCTCGCTATTGGTGCTTGGTTTTCTATCCCGCAGCCATCATCAGAGCAACGTGTCTGCGGGTTGGAGACTCATGCCTTGCGGCTGGCGAGCTGGCGAAGGCGCTGGGTGCTCTGGTGCAGACTCTGGTGCTGCACCTCGTTCAGGGCGCAGTGCTTGAGCACGTACTCGGCGCTGGCCACCACCGTCTTCCAGCGCGGTGCCTTGGGCAGGGTGTCGAGGTTCAGGTACTTGTCGAGGGTGCGGGTCTGGGGACTGGAGCGGTCCATGTAGACCCGCCACAGCTTGCTCTTCTCCGCCAGCACTATCTTGCCCTTGCCGGTGCTCTGCTGCCAGGTCTCCAGGGTGAGACGCATGGTGTCCACCAGGGCGCGGCGCAGAGGTTCGTCATCCTGCTGGCGAATGAGGTCGTCCGCCAGCGACCTGAACTCCCCTCCCAGCCGGCTCAGTTCCCCCAGCAACTGGCCATCCTCGATGATGGCCTGGCGAGAGAGGCTCTTGAGGGCGTTCTCCAGTGCAGCCATGCGATTGTCGTCCTGGCGCGGTTCTGTGCCAAGGGTCAGCGCATAGGCGTGCTGCCCCCCCAGGTTGATGGGCAGGGCGCGGGCGTTGAGGGTGTCTCGCTGGCCCGCCACCAGGAAGTCCAGCTCCCGCTCCGGCTGCGCGGTCATGTCGGGCCACTGGCTTGCCAGCGGGGCGGCCAGCCACTCGTCCAGCATCTGCCCCTCCATGGCTTCCGGCTCCTGACCCAGCAGGCGCGCCAGGGCCCGGGAGGCAAACAGCACCCCTCCTTGCTCATCGAGGAAGACCATGGGGTCGGCCCCCTCGCCAAGCAGGGCGAGGAGCCGTTCCTGATCCTGGTGCAGTTGCTCCTGGAGCAGCAGACGGTGCTCTATCTCCTGTTTGAGCAGGCGGTTCTCCACCAGGGAGGCGCGCCCGGCGCTGGCCTCCAGCAGGGCTCTCACCCGGGCGAACAGCTCCTCCTTGCAGAAGGGTTTCACCAGATAGTCGTTGGCCCCGGCGTTGAAACCCTCTTCAATCTCCTTGGGCTGGTTGAGGGCGGTGAGCAGCAGCACCGGCAGCTTCTCCTTGGGGTGCTGCTGGCGCAGACGGCGGCAGACGTCGAAGCCCGAGAGGGTGGGCATCATCACGTCAAGCAGGATGAGATCCACCGGCTCCTGAGCCAGCTTGGTCAGGGCGTCGTGACCGTCGCTGCTGGGCAGGATGCGATAACCGCAGGGCTGCAGCAGGTGGCGCAGTATGTGCAAATTGATGGGCTCGTCATCCACCACCAGGATGACGGGGGCATCTTGCGGCGGGGGCGGCAGATCCTCGCTCTCCCAGTCCGGCAGGATGACGGGTTGCTGGCGCACCAGCTGGTGCTCTATCTGGCGGCTGTCGAGGGTCAGACTGCCCGCCTTGCCGCTGGCCAGCGGCAGGGTGAAGGCGAAGGTGGAGCCGACGCTCGGCTCGCTTTCCACGAACAGCTCCCCCCCCATCAGGTGCACCAGCTGGCGGGTGATGGAGAGACCGAGGCCTGCTCCCTGCTTGCTCACTTCCGGGCTCATCTGCACCAGGGGCTCGAAGATGTGCTCCAGATGGTCCCTGGCGATGCCGATGCCGGTGTCGGTCACCTTGATGCGCAGGAAGTTGCCCTCCACCAGGGCACTCAGCACCACCTTGCCCTGGGGGGTGTACTTGATGGCGTTGCCCACCAGGTTGTAGAGCACCTGTTCGAGGCGCTGCTCGTCCGCCAGCACAGGGGGCAGTTCGGCGGGGCTCTTGTCCACCAGGGTGAGGGGCTTGGCCTGCACGAGGTGCTGGCAGAGATCCAGCACCAGCCGGATGACCCCCTTGGAGGAGACCGGCTGGGGGTGGATCTCCAACTGGCCGTAGCGCATCTGGTGGTAGTCGAGCAAGTCGTCCACGAGGCGCGCCAGACCGTCGGCGCTCTTGATGATGAGGCCGAGCTGTTTCTGCTGCCCTTCGGTCAGGTCCTGCTGGCTGGCGAGCATGGACTCGGCCATCCCCTTGATGCCGTGGATGGGGGTGCGCAGCTCGTGGGAGGTGTTGGCCAGGAGCTCGTCTTTGAGCTTGTCCGCCTGTTGCAGGCTGAGGTTCTGCTTGTGGGTCAGCTTGACCTGCTGTTGCAGCTCCTGGGTCTGGCGTTCGATGAGCTCGATCTTGTCCTTCACCGAGCGCTGCATGTGGCGAAATGCCTGTGCCAGCCGGTCGATGTCATCGTCGGTGCGGGGGATGGTGATGGGGTGATCCAGGGCGCCGTCCGCCACCTGTTCGGCGGCGGCGGTGAGGGATCGCAGGGGCGCCGTGATGGAGTGGGAGAGCCAGCGGGAGAAGAGGATCAGCAGCAGCAGTGAGCCAGCTCCCAGCAGGATCACCAGGGTCTCGAGCTGGCGGATGGGGGCATAGGCCTCGCTGGTGGAGATCTCGGCGATGAAGGCCCACTCGGTATCGAACACCTTCACCTGGGTATAGGCGGCCAGCACCTCGTCATCGTGGTAGGAGAGGAAGGGGCCGACCCCCTGCTCCCCGGAGAGGGCCTTGATGATGAGGGGGGTCTGCAGCGGTCGGAAGTCGGGGCTGAAGCTGTTCTCCACGCTGAATTCGGGGGCGAGCCAGGCGTTGGCGCGCATCCGCTTGTCCGGGCCGATGAGAATGGTCTCGCCGGTTGCGCCGAGCCCCTCCCGCTCCGCCATGATCTGGTTGAGCTTGTCCGGCAGCAGCTCGAAGATGACCACGCCGCGCACATAGTCGTACTGCATCACGGGAGCGGCGAGGTAGGCGACCACCTGGCCGGTCAGCTCGTTGCGGCCAAAATCGGTGAACTCGAAGATCTGCTGGGGCTTCTGGCCGCCATCGAGGCGGCGCTTGATCTTGGCGAAGGTGTTGCCAAGACCGCTGGACTGGTAGGGTCCCGAGAGCAGGTTGGTGGCGAAGTTGGCCTGCTTGGTGACCGAGTAGACCACGTCACCGTTCAGATCCACCAGGAAGATGTCGCTGTAGTTGGACTTGCGCACCATGTCGGCGTACCCGCGATGGAAGCGCTGGTGGACGCGGCCATACATCTCGTCCGCCAGGATGAGGGCACTGATGGAGGGCTCTATCTCCACCTGACTGTCAGGTTGTTGCAGCTTGTCCCAGGAGCCCGGCACATAGCGGGCCTGGGCGCGGGCGCGGGCCTCCTGCGGCGTGGTGCCGAGCTTCTCGAAGGCACCGGTGAAACCGTAGAAGCGACCGATACTGTTGCCGGCAAAGTCCTGCTGGGAGAAGTTGATGATCTGCTCCTTGAGGTTGCCGAAGTAGTCTTGCAGCTGGTTTTTCTTGATGTTGCGCACCGAGACCAGATGGTTGGAGGTCTGGGTGGTGAGATCCTTGCCGTGGCTATAGAGGAAAAACAGGGTGACGACCAGGAAGGGCACCAGGCCCAACATGAAAAAAGCCAGCATCAGCTGCGGTCTGAGCCCCCGAGGCCTGAAGTTCCATTTCATCGCATGATTTTCAATTGAGAATCCAGTTACTAAGCGCGATGAGTTTCTGACTAAAGGCTAACTATTTCAATGGCTTTATCTTAAATTCGCTCGTCGGGTCACAGGGAGCGGGGGGATTTTCGACCAAGGCGTCTAAAGGGTGAGCAAATAGCACGGGAAAGGGCTCAAAGTGAGAAAAAAGGGTTGTGCCCGGGCTCGGGGTACGTATAATGCGCCTCGTTGTCAGGCAACTGGCACGCAAGCAGTCATGCGGGAATAGCTCAGTTGGTAGAGCACGACCTTGCCAAGGTCGGGGTCGCGAGTTCGAGTCTCGTTTCCCGCTCCAATACTCCATGGCACCAACCATGGACATCACTCTCAAGGCAATGCCTTGTCAGCATGGCGCGTTAGCAAAGCGGTTATGCAGCGGATTGCAAATCCGTTTAGTCCGGTTCGACTCCGGAACGTGCCTCCATCTTCTCCCTGTTTTCCATATCCCTGACGTTGTCCATCCGCCATGGCGGCCTAGGATGATGCTTCATTGCATGTCAGT
The DNA here is from genome assembly GCF_040908105.1 of Aeromonas sp. R7-2. Taxonomy (NCBI): domain Bacteria; kingdom Pseudomonadati; phylum Pseudomonadota; class Gammaproteobacteria; order Aeromonadales; family Aeromonadaceae; genus Aeromonas; species Aeromonas sp. R7-2. The sequence continues at coordinate 319,879 of NZ_JBFODC010000020.1, read as the reverse complement.
CAGCCGTGAACAACCCTCCCGTTGCCACGTCTTGTGCAGATGCTGATCCATCTCGGCCAATGCCTCGCCCCTGGATCCGGACCTCTCTTCGCCCCCCTGTTCTGCCAGCGCGGCCATCTCCTTTATCAGCAAACCGCATTGCCACAGGCTGGCGGTGGGGACCCCGTGATAGGGGATGTCGATGGCATCGTCACGATTGAGCCGCCACTCCTGCCACTGGCTCCAGGCGAGCACGCCCAATGCCCCCAGCAGCGCTGCATCTGCAAGTTTCATCCTGTGTTCCCCCGTTCTGGTCCAGTCCTCGTTAACTCTGGAACAGGGGCCGCGTTTTGCCACCTTTGTTGTTTTTTAGTTAAAGAATGTAACCCGGTTTCATTTTTAGGCTTTTAGCCCCGTTTTTAATAAAAAAATGGCGCTGTCGGTGTAGTAATCCTACAATGATTGGCGTAATCTTTGTTCAGTGGTCTTACCAGTGAGGCGTTACATCATGTTTCATCCCTTCTCCCTGACTCAGATAATCCTTCGCCGCATCTTTGTCCTGATGGCGGGTCTGCTCGCCTTCCCGGTGATGCTGTTTCGCCGGGATCGCGCCCGTTTCTACAGTTACCTGCACCGCATCTGGAGCAAGACCAGCACCAAGCCGGTCTGGCTCAAGATGAGCGAGCGAGGGGAGCGGATCTTCTACTGATCCTCCCCGTGACGCCCGCTTCACCCGGCGCCAGACTGGCGTGGCAGGCAGGGCGCACCTCCCGATATAAAAAAACCGACACCCTGGTGTCGGTTTTTTTATGGGTCTCGAACCGCCACCGGCCTTGTATCCATGGCCGGTCCACGTTGTCTCTTGTCCCTGTGGGCGATCCTTTATGCGGCAAACGCCGGCGCACTCTCAGCCGCACTCTCAGCCGCATTCTCAGCCGCGCCCGTGCGACATGACGGGAGGAAGGGCTGGCGGTACTCAGGGCGCTGGCCCCAGGGTGGCCAGCGCCGCGCGCAGACGGGCGAGGCCGATGGGCTTGAACAGGCAGTCGTTCATGCCGGCGGCGAGGCAAAGCTCCCGCTCGCGAGGCTGGGCATGGGCGGTGAAGCCCCAGACGGGCAGGCCATGGCCAAGGGCACGCAGGCTGCGGGTCAGCTCGAAGCCGTCCATCACCGGCATCTGGCAGTCGGTGATGACCAGATCGAAGGGGTGGCTGGCGAGGGCGCGCAGGGCCTCCAGGCCATTGCTGCGCACACTGACGTCGTGTCCCAGGTGCTTGAGCTGCTGGCGCAGCAGGATCTGGTTGGCGTGATTGTCATCGACCACCAGGATATGCAGCCGATGGGGGAGGGGTTGAGCCTGGTGGGGCTGGGGCGCCGGCATTGCCGTGATCGGGGCGGGGGGTTGCAGAGCGAGCGTGAGGGGCAGCCTTATCTCGAGCCGGGTGCCTTCGCCGACCTGGCTGTGAACGGCTATCTCCCCCCCCATCATCTGGCACAGGATGCGGGCGATGTTGAGGCCCAGCCCGCTGCCGGGGAACTGGCCCTGGCCGTGGGCGCGATAGAAGGGGGTGAAGAGCCGGGGCAGCTTGTCCGCGGGAATGCCGGCTCCGGTGTCGGTGATGGTGAGGTGCAGCACAGGAGGCTGCTCGCCCCCGGTCAGGGTGGCGGTAATGGCGACCCGGCCCTGCTCGGTGAACTTGATGGCGTTGCCGATGAGATTGAAGAGGATCTGGCGCAGGCGAAGGGGATCGATCAGCACCCTTGGCATGGGGGTGTCGGGCAGCCTGACCTCATAGAGCAGCCCCTTCTGCTCGGCCATGCCCGCAAAGACCCGGGTGACGGACGAGAGCAGGGGAGCGAGATCGCAGGGGGTGGGAGTCAGGGTCATCTGGCCCGCCTCTATGGAGGCGATATCCAGGCTGTCCCCCAGCAGATCCAGCAGGCCGTTGGCGGAGTCGGCGGCGATGCGCAGCAGCTCGCCGCTGTGACGGCTGAGAGCGGGATCCTCGGTGGCCAGCTCCAGCATGCCGAGGATGGCGTTCATGGGGGTGCGGATCTCGTGGCTCATGGTGGCGAGGAAGTCGCTCTTGGCGCGGCTGGCGCTGTCGGCCTGCTGTTTGGCCTCGCGCAGCGCCTCTTCCAGCCGCTTGCGGTCCGTGATGTCTATCCAGCCGTCGATCACCCCGCTGATGGCCCCCTCCCCGTCGAAATAGGGCACCATCCAGTGATAGATGTCGCTCTGGGTTCCCCTGTGATGGAAGAGGCGATCCGCAAAGATGGGCTGCCCCTCCTGCAATACCCTGGCAAAGTCCTGCTCCAGCACGGCGATGTTGTCTGCATCGAGCACCCCTGACAGCCCCTGGGCGAAGGGCTGACCCAGGATGGCCTTTGGCTCGGCGCCGAGCTGGGTGAGGTATTTGCTGTTGCACAGCAGCACCTTGCCGCTCTTGTCCCGCACGACGATGGGGTGGGGCAGGCTCTCCCCCAGTGCCCGGATGAACCTGACATGGGCCTCCAGTTGCTGGCGGGAAGCCTGCTCGGCGCTGGCCATCCGCTTGAACATGCGGTTGCGATAGAGCAGCACCAGCGCCAGGGTGAGGAGCCCCACGAACACCAGGTAGACGATGTGGGCGTGGCGATCCATGAAGCCGGGCACAGGCAGTTTGCGGTTGCGCCACTCGTAACTCATCATGGCGAGCTCGTTGGGGGGGATGGCGAGGATGGTCTTGTCGAGGATCCCCATCAGCATCCCCTGTCCGGGCAGGCTGGCAAACCCCATCCGGATTGGTTCGTCATCGGCGGGGCCGGCGATGCGCAGCGGGCTCTGGGGATCATTGTCCAGCGCATGGCGGGCAAAATAGAGGGGCACGATGGCGGCATCCACCTGTCCCTGGGCGAGCACCTCCATCGCTTCTGCGGCACTCTCCACCTGGGTGATGCGGCTACCCTCCAGTCTCTGTGCGAGGGGCACATGGTGCGTCATCGCCACCGTCTTGCCCGCCAGACTCCGGAGGGTGTCGATCCCTTGTTCCTCCTGGCGGGTGAGGATCACATAGATGTTGTCGGTGGCGTAGGGCACCGAGGTGCGCAGCCCGTAGTGTTCGGCCACCTGCTGGGAGATGGCGCCGATGAGGTCGATGGCGCCTGACTGCATGGCTTTTGCCAGCTGACGCTCAGTGTCTGCCCGCACGAACTCGAAGGTGAGGCCGGTGCGTGTGCGGATCTTGTCCAGCATGTCCACCGTCATGCCGACCAGCTGGCCGTCATGATCCAGGGCGCCATAGGGGTAGAGGTTGTCCATCAGCCACACCCTGATGGGGGGCGCTTGCCGCATCCAGGCCCGCTCGGCGGCATCATAGAGATCGGCGCTTCGCTCGCTCATGTCGCGGATGGGCCCGTTCCACTGGGTGAAGAGGGTATTGCGCGCCCGGTCGTCGATGGCCGCCAGCCCCCGGTTGACCAGGCTGAGCAGGGCGGGCTCGGTGGCCGGGACGGCAAAGCGGAACTCGGCAGGCGCCAGCTCGGGCGGGGCCTCGCCCCGCTGGCGAAGGTTGTCGAAGCGCTCGCTGTTGAGGTAGTGGGTGGCGTGGGCATCCCCCAGCAGGATGTCGTCGCGGCCGAAGAAGACCGCATCGAACGCCTCCATGTTGGAGGGATAGGTCACCAGGGTGAGGGTGGGGTAGTAGCGGCCAAAGCGCGCCCTGTCTATCTGATCCCGGACGGCGGCCACCCGCTGTCCCGGTGTGAGCAGTGCCCCCCGATAACGTCTGGGCACGGAGAAGACGAGGGGGCTGCTGAAATAGGGGTTGCTCAGGCGGATCGCCCGGGTGTCACTGTCCGCCAGGGTGAGATTGCCGAGGCTGGCGAGGTGTATCTCCCCCCGTGCCAGGGCACGGAGCAGGTGCGCCTTGTCGGGGAAGGCGCTCAGGGCAACGGGTTTGTCCAGCATCCGGGCCAGCAGGTCGATGTAGTCGGCACTGAGGCCCTCGACGCGCTGGCGAGCGATCATGGTGAAGGGGCGGTAGTCCTCTTGCAGGATGCCGACCCGCAGTTGGGACTGCTGGCGCAGCCATCCGAGCTCCGCCTCCGACCAGCGGGGAGGCAGCGGGGCGGGATCGTAGCGGCTGTGCAGGGTCAGGGCCTGCACAGGTTGAAGGCAGAGCAGACAGAGCAGGATCAGTGTTCGATATAGGTTCATCTAGCCACCCGACGCGACAGCCATCCCTGCCAAGCCTCATCCAATGGCCGCCATTCTACCGGAAAATGGCTATAACGAGTCCGCTATTTCTCCACGCGCGTCGGCGGTAGCACGGCAAGCAGGGCGGCCTGGCCGCCCCGCCCTCAACCGAACTGGTAGGCCCCCATGTAGAGGCTGCCGTAATCCCAGCTGTCGTGCAGCTTTCGGGGTCTGTCGGCCCCCGCCGCGCCGAGCGCCACAAACAGGGGGCGCAGGTGATCGTCGTGGGGATGGGATTCCACCGCGCCCGGCGCCCGGGCCCGGTAATCTTCCAGCGCCCCCCTGTCTCCCTCTGCCATGGTCTGCTCCAGCCAGCGGGCAAACTGGCTCGCCCACTGGGGAACCGGCGAGCCGTCCGGCCCGAGGGCACGCAGGTTGTGGGTGATGGCGCCGGAGGCGAGGATGCCGATCCCTTGCTCGCGCAGCCCCTGCAATGCCTCCCCCAGTTGCCACAGCTGGGCCGGGGTGAAGCTGGCCGGGATGGCGATCTGCACCAGGGGGAGTTCACTGTCCGGATCCATCAGGGAGAGGGGGGACCAGACCCCGTGATCCAGCTCGCGGCGTACCGGGGTGGCGGGCAGGCCGGCCAGCAGCAGCTGATCGCTCACCGCTTCCTGCAACCATTGCGGGCTCGTCGCGGGCCAGCGGATCTGGTAGAGGGGCTCGGGGAAGCCGTAGAAGTCGTACATCAGGGCCGGGCTGGGCTCGACGTTGATCTGCAGCTCGCTTCGGCTGAACCAGTGGGCCGAGATCACCACCAGCCCTCTGGCACCCTCGAGGCGCAGTTGCTTCAGGAACCGGGTCGCGGGCTGATCGCGCAGGACCAGATCCGGGGCGCCGTGGGAGATGAACCAGACAGGGGCGATAGACATGACAGACTCCATATGCGTTGTGCCGATGCGCGCGGCGCACCGACAACCCGAGGCCAGGGCGACATGCCGCTGACGATGTGGTCATTATCTGCCCCTATTGATGGGTTAACAATCAGGCTTTATGGATAAGCACTCTTCAATATTGGTTGATAATCTGGCATCAGGGCGAGGGAGAGCGGGGCAGAAACGACAACGCCGGCGCAGTGCGCCGGCGTTGTGATCAGGGTCCGTCGGACGTGGCCTCTGACGGGATGCCCCGCAGCGCCACCGCCAAGATCAACGCGGGCCCCGGGCGGGTTTATTGAATGCCCAGCAGCTCCACGTCGAAGATGAGGACTGAGCCCGGCGGGATCTTGCCGGCGGCGCGATCGCCATAGGCCAGGTTGGCGGGGATGTAGAAGCGGGTCTTCTCCCCTTCCACCATCAGTTGCACCCCTTCGGTCCACCCCTTGATCACCTGGTTGAGGCCGAACTCGATGGGTTCGCCACGGGCGACGGAGCTGTCGAACACGGTGCCGTCCAGCAGCTTGCCCTCGTAGTGCACCTTCACCTTGCTGGTGGCGGTGGGGTGAACGGTACCGGTGCCCGGGGTCAGCACTTCGTACTGCAGGCCGGAGGCGGTGGTGGTCACCAGGGGTTTTTCCTGGTTGCTGGCGAGGAACTCGGCCCCCTTGCGCACGTTCTCTTCCGCCAGCTTCCGGTTGTTGCTGCTGGAGTAGAAGTAGTAGGCGGCGCCGGCGATAAGAAGGGCTATCAGAATGAATTTCATCGGGTTTTCCTGTTCCTTGAAATCAGAGTGCAATGAAGGGGCATCTTATCCCAGCCGGGGAGGGAGGGCGAGGGGGGATGCTGGAGGATGTGACCGGACGGGCAAGGCACCGGGGGCATGATGCCCCCGGTTCGGATTTACTTGACGGCCACCATCATCAGGGCGGGCAGGGCGAAGAAGAGCCCGGCCACGTAACCCAGCGCCAGCAGCTTGTTCTCGCTGCCGACCCGGGCCAGGGCTTCGGCGGCCTTGATGGGCAGCTCCCGCAGGAAGGGTACCCCGTAGATGAGCACCACGGCGAAGAGGTTGAACAGCACGTGGACCAGGGCGATGGTCAGGGCGAGCTGGGCACCGGCACCGCTGATGGCGGTGGCGGCCAGCAGGGCGGTGATGGTGGTGCCGATGTTGGCCCCCAGGGTGAAGGGATAGAGTTGGCGGGTGCTGAACACGCCGCCTCCCGCCAGGGGGATCATCAGGCTGGTGGTGGTGGAGGAGGACTGCACCATCACGGTGACCAGGGTGCCGGAGGCGATGCCGGTGAGCGGGCCACGGCCCAGGGCCTTGTGCAGCAGCTCCTTGGCACGGCCCACCATGACCTGTTGCAGCACCTTGCCAAGGGCGGTGACGCAGAACAGGATGAGCAGAATCCCGATGAGAATGGTGGCGATGGCGCCCCCCTTGCCCGGCAGGAAGGCGACGGCACCGTCGATGAGATCCAGGGACGGGGAGATGAGGGGCTTCATGAAATCCATCCCCTTCATCGACATGTCGGCGGAGCCCAGCAGCAGGCTGGCAATCCCTTCCGCACTCTTTTGCAGCAGACCGAACATCAGCTCCAGGGGCAGGAAGATGAAGACCGCCAGCAGGTTGAAGAAGTCGTGCACGGTGGCGGCGGCGAAGGCGCGGCGGAACTCGCCTCTGTCCCGGATGTGCCCCAGGGAGACGATGGTGTTGGTGATGGTGGTGCCGAGGTTGGCCCCCATCACCATGGGGATGGCCATGGCCATGGGCAGGCCCCCTGCCACCAGGCCGACGATCACCGAGGTGACGGTGCTGGAGGATTGCACCAGGGCGGTGGCCAGGATGCCGAGCAGCAGCGCGACGAAGGGGTTGTTGGCAAAGGCGAAGATCTGGGCCGCGCCCTCGGCGCCGCCGGAGAAGCCCTTGAAGCCGTGGGAGACGGCGCCAACGGCGACCAGGATCAGGTAGATCAGCGTGATCACCGCGAGCCAGTTGAACAGGGGGCCGGGACGACGGATCTGCTGGGGTGCGGAAGATGCGGTGCTGTGCATATGGCCTCTTGGGGTCGTTCTGCGTTGAAAATGGACGGGCGCATTACAACAAGGCTCCATGACAGAAATATGACAACGTGACACTTTTATGATGCTTTGGTGACAGGGCGGCAGGGGGCGTCGCAGACAAAAGGTGTCGGAGCAAACGCCGATATGACGCCATCCGGCTCATCACCGGCCCCTGCCCTTGCACTGGGATCCCAGGGTTATATGCTGCCGGACTTTCCTGTCTTGAAACTGAGGAAGTGATGATGCGTGCATGGGTTTTGTGCCTCTCCCTGGGTCTGCTGTCTGCCGGTGCGCAGGCCAGCGTGTTCAAGTCCGAGTGCAACCTCGACAAGGCGGTCAGGAACGAGGCGATGAACGCCACCCTGGGGGTCAAGGGCAACTGCGATGCCGACAAGCTGGTGCGCAAGCAGAAGGAGAAGGCCAATGCCGAGGTGAAGAAACACACCACGGACGTGCTGGACAAGAAGACGGCGGGACTGAAAGAGACCAGGCAGCACACCAATGCGGCCCTGAACAAGCAGAGAGCCGGTGTGAAGCAGGCGCAGGACAAGGTCAACCAGACCCGCAAGGATGTCAACGCCGTGGCCAGGGATCCGGTCAAGGCGGCCGCCACGGCCGTGCTCAATCAGGGGTGAGGGTCCGCGCACCGGACGTCTGAATGCAAGAAGGGGAGCCATGGGCTCCCCTTCTGTTTGGGCGTGTGTGCCGCCTTACTGGCCGTCGGCCGCTTCCTCGTACTGACGGAAGGGGATGCGGAACACGGCGAGGCGCAGGAAGAGGTAGGTGACCCCGATCCCCGCCCAGATGAGGCCAAGCTCCAGGGAGCTCTGCTCCAGGTTGATCCAGAGGGCGCCGATGGTGGCGGCCCCCAGCAGCGGCAGCACCAGGAACAGCAGGTGCTCCTTGAGGCTCTTGTTGCGCTTCTCGCGCACCCAGAACTGGCCGATCACCGAGAGGTTGACGAAGGTGAAGGCCACCAGGGCGCCGAAGTTCACCAGGGCCAGGGCCATGTCCAGATCGAAGGAGACCGCGGAGAGGGCCAGGGCCCCCACCAGCAGCACGTTGATGGCCGGGGTGCGCCAGGTGGGGTGGATATAGCCGAACACCCGCTCCGGGATCATGCGATCGCGCCCCATCACGTAGAGGATGCGCGACACGCCGGCGTGGGCCGCCATGCCGGAGGCGAGCACGGCCGCAGTGGTGCACACCAGCACCACGCTCTGGAACAGGGTGCCACCCACGTAGAGGGCGATCTCCGGCAGCACGGCGTCCGGCTCCTTGAAGCGGGCCAGATCCGGGAAGAAGAGCTGCAGGCTGTAGGAGACGGTGACGAAGATGATGCCGCCGATGAGGGCCGTCAGCACGATGGCACGGGGGATCACCTTGCCGGCATTCGGGGTCTCTTCGGAGAGGGAGCTCAGGCCGTCGAAGCCCAGGAACGAGAAGCAGAGGATGGTGGCGCCGGTGAACAGCGGCAGCATGCTGGCAGACTCCACATGGAACGGACGGCTGCTCATCAGGGTGCCGGCCCCTTCACCGTGACTCAGGCCCCAGGCGATGAGGCCGAGGAAGGTGACGATGATGGCGATCTGGATGAAGACGATGAAGCCGTTGAGGTTCGCCACCAGCTTGATGCCGCGCAGGTTCAGGAAGGTCATCACGGTCACCAGACCGAAGATGAAGATCCAGGGCTCCACGGTGGGGAACATGGCGGTCAGGTAGATCTTGGCCAGCAGGATGTTGATCATCGGCATGAACATGTAGTCCAGCAGGGAAGACCAGCCCACCATGAAGCCCACATAGGGGTGAAACACCTTCTGGGCATAGGTGTAGGCGGAGCCTGCGGACGGGAAGCGGCGCACCAGGTGGCCGTAGCTGAACGCGGTCAGCAGGATGCCGCCGAGCGCCAGCAGGTAGGCGGTGGCCACGCGACCATCCGTGATGTCACCGACGATGGCGAAGGTATCGAATACCGCCATGGGCGTGAGGTAAGCCAGACCCATCACCACGACCTGGAACAGGGTGAGGGTCTTGAGCAGCTTGGCACCGGCCATCACGCTTTCTCCTCTGCACAGGCCCCGTGGGCGAGATGGGACGGGATCAGGGACGCGGGAACGCGTCGCTGGACACAGGGGGCGCCCATCTGTGGCACAGATGCGTGGCGCACGCCGGCGGGGACCGGCAGGAAAGCAGTGAAATGCCCCATGTTTTTCCTCACAACGTCGGGAGATTGCTTGGCAATCTGGGTATCAATTCCGGCACATGGCCGGCCTCTTGGTGAATGGTGGTGTGCCCCAGAAAAGCAAAGAACCGATGTTGTTGAAACATCGGCTCTCAAGGGGCGCCGTATTGTGCCCTCAGGGGGGGGAGGAGACAAGCGAAAAAGGCCGCCAGCGGGGAATTTGTTCCCCCCGTGAGCGATCACTTCGCTACCGCTGCCGGAAAGTCGATGACAACCTTGTCATCAGCTGGCGCCCTGCTTTGCCGCCATGTGAAACCGGCGCCCTGGGGGCGCCGGTTTCGCTCAGGAGGCGTCCTGCTCGGGGCGGCCGAGGCGGACCCGGAACACGGTGAAGCGCAGCAGCAGGTAGATGGCACCGAGGGCGGCCCAGATCAGCCCCAGCTCGAAGGAGGCGGGCTCCAGGTTGAGCCAGAGCACCCCGATGCAGGCGGCGCCGCACAGGGGCAGGGCGAGGAACAGCAGGTGATCCTTCAGGGTCTTGTTGTGACCCAGCCTGAGATAGAAGTGGGCAATCACCGCCAGGTTGACGAAGGTGAAGGCCACCAGGGCGCCGAAGTTGATGAGCGCCAGCGCCATCTCCAGATCGAAGGCCACCGCCGAGAGGGCCAGCATGCCCACCAGCAGCACGTTGAGAGCCGGGGTCTGCCAGGTGGGGTGGATGTAGCCGAAGACGCGGCTCGGCAGGGCGCGATCCCGGCCCATCACGTAGAGCAGGCGCGATACCCCGGCGTGGGAGGCGAGCCCCGAGGCGAGCACCGCCACCGTGGTGCAGACCAGCACCACCGCCTGGAACAGCTTGCCGCCCACATAGAGGGCGATCTCCGGCAGCACCGCATCCGGCTGCTGGAAGCGGGAGATGTCCGGGAAGAAGAGCTGCAGGAAGTAGGAGACGGAGATGAAGAGCACGCCGCCGATGAGGGCGGTGAGCACGATGGCCCGGGGGATCACCCGATCCGCGTTCGGGGTCTCCTCCGACAGGGTGGTGATGGCGTCAAACCCGAGGAACGACAGGCAGAGGATGGAGGCGCCGGTCAGCAGGGGATTGATGTGCATCTGCTCGGAGAAGAAGGGGCGGCTGCTCGCCACCGTGCCGAGCCCCTCGCCGTGGCTCACGCCCCAGGCGATGAGGCCGATGAAGACGGCGATGATGCTGAACTGCATGATGACGATCAGGCTGTTGAAGTTCGCCACCAGCTTGATGCCCCGCAGGTTCAGGAAGGTCATGACGGCGGCCAGGGCCAGGATGTAGGTCCAGGGGGCCACGCCGGGGAAGAGGGCCTCCATGTAGATCTTGGCCAGCAGCATGTTGATCATGGGCATGAACATGTAGTCGAGCAGGGAGACCCAGCCCACCATGAAACCCACATAGGGGTGGAACACCTTCTGGGCATAGGTGTAGGCGGAGCCTGCCGAGGGGAACTTGCGCACCAGGTGGCCGTAGCTCATGGCGGTGAACAGCATGCCGATGAGGGCGAGCAGGTAGGCGGTCGGCACATGACCTTCGGTGATCTCGGTGACGATGCCGAAGGTGTCGAACACCGCCATGGGGGTGAGATAGGCCAGCCCCATGATGACCACGTGCCAGAGTTTCAGGCTTTTTTTCAGACCGGCGGGGTGCGGGTGCATCAGGCGATCCCCCGCAGGCTGGCTGACGGGATCAGGCTGACGGTGAGGTCATCCTGCACGGTGGGGGCGCCAGTCCGGGATGCGGACGGATGGCGCAGACCGGCGCGGGCCGGCAGGAAAGCGATGATATGCCCCATGGAGTTCCTCACTAAGAAGCGGGTGTCGTGAGATGGCGTGCCACCTCGTTATCATTTCCGGTCTGTTCCGGCCTCGTTATGGATTTGTTTGGCGCAAAAAAAGAACCGGGCTCCGATGAGCGGACGGTCCTTGAATACGGCGGCGCATTGTGCATTCGTGATGCCCCCTTGACAAGCATATCAAGGGAGCAAAAACGCATTTTTTTGCACGTGGGCGAACGCGGTCTTCCGGATCAGGCCAGGGAGGCGGACAGGGCCTGCTCCAGCAGGTCCAGCCCCTCGTCGACGATGGCTGCCGGGGCGGTCAGAGGGGCGAGGAAACGGATCACGTTGCCACGCACGCCGCAGGCCAGCAGCACCAGCCCCCGCTTGCCCGCCTCGGCCACCAACCGCTTGGTGAGATCCGGGTCCGGTCTGGCGGCATCCCCCTCCTTCACCAGCTCCATGGCCACCATGGCGCCGGGGCCGCGGATGTTGCCGATGCAGTCAAACCGTGTCGCCAGCTGGTGCAGGCGTGCCTTGATCTGCTCCCCCTGGGCCAGGGCCTTCTGGTTCAGGCGCTCCTCCTCGATCACCTCCAGCACCGCCAGGGCGGCGGCGCAGGCGATGGGGGAGCCCGCATAGGTTCCCCCCAGGCCACCGGGCTTGGCGGCGTTCATCACCTCGCTTTTGCCCACCACGGCAGAGAGCGGGAAGCCGCCGGCCAGGCTCTTGGCGAGCGTCATGATGTCGGGTTCGACACCGCTGTATTCGGTGGCGAAGGTCTTGCCGGTGCGACAGAAACCGGTCTGGATCTCGTCGCAGATGAGCAGGATGCCGTGCTGATCGCAGATCTTGCGCAAGGCCTGCAGGAAGCTGGCGGAGGCGGGGTAGAAGCCCCCTTCCCCCTGCACCGGCTCGATGATGATGGCGGCCACCCGGGTGGGTTCGATGTCGGCGCTGAAGCAGAGATCCAGCGCGGCCAGGGCATCGTCTTCACTCACTCCCAGGTAGTCGGCGGGGAAGGGGAGGTGATAGACCTCCCCCGGGAAGGGGCCGAAGCCGGTCTTGTAGGGCACCACCTTGCCGGTGAGGGCCATGCCCATCATGGTGCGGCCGTGGAAGCCCCCCTTGAAGGCTATGGTGCCGCTGCGACCGGTGTGGGCGCGGGCGATCTTGATGGCGTTCTCCACCGCTTCGGCGCCGGTGGAGAGGAAGAGGGTGCGCTTGGGGGTGGGGCCGGGCACCAGGGCATTCAATTTTTCCGCCAGCTCGATATAGCCGGGGTAGGGGGTGACCTGGAAGCAGGTGTGGCTGAACTTCTCGAGCTGCTCGCGCACCGCCGCCACCACCTTGGGGTGGTTGTGGCCGGTGTTGAGCACGGCGATGCCGGAGGCAAAATCGATGTAGCGGTTGCCTTCCACGTCCCACAGCTCGGCGTTGTGCGCCCGGTCGATGAAGACCGGCAGCAGGGTGCCGACCCCCTGGACCACGGCCGCTTCGCGGCGGGCCTGCCACTGCTGGTTGTTGCTTGAATGACTCATCTTTCCTCCCTGAGGGGCATGGGCCCCCGCTGTTCCTGTGCCATCTGGCCATATGTGTGCCGCCAACTGCCCTCGGGCAGGGCGGCCTGTTCGCAAAAGGGGGCCCCGGGTGTGCCCTCAGGGCCCACAAGGCGCTCGGTCGTGACCGGCGACCCCCTCTTTCTATCTGTAAAAGCGATAGGCTGCGTCATAACGCATCTGTTTTAACGATGCGATAGCCCTTTCATTTCCCTCAGCGAATGCCGCCAAAGCAGAGGTATTTGGTCTCCAGGTACTCCTCCAGCCCTTCGGCCGCCCCTTCCCGGCCCAGTCCCGACTCCTTGATCCCGCCAAAGGGGGCCAGTTCGGTAGAGATGATCCCCTCGTTGATCCCCACCATGCCGTATTCGAGCCCCTCGGCCACTCGCCACACCCGGGCGATGTCGCGGCCATAGAAGTAGGCGGCCAGGCCATAGGGGGTGTCGTTGGCAAGCGCAATGGCCTCGGCTTCCGTCTCGAAGCGCACCAGAGGGGCGACGGGCCCGAAGATCTCCTCGTCCAGAATGGGGTTGCCCCGGGTGACCTCGGTCAGGATGGTGGGGTGATAGAAGAGGGGACCGGCGGGGTGGGCGTCGCCCCCCACCAGCACCCGGGCACCGGCGGCGACCGATTGCTGCACCAGCTCGGCCACCTTGCTGGCGGCGGCCGGGTTGATGAGGGGCCCGATCTGGACACCCTCGCCCATGCCGTCCCCCACCTTGAAGGCCTTGACCGCGGCGGCGAGCTTCTCGGCGAAGGCGTCGTAGACGCTGGCCTGCACCAGGATGCGGTTGGCGCAGACGCAGGTCTGGCCGGCGTTGCGGTATTTGGACGCCAGGGCCCCGGCCACGGCGGCGTCGAGGTCGGCGTCGTCAAAGACGATGAAGGGGGCGTTGCCGCCAAGCTCCAGGGAGAGGCGCTTCATGGTGTCGGCGCACTGGCGCATCAGCAGTTTGCCGATGCGGGTGGAGCCGGTGAAGGAGAGCTTGCGCACCACGGGGTTGCTGCACAGCTCGTTGCCCACCGCGCTCGCCTGATGGGAGGTGACGATGTTGATGACCCCGGCGGGAATGCCCGCCTGCTCCGCCAGTACCGCCAGCGCCAGGGCGCAGAGGGGCGTTTCGGCGGCGGGCTTGATGACGATGGTACAACCGGCGGCCAGCGCCGGACCCGCCTTGCGGGTGATCATGGCGATGGGGAAGTTCCAGGGGGTGATGGCGGCCACGACCCCCACCGGCTGCTTGATGGTGGCCAGGCGCCGATCGGCGGAGAAGCCGGGGATGGTGCGGCCATAGGCACGTTTGCCCTCTTCCGCGAACCACTGGATGAAGCTGGCGCCGTAGGCCACCTCTCCTTTGGCTTCCGCCAGCGGCTTGCCCTGCTCGCAGGTCATGATGCGGGCGAGCTCCTCCTGGTTGGCCATGATGCGCTCGAACCAGGCGTAGAGTTTGCTGCTGCGCTCCTTGGCGGTGAGGGCCGCCCAGGCGGGTTGCGCCGCGTGGGCGGCCGCGATGGCGAGGCGGGTATCCTCCCCGTCCATGTCGGGCACCTGGGTGATGACCTGGCCGGTGGCCGGGTTCAGGACCTCGAACCGGCGCCCGCCCAGGGACTCGCACCAGCGGCCGTCGACATAGGCCAGGGATTTGATCAGGGAGAGAGCAGGTTGTGATGCTGACATAAGTAAGGGGCCTCGATAGTGGGTCTGGGTGGCGCGTTTATGTGGGCACCGCCGTATAGAATAATAAGCACGTAATGACCATAAAATGAGCCGAAATGTTTTTCAAGTGTTAAATATATTTGAGTGAACTGGGCGTCACATGCTAGAAATGGGGCTGTTAGCGCGATTGTAGCGGTTTTCATTGCGCAGGGTGTGCAAAATAATGAACGCTCTGGGTTGTGCAGGATAGTGAACGGGGCTGACGTTCCTGACTCACTATATTGACCAGTCGGCCCCAGGTATTCGAATGACCATGGAAGGAGGTGGGCGATGGAGCAATCCCGTGGCGAGGTCCGGTGGCGGACCATGACGGACAACCCCCTGGCGGAGCACGAGAGAAACATGGGGGAGCGGCTTGCCCGGATCCGCAGGGAGCTTGGGCTCTCCCAGCGCCGGGTGGCGGAGCTGAGCGGCCTGACCCACGGCGCCATCTGCATGATAGAGCAGAACAAGGTGAGCCCCTCGGTGGCCTCCCTGCAAAAGCTGCTGAGCGTCTACGAGCTGCCGTTGTCGCGCTTCTTCGCCGAAGAGGAGGTGGCGAGCACGCCCAGCGTGGTGATCAAGGCGGAGCAGCTCATCGAGCTCGGCAGCCAGGGGGTCTCCATGAAGCTGGTGCACAACGGCAACAATCGGCGCCAGCTCGGCTTCATGCTGGAGACCTATGCCCCCGGCACCGACACCGGCGGCGTGGTGAAGCATCAGGGGGAGGAGGTGGGCACCGTGCTGGAAGGGTCGGTGTTGCTGACCCTGGCCGGCCAGACCTATGAACTGTGCGCCGGGGACAGCTATGTCATCGACACCGGCGAGCCCCACAGTTTCAGCAATCCCTCGGGGCAGGTCTGCCGCATCGTCAGCGCCCACACCCCGGCCAGCTTTTAATGTGAACAACCCGTTGTGTTGGAAACGAACCGGTAAGGAAACAGGGATCATGACCGAACATGTAAAGAGTTACTACGCAGCCAGTGCCAACAAACACGCGCCCTATCCCACGCTCACCGAGCAGCTGGAGTGCGACGTCTGCGTCATAGGCGCAGGCTACACCGGCCTCTCCAGTGCGCTGCATCTGGTGGAGAAGGGGTACAAGGTGGTGGTGCTGGAGGCGGCCAGGGTCGGCTTTGGCGCCAGCGGCCGCAACGGCGGCCAGATCGTCAACTCCTACAGCCGCGACATCGACACCATCGAAGCGAACTGCCCGCCGGATCAGGCCAGGCTGCTCGGCTCCATGCTGTTTGAGGGGGGCCAGATCATCCGCGAGCGGATCAAACGCTACAACATCCAGTGCGATCTGCAGGAGGGCGGGGTCTTTGCCGCCGAGACCGAGAAGCAGCTTCACGAGCTCAAGGCGCAGAAGGCGCGCTGGGAGAAGTGGGGCAACGACCAGCTGGAGCTGCTCGATGCCGACGGGGTGCGCGAGGTGGTCGCGAGCGATCGCTACGTCGGCGCCCTGCTGGACAAGAGCGGCGGCCATATTCACCCTCTCAATCTGGCGCTGGGGGAGGCGGAAGCCATCCGCATGCAGGGGGGGCTTATCTTCGAGCAGTCCGCCGTCACCAGCATTACTCCGGGTCAGCCGGCGTTGGTCAAGACCGCCAAAGGGGCGGTGAAGGCACGCTTTATCGTGGTGGCCGGCAACGCCTACCTCGGCAATCTGGTGCCGGAACTGGCCAGCAAGAGCATGCCTTGCGGCACCCAGGTGATCGCCACCGAAGTGCTGGGAGAGGAGCGGGCCCGTTCACTCTTGCCACAGAACTACTGTCTGGAGGATTGCAACTACCTGCTCGACTACTACCGCACCTCCGGCGATCACCGGCTCATCTATGGCGGCGGCGTGGTCTACGGGGCGCGGGATCCGGCGGACATCGAGCGGCTGATCATCCCCAAGATGCTCAAGACTTTCCCGCAGCTGGCCGACGTCAAGGTGGAGTACACCTGGACCGGCAACTTCCTGCTCACCCTGTCGCGCCTGCCGCAGTTTGGCCGCATCGGTCACAACATCTACTACATGCAGGGCTACAGCGGCCACGGCGTCACCTGTACCCATCTGGCGGGCAAGCTGCTCTCCGAGGTGCTGAGCGGTCAGGCGGAGCGCTTCGATGCGTTCGCCAGGCTGCCGCACTACCCCTTCCCGGGTGGCCGCCTGCTGCGCATCCCCTTCACCGCCGCCGGCGCCGCCTGGTACACCCTGCGCGATCGCCTGGGGGTGTGATGTCACCGATGGCCCGCTAGGCTGGCTGGCGACAACAAGAAGAGGGAGGCGTTATGCCTCCCTCGTTTTTTGTCGTCAACCTGCCCGGGCACGGGGCTAGAAGCGGTAGGGGAAGCGGATCCCGATGGTGTAGTCCGGTGCATCCGTGGTGAGCCCGGCAGACCAGTTGACCGCCATGGAGAGGTTGTCGGTGATGGCCCAGGTCGACCCCATGCCAAAGCTGGCGGCGTTGGCATCGGAGCCGGTGACCTTCTCCATGGCAAAGCCTTCGGACCCCTGCTCGGACTCCATGGTGACGCGCTGGTTGATGTTGAAGGAGAGGCTGAAGCGTTCGTTGAGGGCGAATGCGACCCCCAGGCCATATTCATACCAGTCCCCCAGCTGGATGCTGCCGGGCTGGTTGCCGGGCTGGTAGGAGATATCGTCAAAGTCCTGCTTGAGGCTGTGACCATAGTTGAGGCTGGCAAACAGGATGGCGGGATCCATGGTCTTGACCAGGGAGAAGCCGGTGGAGAGCTGCCAGAGCCCGTTGCCGGTGGCGAGCTCCTTGGGGGTCACCAGGTTGCCCGATTCCGAGGTGTTGATCTCGATGCCGTAAGGATCCTTGCCGGTCGGCGCCTTGGCCCGGAAGTTCCACACCAGATCCGGCCAATCCTCGCTCTCGGCCATGACCCTGTAGTAGATGGCGAGGCTGAGATCCCCCAGACCGCCATCGCTGACGCTCTGCTCCTCGAAGTCGCGGCTGGAGTTCTCCTTGCCGGTGCTCTGGTAGTTGGTGTTGCGGAACATGTAGGGGAGGGCCAGCTCCAGTTGCCAGCGATCGTTGAGGGTGTAGCGGGTGATGACATCCGCCGTCCACTGATCGGAGCGCACCCGATCCAGGTTGATTTCGCCAAGGAAGATGGCGTCCAGGGCGAGGAAGCCGCGCAGGGCGAGATCCTTGCGGTTGTAGTGCTGATAGGAGAGGCCCACATCGACGGTCAGGGCGCGGTCGAACACATTGTGCTGTTCGATCATCAGGTCTTCGGTACTGCGGCCGACCTCCGGCGTGCGCCGTGAGGCGTCCTGCTGGGTGGAGGCGACGGCGGCCCCGGCTCCGACCCCGGCGGTTGCCGTCGTGGCACCGGCTGCCTTGACGGCCTCCAGGCGAGCCTGGAGCTGATGAAGGGCCTGGTTTTGCTGGATCAGTTGCTGGCGCAGGAGATCCAGCTGTTGTTGCAGGGCCTCCTCCTCGGCCGTGGCCCCCCAGCAGGCGAAGGGGGCGAGGGCAATCAACAGCATGCGAGACTGTTTCATCGGGATACGTCCTTGTTGTTTATCATCCTTTCTGATGGTTCAGCCCCCGGGCTCACCGGTGCTCAGCGCGAAAACCAGATGCGGGTCTGATTGAGCGTCTGCAAACCGTCCCCTCTGACCTTGTTGAACTGCAGCAGCCCCCGGCTGAAGTCGGTACCGCGCAGGCTCTGCTCCAGCAGGACCCGGCCGTCGGAAGAGTGTAGTTGCAAGCCGGCATAATTCCCTGAGACCCGATAGGTGGCGGTGCCAAGATCGCCCTGATGCTCGTAGCTGCCCGCCTGAACCAGGTGTCCCGTCATAGTGGGGGTGGTCAGTTCAATACCGGTCTGGTTGACCGAGCTGTTGCCACTCCCCTCCAGTTGAACGACCTGCACCAGCCCGGCCCCCTGCACCTGGGTCTCCTTGGCGGGCGTGGCCGCGGGCTTGACCTCATCCTTGACGCGCACATCCAGCTTGGGTTTGTTTTGCACAATGCTCAGCGCCAGGTTCATGGCCGCCGTCTGCTGGGCCTGGGCCGTGGTCAGTGACGAGATGAACTCGATGCCGAAGTAGCTGATGCCATGGCTGCTGACATAGCGGCCGCGCAGGTGGGCCAGCTCCCCGTCCGCCAGTTCGGGCGCAAAGTGGTCTGACAGATGGGCCAGCGGGTCCGGTGCTGCCAGCAGCGGAGAGGCGATGCCACCCAGGCTGCAGAGGAGGCATAGGGCGGGTCGGGTATTCATGATGACCTCACATTAGCTCTTTGTGCTGAAAACCGAATTCCAGCAGGGATGTTTCATTGACCGGGGCGAAGAGCCCATCCTTGCCTCTGACAGAGAGCGGGGGAGAGGGGTTGGCAAGGGGGGCATCGGGACGATAGCCCGCGCCGATGACGGCGAGGAGGATGCCGTTCCAGCTCTCCTTGAACTCCTTGAACGTGATCACCCGGTTGCCGAGGGCCGGGTCTGCCAGATAGACGCGATCGTGGCGATCGATGGCCCGCAGCACGGCAAAGTGCTGATAGCCGCGAATGTTGAGCAGGACGATGGTGGGCACCCTCACCTGGCGCAGTTTTTCATCGCCCAGTCGATACCCTCTGACCCGCATGCCGAGCATTTGCAGGTACTGCTTCATGTCGAGCATGGAGAAGCCGTAGTGCTTGACCTGCTCCGGGTCTGCCATGGCAAGCATGCCATCCATGACCCAGCGTTCATTGGTTGCATGGCCGTAGGCGTAGCGCAAGATGGTGGCGACGGCGGCGGCCCCGCAGCTGAAATCCGTATGTTGGCGCTCGATGTTGGCGTACCGACGCTCCAGAATGCTCTGCACCGGTTTGTTGAGATCCCCCAGCGCCGGGAGATGCTCCCCCAGTGGCACCGAGCCCGCCCAGACGGCAGGACAGCACAGCAACAGCAACAGCCAGCGCATTCAGACCTCCAGTGTCAGGGAAAAAGGGGGCACTGGGCCCCCTCGCATCGACTTACTTGGCAAACCCTGCGGCCAGCGAGAGATTGTTCGCTTGCAGGTTGTTGGTCCCCGAGGAGACGTTCACCCCGATGTTGCCCACGGCACCGTTGAAGGCGCCGCCATCGATGGTTGCCCGGTTGAAGGTTTCGCGGCTGGTGTAGGTGTTGACCACGGGAATATACCCGACGGCGTACCCACTGAGCTTGATGTCACCCTCTTCCTTGAACTCGAACTTGCCATCATCTTTCGGGTTGTTGTTGCCGTACCTGTCGTTGTCATTGTCGTGGTCATGTCCTTTCTTGACATCATGACCGGTACCGCCCCCCTCGTAATCGCCCCAAGCCTTGAGACCGAGGAACACACCCGCCTTGTCAACCGTCTTGGTTGCACTCAGGCTTTGGTTTTCGGTCATGTTCTTGGAGACGCTCTGGCTGTTGGCCACGGTGGCCACGGCCATGTTGCCGGTGGACACGGAGGCTGCCATGTTGTTGGCCTGGACGTTACCCGAGCCCGAGGTCACGTTGACCCCGATGTTGCCTGCGGCATCCTTGAAGGCCCCATCGCCCACACCGGCCTTGTTCTGATGGCCGTGATTGGTCGTCCAGTTGTTGCTGGCGCTCTGGGTGGAGAAGACCTCGGCATCCGACGATCCGCCAGGGGCGCCATGTTGTTGTTGACCACGACCCATGATGAACTCGGCATCGACCTCATCATAGGCGGCCAGGGAAGCGCTGTTGCCCTGTACGTTGGAGTCACCGGCTGCGACGTTGGCGCCGATGTTACCGGATGCACCCTTGAACGAGCCGTCGATCTTGCTCGTGTTCTCCGTTCTTGTATTGGCGGTGCCTATCATGGAACTGGACTGCTGGTTGTCCACGACGGCCATGCCGAGTTTGTTGACGTTGATGTAGCCGCCGACATTGACCCTGCCTTCGTATTCCACATCGACTTCTGCCTTGACCTTCTTGGTCAAGGTTGCCCCTGTCTCATCTCTGTCACCGCGGTAATCGGCGGATGCAGTGCCCGACATGGCCATGATGACCGCGGCGGCTAATGAGCTATAAATAAGTCCACGCATAATGAGTCTCTCCATTGAACTTTCAGCGGAAGATATGCCCATCGGCTGATACCCCCGGGCCTGGCTTCCTATCCCTGCGGCATCATGGGGATGCCGTTACTGCGCCAGCCAGGGGCAGGGAAACCATGTTGACTGACTGGTTTCCCTGTCCCGTGACCTGGTTCACCTGAATGACCCCCTTGCTGCCCGTGAGGGCGGTGTCATCCAGATAGATGCTGGTAGTGGTGTTGGCGGGGGGCTTTCCCCCTGGGGTCTTCGCGACGCTGGAGCTGAGATTGATGTCGGTCACGACACCCAGGCCGCTGTCATCGAGGGACAGGGCGAAGGCGTTCAGTTGCTGGTTGCCCTCACCCGCCCCCTGATTGATGCCGACCAGTCCCCGGTTCTGGCTCAGGGCCGAGCCCAGGATGGCGACGCTCTGGCTGCCGTTCAGATTGGTGGTGGATTGATTCAGCTGACCAAATTGAATGACGGCCGGACCCGAAATGGCGATGGCGGCAAGATTGCCTTGTTGGTTGTTATTGCCGGCAACCATATTGACGCCCATGGAACCACGAATATTGCTCAATGCCTGAGCACCGAGATCGACCCGGTTTTGTGCCATTGAGGGGGTGGCAAATGCCAGAAAAGGAAATGCTGCCAATGCAATATATATTTTCATGTTCTGTCTCCATATGCCAGGAGGGCTTATTGGAGAGAGCAACGACCATGCCAATTTACAACCATATGATTTTTAGTTGTTTTTTATTTGATATAATTGTTTTTACGTCTCAATGTTGAGAGCGACATATTATGTCGTGAAGTAAGCGCTTATTTATCAATGGATTTATTTTTTCTCACGGATAATTTGGCTGTCTCAATATTGTGGTGCCATCAATCTAAAGGCGGGATGGTTTATAGTTATCATCGTCTGGCCATATTAAATGGCGCCATTTGATGATAAAGGGAGTTATCTGGACAAGTCGTCAGACTCCTTCGTGCAGTGGCGATAACAAGGAGTTGTCCCTATGACAGAAACGGCATTGTTGCTCATCAATTCATGTGCCGTACTGGAAAGCCTGCTGGAACAAGGCGAGTGGCAGGTGGAGCAGGCAAGCTCCCTGGTGGTGGCAGAGAAAAAACTGCAGGAAAAGGACTATCCCCTGGTGCTGGTGGTGATCGAGCATCAGCAGCACGAAGCCCTCTACAACCTGATTGCGCAGCACTCCGGCGCCTTGTGGATCGGCCTCATCCAGCGGGACTGTCTCGCCAGCGAAGCCCTTCGCAATTTGCTGGCAGCCTGTTTTCATGATTTTCACACCTTTCCCCTGGACAGAGACAGGCTCTCCCACAGCCTGGGACATGCCCTGGGGATGGCGCGCCTCATCCGGCGACACCGCCCCCGACTGCAACCCCAGCTGCGTTTCATCCAGGGGGAGAGCGCCCCCATCCGCCAGTTGCGCGACCAGATCGTGCGGTTGCAGCATTGCCGCCTGCCCGTACTGGTGACGGGACCGAGCGGCACGGGCAAGGAGCTGGTGGCCCGGGAGCTGCACTACAGCACGTTCGGGGAGGAGAGCCCTTTCGTGGCGGTCAATTGCGGGGCCATGCCCCATCAGCTCATCCAGTCCGAGCTGTTCGGCCACGTCAAGGGGGCCTTCACCGGGGCACAGCACCACAAGATAGGCAAGATAGAGGCCGCCGATGGCGGCACCCTGTTTCTCGACGAGATAGGGGAGTTGCCACTGGAGGATCAGGCAACCCTGCTGCGCTTCTTGCAGGAGCAGTGCATAGAGGCGGTGGGCAGCCACCTGACGCGTCGTGTGGATGTGCGGATCATCGCGGCCACCAATATCGATGTGGAGCAGGCGGTGGCCAGCGGCGGCTTTCGCATGGATCTCTACTACCGGCTCAACGTGGTGCGCCTGCGCACCCCGGCCTTGTGTGAGCGGGCGGAAGACATCCAGCTCCTTGCCGATGACATTCTGGCGGAAGTGCGGGGCGGGCGGGTGCTCAGCTTCACCCGCAAGGCGCGCCAGGCCATGCAGTCCTATGGCTGGCCGGGGAATGTGAGGGAGCTGCGCAACCGGGTGCAGCGGGCGGTGGTCATGTGCAGCGGCCCCTTCATCGAAGCCGATGACATGGAGCTGACCAACATGGACAGCCTGCTGCTCGACGGCTCGCTCAAGGCGGTGCGCGAAGCGGCGGAGCGTCAGGCCTTGCAACGGACGCTGGCCCGCTTCCCCGATCAGCTCGAGGAGGTGGCCCGCACGCTCGATATCTCCCGGGCCACCCTCTATCGCCTGCTGGACAAGCACGATCTGCTGTGAGGGGACGGCAATATCGCCCCGTCATGCAAAATGCCCGGGCAGCAGGCCCGGGCTTCTTGTCTGGCCCCGTCGTGGGGACTCGTGACTTCCGATGAGCTTCAGGCCATCTCCATGGCGAGGTGACAGAGTCGCCGCGCAGCCTCCTCCTCGCTCTTGACCACCTGATGCACGCCGCGCACGCGCAGATGATGCACCTCCTCGTGCTGGTGGGCACAGGCGGCGATGCGCATCAGGGCGCCGTATTCCTGCGCCCTGATGGCTATCTCACCGGCCAGCAGGCTGTCATCCAGGGTGATCAGCAGCCAGCTGGCGTTGGGCAGCGCCGCCGTCAGCAGATCCTGCTGGATGGGATGGCCCGCCAGACAGGTGATCCCCATGGCGCGCCAGGGGGCCAGCAGTCGCTCGTCGGTATCGATCACCACCATCTCCCTGCCTTGTTCATGCAACTGCCGGATGAGGTGCTGACCTATCTCGTCGGCGCCCACTACCACCACATGGCCCTGCAAGGGGCAGAGGTGAGGTGACCCATCGGTGCGTGGATCGGGATGGCGCCTCAGCCAGCGCTCCGCCTGGTTGAAGACCAGCGGATTGAGCACGATGGAGAAACAGGCGCCGACCAGCACCAGATCACGGGCGACTCCGGGGACCAGCTCGAGCATGACTCCGAGACCCATCAGGATGAAGGAGAACTCCCCCACCTGTGCCAGGCTGGCGGAGATGGTCAGCGCCGTGCGCTGGCTGTGGCCAAAGAGCCGCACGATGGCGAAGGCGGCCACGGATTTGCCGATCACGATGACGAACAGGGTGGCCAGCACGGCCAGGGGCTCGCGCAGCAGGATGACGGGGTCGAACAGCATGCCCACGGAGACGAAGAAGAGCACGGCGAAGGCGTCCTGCAGGGGCAGGGTGTCGTTGGCCGCCTTGTGGCTCAGATGGGAGCTGTTCATCACGACGCCGGCGAAGAAGGCGCCGAGGGCAAAGGAGACGCCAAACAGCTTGACGGCGCCAAAAGCGATGCCAAGGGAGCAGGAGAGGACGGCCAGGGTGAACAGCTCGCGGGAGCCGGTGGCGGCGGTGCGGGCCAGCAGCCAGGGGATGAGGCGTCGCCCGCCGATGACCATCAGGGCGATGAAGGCAGCCACCTTGGCCAGGGTCAGGCCGATATCCGCCATCACCTGGGCCGGGGTCAGTGCCTCGCCCCCCTGCTGCAGGTTGGCGAGGATGGGGAGCAGTACCAGGGCCAGCACCATCACCAGATCCTCCACGATGAGCCAGCCGATGGCGATGCGTCCCTCGTTGGTGTCGAGCTGGCCGCGGCTCTCCAGGGCGCGCAGCAGCACCACGGTACTGGCGGTGGAGAGGGCCAGGCCAAACACCAGGCCGGCGGTCACGGTCCAGTCGAGCAGTTGGGAGAGGCCAAGGCCGAGCAGGGTCGCAAGGGTTATCTGGACGATGGCTCCCGGGATGGCGATGTGTTTCACCGACAGCAGGTCTTTCACGGAAAAGTGCAGGCCGACACCAAACATCAGCAGGATGACGCCGATTTCGGCCAGCTCGGGGGCGAGCCGCAGGTCGGCGACATAGCCCGGCGTAAAGGGGCCGCATACCACGCCGGCCGCGAGGTAGCCCACCATGGGGGAGATGCGCAGGCGGCTTGCCAGCATGCCGAAGAGGTAGGCCAGCACGAGGCCGCCTACCAGGGTGGTGATAAGGGGGAGTGAGTGGTCCATGTCGTCACCTCGCTAATGGCAGTCAGGGGCTACCAGATCACCCGAAGGCGAAGAGGGCAGCTGTCAATGAGCAGGGGGCGAAAGAGACAGAAGTTGGCCGTATCAAGGGGAAATCTTGAGGGCAACAGATGCCGTTTCTATTGAAAAGTAATGCATTTATATGCCATGAGCAACACTGTTCCAGTTTTAGCGTTGGTTTTGATGAAAAGCATCTTTAATGCATTGCGATTGGGTGAAAAGAGTGTGCAGTTAAAGAAAAATTGGCAGGAATAATCAATCGATGATGATATTGGGAGGCAAGGGAGAACAGCTATGAGCACAAGGCATGGAGGAGGCTGGCCTCCTCCATGGTGAACGAGGGTGCTGAAGGGGCATCACTCTCCCCTGGCGACCCCCTCACGTCTGGGGTCTGCGGCCCCCAGCCAGCCGCCGGCATGGCGCTGGACGCCCTGCAGCCCGGAGGTCTGCTCGTTAAGCAGGACCTCGTGCCCTCTGGCTTTGAGCCCCTGAACCACGGCGTCGGGCGTGCGCCCCTGCTCCAGCTCGGTGGGGCCGTTGCGACTGCCGAAATTGGGCAGGTTGATGGCCTGCTGCAGGTCGAGCCCCCAATCCTGGGTGCCGAGCAGCGCCTTGCCCACGTAGTTGATGATGGCCGAGCCTCCCGGGGAACCCAGGCTCATCTCCAGCTCGCCGCTTGCCTTGTCAAACACCAGCAGGGGCGACATGGAGGAGCGGGGGCGCTTGCCGGGCTCCACCCGGTTGGCCACCGGCAGGCCGGCGGCGTCCACCGAGGTGAAGGAGAAGTCGGTGAGCTGGTTGTTCAGCAGGTAGCCGTTGACCATCAGCCGCGAGCCGAAGCCATCCTCGATGGAGCTGGTCATGGCCACCGCCATGCCGCTCTTGTCCACGATGGAGATGTGGCTGGTGGAGGGCAGCTCCGGGGTGGCGTCCCGGCCCCAGGCCAGCGCCCGGGGCGGGTTGCCGGGCTGGGCGACGCCCATGGAGCGGTTGCCGATAAGGTGTCCCCGCTGCGCCAGATAGCCCTTGTCCAGCAGGCCTGTCACCGGCACGTCGACGACGTCGCCATCAGCCACGTACTGGTTGCGATCGGCGAAGGCGAGGCGTGCCGCCTCGCTGTAGAGGTGAATGGCCTCGCTGGAGGCGGCCAGTTGACCCTGCTCCCCCTGTACCGGTTTGAGGGCGGCCATGTCCCGGCTTTCCAGCATGCCGAAAATCTGGCCAAGGGCGATGGTGCCGGAGGAGGGGGTCGGGAAGCCGCAGATCTCGCTCTGGCGATAGTCAAAGCAGAGCCCGTCCCGCAGCTTGGCCTGGTAGCTGGCGAGATCGGCGGCGCTCAGCACCCCGGGGTTGGTCGGGTGGGCGTGCACCTTGGCCACCATGGCCTCGGCCAGCGGGCCGCGATAGAAGGCGTCGGGGCCGTCGCTTGCCAGGGTACGCAGCACCCTGGCCAGGGCCGGGTTGGTGAGCCGGGTACCTGCCGTCTTGGGAGTGCCGTCCGCCTGATAGAAGTAGGCACGGGCGTCCGGATCCCCGGCCAGATAGGGATCTTTTGCCAGCAGGGTGGCGAGGCGGGGGCTTATCACGAACCCTTGCTCCGCGAGGGTGATGGCGGGTTCGAACAGCGTGGCCCAGGGCAGCTTGCCATAGCGCTCGTGGGCCAGGGCCAGGGCTCGCACCGTGCCGGGGGCGCCGACGGAGCGCCCGCCCACCACCCCCTCATAGAAGGCCATGGGTTTGCCCTCCTTCATGAAGAGCTGATCGGTGGCAGCGGCGGGGGCTGTTTCCCGGCCATCCACCGCCGCCACCTGCTTGCCGTCCCACACCAGCATGAGGGAGCCGCCGCCGATGCCCGAGGATTGAGGTTCCACCAGGGTCAATACCAGCTGGACGGCGATGGCCGCATCGACGGCGCTGCCCCCCGCCTTGATGATCTGGTAGCCCGCATCCACCGCCAGCGGGTTGGCCGCCGCCACCATGAAGTCACGGCCCTGCCAGCCCGGTTTGTCAATCCAGCCGCTGGCCGCCTCCGGGGCGATCAGGGTCTGGGGAGGAGGGACATAGTGAAAGCCGTCCTGGGAGGCGCAGCCGCCAAGCAGGCCGAGGGCGACCAGCAGGCCGAGGGGTTTGAGGGACATGACAGGCTCCTTGTCGGTTTCTTGTTCACCTGCCGAAATGTGTCACACTTGGAGCTTGATTAAAAGTTTGTCTTAATACTCATATGGTTACAATGCTCTCAAGGAGGCGCTCATGACACACCGGGGGAAGCTGGCGAAACCTTGCATGGCGGGGCTGCTCTGCCTGTTGCTGACGGCCTGCGGGGAGCCGACCTTCAGACCGCTGGCCCAGGGGGAGACCCTGCTCGCCTTCGGGGACAGTCTGACCGAGGGGCGCGGGGTAAGCCCGTCCCAAAGCTACCCCAGCGTGCTGGCGACCCTGAGCGGCCATCCCGTGGTCAATGGCGGGGTGTCCGGAGAGCTGAGCCAGGCCGGCAGGGCACGCCTGCCCGGGTTGCTGGCCCGGCACAGACCCGCTCTGGTCATCCTGCTGGAAGGGGGCAACGACATCCTGCGTGGCAGCGGGGAGGCGGCCCTCAAGGCCAATCTCGCCGCCATGATAGAGGCGGTGCAGGGGAGCGGGGCCCAGATCCTGCTTGTCGGGGTGCCCCGAAAATCCCTGTTTGCCGATGGCGCTCCCCTCTACGAGGAGCTGGCAGAGCAGTACGGGCTGGTGCTGGACAACGACAGCATCGGCGAGTTGCTGCGAGACCCGGCCCTGAAGTCCGATACGGTGCATTTCAATGCCGAGGGTTACCGCACCCTGGCGCAGCGACTTCATCGACTGTTGCAGGAAAGGGGGGCACTCTAGCGAGGTGTCATGCTGCCGGGGCAGTTCGCCATGCTGCTAAAGCCTATGGGGTCAGGAGATTGCGCGGCGGGAGGGCGACGGCGCTACTCCAGAGGCGTCCAGCCCGTGGCGACAATGCCCGAAGACATGAAAAAACCGCCGTGAAGGCGGTTTTTTGCAATCAGGCTGAGCCAATTTGCTTAGATGGACTGCTCTTCACCACCCAGGGCGGCAAACAGGGCCGGGATGAACTGGGAGAGCTCGGCGGTGACCAGGGCGAAGTCGGCGTCCAGGCGGGCGGCGGGATCTTCACTGGTGACGTCGTCGTTCTGCTCGCGCAGCTCTTCGCTGAACTTGAGGCGCTTGATGGAGAGATCGTCCCCCAGCACGAAGCTCAGGGTTTCGCCCCAGTTGAGGGCCAGCTTGGTCACCAGCTTGTCGTTGGCCAGGTGATTCTTGATCTCCTCGCTCATCAGATCCTGCTGCTTGCAGCGGATGATGCCGCCGTGCTCCATGGCGCTGCGCAGCTCGGCTTCGTCCTCCAGGGTGAAGGCGGCGGGCAGGTTGCCCTCATTGAGCCACTCGGTCATGGTGATCTCGGGCGGGTTCTTGAGGGCCACCGGCACTACCGGCAGGGAGCCGATGGATTTGCGCAAGAGCGCCAGCAGATCGTCCGCCTTCTTGGCGGAGCCTGCATCCACCACCATCAGGTTGTCGGCAGGGTTTATCCAGGCGAAGGTCTGGCTGGTGCGGCTGAAGGCGCGGGGCAGCAGGGTGTGCATGATCTCCTCTTTCAGCGCCTCCTTCTCTTTCTTCTTGAGGGCGCGGCCCTGCTCGAATTCAATGGCCTCTACCTTCTCCGCCAGCATCTCCTTGACCACGGTACCGGGCAGCATCTTCTCTTCCTTGCGAGCGCACAGCAGGATGTGGCCAGAGGCGGCGTGGGTCAGGGTGGAGCCGAATTTGCCAAGGGGCTTGACCCACCCGAACCGGGAGATGTCCTGGCTGCCGCACGGGGTGAAGGCGCAGGCTTCCAGCTGGGTTTCCAGCTGCTCAACGGTCAGGTCGAAGGGGCGGGTAAAGCGGTAAATCTGCAGGTTTTTAAACCACATGGCGTCCTCGGTCTCTAGATTGTCCGGCGGGCATTGTACTAGAGAGGCGCTTTGTGATCAGCCAATCATTCTCGCTAAATAAAGGGCGATCGACCTCACAGGGCCCCACCTTGATCCCCCGGGAGCGGGCCCAACTCCCCTAGACTGCGAGTGTTCACATTGCTGACAAGGAGGCGACCATGTTGAGACAGAGTCGGCCGGAAGACATGGAAGAGATCGTCGAAATCTGGCTCCTGGCCTCCCTGCAGGCCCACGATTTCGTCGATGCCTCCTGCTGGTGGCAGGCTCAGGAGGAGCTGCGTACCCGCTACCTCGATCACGCCCGCATCTGGGTGTTCGAGGAGCGAGGGGACCTGCTCGGCTTCATGGCGCTGGTGGATGATTACCTGGCTGCACTCTTCGTGCGCCCCGATAGGCAGGGGCGGGGGGTGGGGCACGCCCTGTTGCAGGAAGCCAGATCCAGATGTGCCGAGCTGCATACCCGGGTCTTCGTGGAGAACGAGCCTGCGGTGCGTTTCTACCGCCGCCACGGCTTTGAAATCGGGGGGGAGGTGCCCGATCCCCTCACCGGTCATCTTCAGTACCAGATGCATTACCAAGCCGTCTGAATCTGACGTCTGGGGCTGCCCCGGTTGAAAACGGGGGGCTCCATCCTCATCTTGTTTCCATCCCGGGGCGCCCTCGCCCCCGCTCTCTTCTCCTTATCGAGCCGTTTTCCATGAAGATCCTGCACACCGCCGACTGGCACCTCGGTCATCAGCTTCACGGCCACGACCGCCGCTTCGAACACGACGCCTTCCTCGACTGGTTGGCCGACACCATCAAGACCCGCGACATCGATGCCCTGCTGGTGGCGGGCGATCTGTTCGACACCGCCAACCCTCCCGCCAGTGCCTGGCAGCAGCTCTACCGCTTCCTGGCACGGCTGCGGGCCGAGCACCCGGCACTGGAGATGGTGCTCATCGGCGGCAACCACGACTCTCCCTCCAAGCTGGATGCCCCCCACGAGCTGCTGCGCGCTTTCGACCTCCATCTGGTGGGCAGCATCAGCCGGGACGACGAGGGGCGCCTCGAGACCGAGCGCCTGCTGGTGCCGCTGCGAGGCAAGAACGGCGAGGTGGCCGCCTGGTGCGCCGCCGTGCCGTTTCTGCGCAGTAGCGATCTGCGCCCCGACGGGCTCAGGGAGGGGCAGGACAGACTCATCGAAGGGGTACGCCAAGTCTATGAGGCGGTGCTGAGCGAGGGGCGGGCGCGCTGCCATCCGGATCAGGCCCTCATCGCCATGGGCCACGCCTATCTGGCGGCGGGCCAGCTCTCCGAGCTCTCCGAGCGGCGGGTGCTCGGCGGCAACCAGCACGCTTTGCCTGCCGAGCTGTTTGCCGCCGCCGACTACACGGCGCTGGGTCACCTGCACCTGGCCCAGAGTCCGGCCGAGGGGGTGCACTACAGCGGCTCGCCGCTGCCGCTCTCGCTGGCCGAGGCGAATTACAACCATCAGGTGCTGGAGGTGACGTTTGAGAGGGGCAAACTGGCCCGCCTTGAGCGGATCCCGGTGCCCCGCGCGGTGGAGATGATCCGGCTGCCCCAGAGCGGCCTTGACGAGGCGCTCCAGGCCATCGAGGCGCTGGCGCTACCCGCTTGCCCGCAGCAGGCGCAGCCCTTCCTCGAGGTGCGGCTGCTGCTGCCCAAACCCGAGGCCCGCATCCGCGAGCGCGTGCTGGCCGCCATCGGCGACAAGCCGGTGCGCCTTGCCCGCATCACGACCAGTTATCAGGGCTCGGGCCAGGGGCTGGCGGATGGTGCCGGCCAGCGCAGGCTCGATGAGCTCTCCCCCACCGAGGTGTTTCGCCTCTGCTATCAGCGTCAGTTCGACGGGGAGCCGGAGGCCGAGCTGGTGGCGTCGTTTGAAGAGATCCTGGAGCAGGTGAAGGAGTCCAGCCAATGAAAATCTTGTCGCTGTCAGGGGAGAATCTGGCCAGCCTGACCGGTCAATTCACCATCGATTTTGCCGGTGGCGCTCTGGGGGCTGCCGGCCTGTTTGCCATCACCGGCAATACCGGCGCGGGCAAGAGCACCCTGCTCGATGCCATCTGTCTGGCGCTCTACGACGAGATGCCGCGCTTTATCGCCAATCGCAAGAATGTCGCCGAAGTGGGCCGCATGGATGACGAGGAGAAGCTCAAGGCCAACGACGTGCGCGGCATCCTCAGCCGCGGCCACGCCAGCGGTTTTGCCGAGGTGCAGTTTCGCGGCTGTGACGGCCGCATCTGGCTGGCCCGCTGGGCGGTGCGCCGGGCCCGCAACCGCGCCGAGGGGCGCTTTCAGGCCCAGGAGCGCAGCCTGACCGACGTGGCGTCGGGCCAGGTGTTCAGTGGCAGCAAGCGGGAGCTGCAGGATCGCATCGACGAGCTGGTGGGGCTCTCCTGGGAGCAGTTTCGCCGCGCCGTCATCCTGCCGCAGGGGGAGTTTGCCGCCTTCCTAAAATCGAGCGCCGATGAGCGTTCGGCCCTGCTCGAACGGATGACTGGCACCGAGCTCTACTCCGCCATTTCGGTCCAGACCCATGAGCGGGCGCGGGAGGAGCAGCAGAAACTGGCTGCCATCAGCCAGCGGCTCGGTGACGTGGCGCTGATGGACGAGGCGACCCGCGAGCAGTGGGTGAGCCAGCAGATAAGCCTTGCCACCAGCCTCAAGCACGAGCAGCAGCAACAGCAGCTGATGCAGGACTTGCGCGATCTCAACGGCCGCATCGCCGCCCAGTTGCAGGCCTGTCAGGAGGGAGAGGCGGCCCTTGCCGCGGCCGAGGTGGCCCACGCTGCGGCCGCCCCCGAGCGGGAGGAGTTCGCCCGCGCCGAGCAGGCCCAGGTGGCCCGCGCCGATCACGACGAGCTGGCTCGCCTCACCCTGGAGGTGCAGCAGCAGGAGAAGGCGCTGGCCGAGCTTGGTCCCGAACTTGGCAAGCTGGAGGAGCAGACCCAGCAGAGCGCCCTCACCGAACAGCAACTGCTGGCGGAGAAGATCGCCGCCGAGCGCGAGTGGGGCGCCCTGCAGCCCGAACTCAAACGGGCGCAGGAGCTCGATACCCGGATTCGGGAAAAGCAGCAGCAACTGCAGAAGATCCAGCAGGAGGGGGCGCAGGAGCGGGAGGTGCAGCTCACCCTGGAGCAGGGCTGGCGCCAGCAGAGTCAGCAGGTGGAGCAGCTCAAGCGCCAGCACCAGCAGTGGGGTGCCTGGCTCGAGGAGCACAAGGAGCTGGCGCCGGTCGCCCGCCAATGGCAGCCCCTGCTCACCGCCATGCAGGATTGGGCCGAGGATGCCGACAGGCTGCAGCAGCTCCTTACCCTGCGCGAACACAAGCTGCGCGCCCTCAGGCAGTTGCAGCACCAGCTGGAGCAGGGGCAGCAGGAGCGCGACTACTGGCTGCGCGAGCAGGAGCGGCTGCAGCAGCAACAGCACGAGCTGCAGGAGCAGCAGTGGGAGGGGCGCCTGGCCAAGGCGCAGGAGCAGTGGCAGCAGCAGAGCGAACAACTGGGCCAGCTGCGCCAGCTGCTGGAGCTGGCGGACTATGGCCGCAATCACGGCGAGCAGCATGGTCGCCTGCAGCAGGAGATCGCCCAGCTGGAGCAGGCGCTCGGCAAGCTGGCTATTCTCGGCGACGAGCTGGCGCCGGCCCGTGAGCGGCTCGCCCTGCAGCGGGACGAGGCGCGCCACGCGCTGGAGCAGTCCCGCGCCATCGCCAGTTTCGAGCAGCATCGCCACATCCTGCGCGACGGTGAACCTTGCCCGCTCTGCGGCGCCGAGGAGCACCCCTATCACCAGAGCCAGCCGCAGGTGGCCGGTATTCTCGGCCAGCTGGCGGAGCGCGTCCGCAGCCTGGAGCTTGAGTGGGAGCGGCTCAATCACCAATACATTCAGTGCGAGAGTGAACGCCAGGAGCTGGCCCGCCAGCTGGCGGTGCGTCAGCAACATCTACCTGAGCTGGAGACGCGCGCCGAGCAGCTGACCCAGCGCTGGCAGCAGCTCGGCGGTGCCGAGCTGCTGGGCCATCCGTTGCCGCTACGTCAGAGCCCGATCGAGTGGAACGAATTGATGAGTACCCTGCTCGGTCGCGGCCAGAGTCTGGAGCAGGGGCTGGTCCGCAGCCAGCAGCAACTGCGCGAGGCCCAGCAGGGGCAGCAGCAGTTGCAGGCCGTGCGCCAGCAGCTGAGTCAGCTGGCCAGCCAGCACCAGCAGTTCGAGCAGCAGTGGCAGGAGGCCGACCGCCAGCGCATCGCCCTGGAAGGGGAGGTGAAGGGGATGGGCGAGCAGGAAACGACCCTGCGCCAGCGCCTTGAGCAGGGGGGCAGCCGGCTCGACGAGCAGATGGGAGGCCAGCCCTGGCGTCAGTGGCTGGGCAGCCAGCAGTGGCATGAGTGGCAGCGGGCCTGCGAGGCCTGGCTGCACGGCCAGAGCGAGTGGGAGCGGCTGACCGGCGAGATTGCCAGCCTCACCCCGGCCCTGAGCGCCCAGGAGGCACGCCTGCAGACCCAGCGCGAGCTGCTGCACAAGCTCGAGCGCGACTACAAGGAGCACGAACAGCAACGGCAGGGGCTGGTCACCAGCCGTGCCACCTGTCTGGGGGGCGAGGAGATTGCCTTGGTCGAGAGCCGCTGGCAGCAGCGGCTGCAGCAGCTGGCGAGCGAGCTGGAGACGATGCAGGGGGCGGCCCGCGCCCTGCGCGAGCGCCAGACCGAGCTCAAGACCCGTCTCAGCCATCTGGAGCAGGAGAAGCAGGTGAGCAGCCGTCGGCGACGGGAGGTGCTGGGGCGCTGGGCTGCCCACGCCAGCAGCCTCGGCATCGCCGAATATGACCTGCGCCGCCTGCTGGCCATGAGCCCGGATGAGCTCAAGGGGCGCCGCGCCGCCTTGCAGGCGCTGGAGGATGCCCGCGCCGAGGCGCGTACCCGTTTGACCGAGCGGCAGCGGGCGCTGGCACTGGAGGAGAGCAAGCGGGATCGTTACCGCGAGCATCACCCCGAGCTGGCCGCGTTGGCGCCGCCGGAGCTCGACAGCCGGCTGACGGCGCTGGAGGCGCACTGCCGCGCTCTCGACGAGCAGTTGTTCCAGTGCAAGAGCACGCTGGCCCAGGCCGAGGCGGCGGCCCTCAAAGCGGGCACCTTGCAGGAGGAACTGGCTGCCCAGCAGGCGGTGGCGGATCACTGGCAGCGCCTCTGTGACCTTATCGGTTCGGCCAGCGGCGCCAAGCTGCGCACCTTCGCCCAGAGCCTCACCCTGGAGCGGCTGCTGCTGGAGGCCAACGCCCAGCTCGCCGAGCTCTCCCCCCGCTATCGGCTGGAGCGGGTGCCCGGCACCGATCTGGCGCTGCAGGTGGTGGATCTCGACATGGGGGATGAGGTACGTTCGGTGGATTCCCTCTCCGGCGGTGAAAGCTTCCTGGTGTCGCTGGCGCTGGCGCTGGCCCTATCCAGCCTGTCGTCGCGCCAGACCCAGGTCGAATCGCTGTTCATCGACGAAGGCTTCGGCACCCTCGACCCCGACAGCCTGGATCTGGCGCTTGCCAGCCTCGATTCCCTGCAGGCGGCCGGTCGCCAGATCGGGGTCATCTCCCACGTGCAGACCCTGGTGGAGCGGATCGGCGTGCAGGTGCGGGTGGAGGCCCTCGGTGGCGGCGAAAGCCGGGTGGTATTGCCCGGCTGACGACGTGTCGCCCATGGCCCTCCATGAACAAAAAGGCCTCTGTCACAGGGGCCTTTTTGTTGGTGTGCAACTCGTTGCTGGTTATTTGCGCTCGGGCAGCATATTGGTCAGGGTGTTGTCTTTGAGCACATGGTGGTGGTAGATGGCTGCCGCCGCGTGCAGGGCAATCAGGGCATAGCCAATGTTGGCCAGCGTCTCGTGCAACTCCTTGATGGTGCCCTTCAGGCCGTCGTCGGGCGCGATGAGGGCGGGGAGCGCCAGGCCGAAGAAGGGGATGGGCTTGCCGCCCGCACTCAGCAGCAGCCAGCCCAGCAGCGGAGTGAGGAGCAAGAAGCCATAGAGCGCCAGGTGGGCGAGCTTGGCCAGCGTGAGCATCAGGGGGGAGAGCTCGGGCACGATACGCGGTGAAGGGCTACCCACGCGCACCAGCAGGCGCACGACCACCAGCGCCAGGATCAGCAGACCCACCATGAAGTGAAACTCCTTCATCAGGTCGCGGCCGGCCGACCCTTTGGGGAAGATGTCCCTGAACTCCATCAGCGCATAGACGGCGATCATCAGCAGCAGGGTCAACCAGTGCAGCCCTATGCTCAGGCTGCCATAACGTTGTTCGGTATTTCTCAGCATCGTTGTCTCCTCGCCACTTAAGCGGTTTATCTCTTTTCATCCCGTCTCATATCGAGCCAAAGGACCCGCAGGTATCCCTCTTGAGGGTACTCGGCTTGCTTATGCCCGTGTTGATCTCGATAACATTTCTGCCTGTTTGCCGTCATGCTGACCTGTGCGGGAGCCCATGGAGTATCGGGAGATGGAAGGGGCAAAAAAAAAACCGAAGCACCAGGCTTCGGTTTTTGGCGGTCGCTGGCGTCAGGCCAGGGCGCATTATTTCTTGATGCGGATCACCGGGGTTTCGCCCACGGTCACGGCGCCAGTCATCTTCACCAGCTCTTTGATCTCGTCCATGTTGGAGATGACCACAGGTGTCAGGGTAGACTTGGCTTTGGCTTCCAGAACGGCCAGATCGAACTCGATGATGGTGTCACCGCGCTTGACCTGTTGACCTTCCTGAGCGATACGGGTGAAACCTTCACCCTTCAGCTCGACGGTGTCGATACCGAAGTGAACGAACAGCTCGATACCAGAGTCGGACTCCAGAGAGAACGCGTGGTTGGTCTCGAAGATTTTGCCGATGGTGCCGTCGCACGGAGCAACCATCTTGTTGCCGGCCGGTTTGATGGCGATGCCGTCGCCGACGATCTTCTCGGCGAAGACGACGTCAGGCACATCTTCGATGGGGACGATTTCGCCGGACAGCGGAGCAAAGATTTCGATGCCGCCAGTGTCAGAACTGTCGTCGGAAACCAGTTTCTTCAGTTTGTCGAACAGACCCATAGTAAAAGCTCCTAGAGATGATTGTCGCTGTTTGCAGCCGATCTTAGCAGACTGCCTTCTGCTTAATAAAGTTATCTACGCACGCTTCGATTTCGGCGGCGGTGGCAAAGCTCAGCGCCTGGTCGGCCATGGCCTTCACATCTTCGAAGTTGGTGTTGCGGATAAGCTTCTTGATACGCGGTACAGAGATGGCGCTCATGGAGAACTCATCCAGACCCATACCCAGCAGCAGCAGGGTGGCGCGTTCGTCACCAGCCAGTTCACCGCACATACCGGTCCACTTGCCATTGTCATGGGAAGCGTCGATCACCATCTTGATCAGGGTCAGGACGGAGGGTGACAGCGGGTTGTACATGGCGGAAATCATCTCGTTACCACGGTCGACAGCCAGGGTGTACTGGGTCAGGTCGTTAGTACCGATACTGAAGAAATCCACTTCCTTGGCCAGATGATGAGCCATCACGGCCGCGGCCGGGGTCTCGATCATGATACCGACTTCGATGGATTCATCAAAGGCTTTGCCTTCGGCACGCAGTTCGGCTTTCAGCGTCTCCACGGTAGCCTTCAGGCTGCGGAACTCTTCGACGGAGATGATCATCGGGAACATGATGCGCAGTTTGCCGAAGGCAGACGCACGCAGGATGGCCCGCAGCTGGGCGTGCATGATGTCGGTGCGATCGAAGAAGATACGCACGGCACGCCAGCCCAGGAAGGGATTCATCTCTTTCGGGAAATTCATGTAGGGCAGTTCTTTGTCGCCGCCGATGTCCATGGTACGGACGATGATCGGTTGATCCGGCATGGCTTCGGCCACTTCTTTGTAAGCCTTGAACTGCTCGTCTTCGGTCGGCAGCGCGTCACGGTCCATGAACAGGAACTCGGTACGGTACAGACCCACGCCTTCGGCGCCGTTGCGGATGGCACCTTCGGTGTCCTTGACGGTCCCGATGTTGGCGCACACTTCGACCTGGTGGCCATCCAGGGTGATGGCAGGCAGGTCTTTGAGCTTGGCCAGCTCGTCCTTCTCGGCCTGGAACTGGGCCTGGAACTTCTTGGCTTCGTTCAACTGGTCGGCGGTCGGGTTGATGATGACCTGGTTGTTGATCGCATCCAGCACCAGCATGTCACCGTTCTTGACGCGCTCGGTGATGTCGTTGGTGCCCACGACGGCCGGCAGCTCCAGGGAGCGGGCCATGATGGAGGTGTGGGAGGTACGGCCACCGATGTCGGTGACGAAGCCCAGCACGTATTTCAGGTTGATCTGAGCGGTTTCAGACGGGGTCAGGTCTTTGGCGACCAGGATGACCTCTTCGTCGATGGTGCTCAGGTTGACAACGGCGATGCCCAGTACGTTCTTGACCAGACGGGTGCCGATGTCACGGAAGTCGGTGGCGCGCTCACGCAGATAGGGGTCATCCAGATCGGCCATCATCTTGGCGTACTGTTCGATCACCTCGTGAACGGCTCTGTCGGCAGAGGCCTTGTGTTCTTTGATGAAGGATCTGATATCCCCTTCCAGCTCTTCATCTTCGAGCAGCATGATGTGGCCTTCGAAGATGGCCTCTTTTTCTTCACCGAAGGTGCGACCGGCCATCTCTTTGATGGCTTCCAGCTGTGCGGCTGACTTGGTGCGGGCTTCGAGGAAGCGGTTGATCTCGGCATCAATCTGTTCGGCGGGAATCTTGCCCTGATTGATAACGATTTCATCTTCTTTCAGAAGAAGCGCCTTGCCGAATGCGATACCGGGGGACGCAAGAATGCCAGATATCATAATCCTTCCTATTAAAACGACTGTGGGGGAGGAATAAAGCTGGATTACTCCAGCTCGTCCATCAGGGCAACCAGCTTCTCAACGGCTTTCTGAGCGTCCGGGCCGTCAGCCTGGATGGTCACGTTGGTGCCTTTGGTCAGACCCAGGGTCTGGAGCTTGAACAGGCTCTTGGCGCTGGCGGATTTGCCACCGGAGACCACAGTGATCTCACTTTGGAATTCTTTGGCTTCTTTCACGAACTGAGCTGCAGGACGGGTGTGCAGGCCGTTTTCAGCAGTAATAACAACAGACTTCTCGTACATGGTTTCACCCCATATTATTGATATTGTTTGGAGAGATGGTCGCCAATGAGGCTTCCTGTCTCACCGTGTCAGTATGGATATGTTGTAAAGTAACGAAATCAGACCTGCAATGGTTTAATCCAGGTCAATTTTCTGTGCAGTATTCGGCGTTGTGGCCAGGTATTTTTTCGCTATCAGGCTGCAAGCCGCGTCAGGACTGGCCTGAAATTATTTTATAACGAAAAATAACACTTTGTTACCTTGTGATACCTTGCCAGCAAACACCTCGTGACGCCGCACAGGATATGAGATTTATCACAGAATGTCTGCTTTTTTTGTCATATCCAATTTTGTTATTTTACCCCAAAAAATAAGGGGCCGAGTGGCACTGGTGGCTAGAGAGTTTAGCGCATAATGAAAACGGCGCTCCGAGGAGCGCCGTCGTGTTGGTGTTGGCTGATCAACTACTGCTGCAATTCCTGCTCGCTGAACACACCGGCGAAGAGGGCGCTGGAGAGGTAACGCTCGGCGGCGCTCGGCAGGATGACGACAATCGTTTTCCCTTCGAACTCCGGCTGCTCGGCCAGACGGTTGGCAGCGACCACGGCAGCGCCGGAGCTGATACCGGCCAGGATCCCTTCCTCTT
The DNA here is from genome assembly GCF_040908105.1 of Aeromonas sp. R7-2. NCBI lineage: Bacteria > Pseudomonadati > Pseudomonadota > Gammaproteobacteria > Aeromonadales > Aeromonadaceae > Aeromonas > Aeromonas sp. R7-2. Next base: position 281,629 of record NZ_JBFODC010000020.1, on the reverse strand, counting down.
CCATCAGGCGGCGGGCCATCTCGATGGCTTCGTCACTGCTCACCTGCTCGACGCGGTCCAGCAGGCTCAAATCCAGGTTGCCCGGGATGAAGCCGGCGCCGATGCCCTGGATCTTGTGGGGACCGGGCTTTATCTCTTCACCCGCCAGTTTCTGGCTGATGACGGGGGATTCGCTGGGCTCGACCGCCACGGAGACGATGGCCTTGCCTTTGGTCTTCTTGATGTAGCGGGAGACCCCGGTGATGGTGCCGCCGGTGCCGACGCCCGCCACGAACACATCCACCTCGCCATCGGTGGCGTCCCAGATCTCGGGGCCAGTGGTCTGCTCGTGGATTTCCGGGTTGGCCGGGTTTTCAAACTGTTGCAGCAGCACGTACTTGCCCGGCTCGGATTCGAGGATCTCGTTGGCCTTGGCAATGGCGCCCTTCATGCCGAGGGGACCTTCGGTCAGCACCAGGTTGGCACCCAGGGCCTTGAGCAGCTTGCGGCGCTCCAGGCTCATGGTGGCCGGCATGGTCAGGGTGATGGGATAGCCGCGGGCCGCAGCCACGAATGCCAGGGCAATGCCCGTGTTGCCGCTGGTGGGCTCGATGATCTCCTTGCCCTTGGTCAGCACGCCGCGTTTCTCGGCATCCCAGATGAGGTTGGCACCGATCCGGCACTTGACGCTGAAGCTTGGGTTGCGGCTCTCTATCTTGGCCAGCACGCGGCCCTTGGTAACACGGTTGAGACGAACAAGCGGGGTGTTGCCTATGGTCTGGCTGTTGTCCTCAAAAATTTTGCTCATGGTGCTATCCCTGTGTTTGTTAAGGCGATGAAACAAGATTACCCTGTGGTTTCTGAATGAGAAGTGACGAATCGTTATAACAATATGTTATTACAACATATAGAACTTATTCTCTCTTGCCGAGGGGGCTCCCGCTGCCTGGGCATCCAATGGAAGGGATCTCATGGGATTTGCAGGAAGCGACCGCTATCTCGCATCACAGGCACTGAAGATGGCCGTCGATGCCGCCATCGTGCTGGAGAAGCCGCTGCTCATCAAGGGTGAGCCCGGTACGGGCAAGACAGTGCTGGCGGAGGCGGTGGCCGAGTCCCTGGGCGCCGAGCTCATCAGCTGGCACATCAAGTCCACCACCAAGGCCCAGCAGGGGCTCTACGAATACGATGCCGTCGCCCGGCTGCGAGACTCCCAGCTCGGTGACCCCAGGGTAGGGGAGATAGGCCACTACATCCGCCGGGGTAAGCTGTGGCAGGCCTTCAGCGCAGAGCAGCGGCCAGTGCTGCTCATAGATGAAATCGACAAGGCGGACATCGAGTTTCCCAACGATCTGCTGCTGGAGCTGGATCGGATGGAGTTCGATGTCTACGAGACCGGCGAGCGAGTCAAGGCCCGCCAGCGACCCGTGGTCATCATCACCTCCAACAACGAAAAAGAGCTGCCGGACGCCTTCCTGCGCCGCTGTTTCTTCCACTACATCCGCTTCCCCGACAAGGCCGAGATGCAGGCCATCGTCAAGCTCCACTACCCAAACCTCAAGGATCGGCTGCTCGACGAGGCGATGACGCTCTTCTTTGAGCTGCGTGCGGTAGAGGGGCTGCGCAAGAAGCCGTCCACCTCCGAGCTGCTGGACTGGATCCGGCTGCTGTTGGCGGACGATATCGCCCCCGAAGCCCTGCGCACCCGTGAGCCCGGCAAGCTGGTGCCCGCACTCTACGGTGCCCTGCTCAAGACCGAGCAGGACCTGCATCTGTTTGAGAAGCTCGCTTTTCTGGCCAGACGCGGCAGCTGACCCATGCTGATCGACTTTTTTACCCATCTGCGCCGTCACAAGCTCCCCTGCAGCCTGCGCGAATTGCTGGACTTGCACGCGGCGCTGGCTGCCCAGCTGGCCAGCCTCGACATGGACGAGTTCTACCAGCTATCCCGCTGCCTGCTGGTGAAAGACGAGGCGCACTATGATCGCTTCGATCGCGCCTTCGCCGAGTATTACGAGGGGTTGGCCGCCATCCCCCTGTTGCCGGAGAGCCTGCCTGACGACTGGCTGCGCAAGGAGTTCGAGCGACTGTTAAGCCCGGAGGAGAAGGCGTTGCTCCAATCCCTTGGCGGGCTGGACAAGCTGCTGGCGACCCTCAACCAGCGCTTGAACGAGCAGAAGGAGCGTCACGCCGGCGGCAACAAGTGGGTCGGCACCGGGGGCAGCAGCCCGTTCGGTCACGGCGGCTATCACCCGGAAGGGATCCGCATGGGGGGAGAGGGCCAGCACGGGCGGGCGACCAAGGTGTGGGAAGCGCGCCACTTTCGCAACTTCAGTGACGACTCGCCCCTGGGGCAGCGCGCCATCCAGCTCGCCCTGCGCAAGCTCAGGCGCTGGGTGCGCCGGGGCAATCCCGACGAGCTGGATCTCGACGACACCATCCAAAGCTCGGCCAGGCAAGGCTGGCTCGATGTGAAGCTGCGGCCCGAGCGCCACAACGGGGTCAAGCTGCTGGTCTTCTTCGATGTGGGGGGCTCCATGGATGCCCATGTGGCCGAGGTGCAGCGCCTCTTTTCGGCCCTGCGCCACGAGTTCAAGCACCTGGTGTTCTTCTATTTTCACAACTGCCTCTACGACTTCGTCTGGCAGGACAATGCCAGGCGCCTTGATGATCGGTTCGATACCCTGCGGCTGCTGCGCACCTACGGCAGCGACTACAGGGTGATGGTGGTGGGGGATGCGAAGATGGGCCCCTATGAAATCACCTGGCCAGGTGGCAGCGTAGAGTACTGGAACGAGGAGCCCGGCCAGGTGTGGCTCGGGCGCCTGCAACAACATTTCCCCAAGATGGTGTGGGTCAATCCGCTGCCAAGGCAGGAGTGGCTGTGGCACCCCTCCATCAAGTTGATGAACGAATTGATCGGCGGGCGGATGCACCCGCTGACCCTGGCGGGTCTGGCTGCGGCCATCGACCAGCTGTGACCCTCTGAACCCTAAAAAACAGACAAGCCGGGATTGCACCCGGCCAGGAGCAAAGATGACCTCTATCGTAATCAGTGGCTCAGGCCTCTATACCCCTCCCTTTGCCGTCAGCAATGAAGCGCTGGTGGCGGCCTTCAACCAGTACGTGGATCTCTACAACGAGGAGAACGCCTCCGCCATCGATGCAGGGCAGCTGCCTGCCAAGCAGCACTCGAGCTGCGAGTTCATCGAGAAGGCCTCCGGCATCAAGAGCCGCTATCTGGTGAGCAGCGAGGGGGTGCTGGATCCCGACATCATGCAACCGCTCATGGCGGAGCGCCCGGACGATCAGCCCTCCATCATGGTGGAGATGGCGGTGGCGGCCGCCGAGCAGGCGCTGATCGCCGCCGGTCGTGAACCGGGGGAGATCGATCTTGTCATCGTCGCCGCCTCCAACATGCCGCGCCCCTACCCGGCGCTGGCCATCGAATTGCAGCACTATCTCGGCGCCAGCGGCCTGGCGTTCGACATGAACGTGGCCTGCTCTTCCGCCACCTTCGGGATCAAGACCGCCGCAGACATGCTGGCGGCAGGCACCGCCCGGCTGGCGCTGGTGGTCAATCCGGAGATCTGCTCGGGTCACCTCAACTTCCGCGATCGGGACAGTCACTTCATCTTCGGCGACGCCTGTACCGCCGTGCTGCTGGAGCGGGAGGCCGATTGCCAGGTGGCCAACCCCTGGCAACTGGTGGCCAGCAAGCTGGTGACCCAGTACTCCAACAACATCCGCAACAACTTCGGCTTCCTGAACCGGCTCAGCCCGCGCACCCGCTACGGCGACGACAAGCTGTTCCGCCAGCAGGGGCGCAAGGTGTTCAAGGAGGTGCTGCCCCTGGTGTGCGATCAGATAGCCTCCCAGCTGGCGGAGCAGGGATGGGCGGCCGATGGCTTGAGCCGGCTCTGGCTCCATCAGGCGAATCTGACCATGAACCAGTTCATCGGTCGCAAGTTGCTGGGCCATGACGCCTGCCAGCAGGAGGCGCCTGTCATCCTCGACCGCTACGGCAACACCAGCTCGGCGGGTTCCATCATCGCCTTCCACCTCTTCAACCAGGATCTGCCGAGCGGGGCTCGCGGAGTGCTCTGCTCCTTTGGGGCCGGTTACTCCATCGGCAGCCTGCTGCTGCAGCGGCGCTGAGCACCCTGTTTTGCCCATGAAAAAGCCACCCGGGAGGGTGGCTTTTTCATGCTGCCCGAGAGGCTTTTTCAAGCAGGCTCGATGGCCAGTACCTGACATTGCGGTTCTTTTATCTGAAATCGCACGTTCACATCGAACAATCTGACACCGTACACCTTGTCATCCGGCTTGCCCTTCTTGTAAGCAGGGCGGGGATCCTGAGCCAGCACCTCCCTCACCAGTTCACGCAGCTCCGGGTGGGCCTTGAGCCAGGGGGCGAGCTGCTGCTCGGCCTGGGCGCTGAAGCTCACCGCCAGCGGCGGGGTGGGGGCATCGGGGGCGAAACCGCCACGGGCGTGGGGCAGGCTGTCGGCATAGGGGACATAGGGCTTGATGTCGACGACGGGGGTGCCGTCGAGCAAGTCCACGGCGCCCAGCTCGAGCCAGAGCTTGCCGCGCTCACGTCCCACCCCGTGCAGCTCGACCACGGAGAGGCCAAGGGGGTTGGGGCGGAAGGTGGAGCGGGTGGCAAAGACCCCGACCCGCTCGTTGCCGCCGAGGCGCGGCGGGCGCACCGTCGGGTGCCAGCCCTGATCCATGGTCTGGTGAAACACGAAGCTGATCCAGAGATGGGAGAATTGCTCGATGCCGCGCAGCGCATCGGGCTGATCATAGGGAGGAAGCAGTTCGAGGCGGGCGCGAGCCGCGCTGACCAGGCCGGGCTGGCGGGGTATGGCGAACTTCTCCTTGTAGGGAGAGCGGATGATCCCTAGGGTATCGATATCGAACTTCATGGCGGATCCTGGCTGAAAACCCAGGCAATGTAGCACAGGCACGCCGAAAACGCAGGGGGAGTACCAGGACGCGGCCCCTGTGATCCCGATCCCAGACCCGGTGCCCGGGGACTGTGTCCTGATGCCAACTTGCGTAGGGTGGGGCGGCAAAAGGGGTGGCGGGGGAGCGGACAAGGAATCTGCTGCCCGCACCATGACGATATGCCTGGCGGCATCAGGGCGTGTGCTCACCATGCCAGGCCATGGCCGTTTCGGCTGCCCGTGGAGGGGCTGCAAGGAGAGGGCGCCATAGAGGAGAGACAGGGATGAAATTGTTGATTATCGGCGGCACCGGCTTTCTGGGTCGCCACCTGACCACGCTGGCCCTGGATTGGGGGCACGAGGTGACGCTGTTCAATCGCGGCCACCGCCAGCACCCGGATTGGCGGGAGCTGACCCAGCTTCACGGGGACAGAGACGGGGACCTGGCCCCCTTGCGGGGCGAAGGGCGGAACTGGGATCTGGTCATCGACACCTGCTGCTATCGCCCCGAACAGGCCGAAGGGCTCTCTGACGCCCTGCTGGGGCGCTGCGAACGGCTCATCTTCATCTCCACCATCAGTGTCTATCGCGATTTTTCCCAACCCGGCATGGATGAGTCGGCCCCCCTGCACGAGATGGCAGGAGCGCCCACCGACTACGGCCCCCTCAAGGTGCTGTGCGAGTCGGTGTATCGCGCCCGCTGGGGAGATCGCCTGTGCACCCTGCGCCCCGGCGTGCTCTGCGGCCCCTTTGACCCGACAGCTCGTCTTGCCTGGTGGGTGAGGCGGGTGCAGCGGGGCGGGCACTGGCTCTTGCCGGGGCTGGGGGAGGACAGGCTGCAATACCTGGATGTGCGCGACTGCGCCGAGTTCGTGCTGCGGGCTGCCGAGCAGCGACTCGCTGGGTGCTTCAACCTGATCAAGCCCGGCATTGCACTGAACGACTGGGTGGAGCGTCTCGCTGCCCGGCTGACGCCAGTGACCCCCTTGCTGCTCGAGTGGGCTCCCTGGCGTGACCTGATGGCGGCAGGGGTGGCGCCCTGGCAAAGCTATCCCACGCTGCTGCCAAACGAGCTGCCCGAGTATGCTGGGTATGGCACCATCAGCGCCGAGGCCGCCATCGTCCATGGGCTGAACTTTCGCCCCCTGGAGGAGACGGTTGACGATCTGGTGGTATGGCTTGCCAGCAACCCCCGGGGGCCGCTGCCGGGCATGACCCCTGACGAGGAACAGGCCCTGCGACGACGGGGGGCGCTTCCCCTGTCATCGAATGCGTACTAGCTGACATCATAAAGGAGAGGGCACCCCGGGGTGCCCTATTCTCATGTGGGGTGTTCATCCATGACGGGGCTCAGCGCAGCAATGCCCCCGCCTCGGCCAGCAGGGTTCTCAGCACACTGCGATGGCAGCGGGACTCCTGTTCGCAGTAGCATCCCACCGAGAAATGGGTGGTGTGGGAGAGGGCGGCCAGCAGGGCCAGATCGTGCCTCGCGGCCGGGGCGGCCATCTCGGCCTTGTACTGCTTGCAGAAGGCGGTCCACCGGGCCGGGGTGTCGGCAGTCTGACCGAGTTTCATGGTCTCGGCGCTGGGGGCCAGATTGGGGAACCAGACGTCGTACCAATCCTGGCTGGCGAACGCCGCTTTGGGCACGCCGCGAGGGGGGCGACGCACGGTGCCGATGCGAAGCCCCTCATCCTCGAGGCGGGGGCTGCCGAGTCGCACGATGGCGATCGCCATGGCAGGACTTACTTCTCTTCGGCCACTTTCAGCGCCTGACCGTAGCAGATCACCTGTTTCAGGCAGCCGGGCACGTCGCTGAACTCGGCACACTTGTCGAAGCTGACGCCGTTGCCCCCCATGTCCGCCACGCGGCGGCGGGCCAGGGTGCGGGCTTCACCGGCATTGGGCACCGCCTGATTGGCATCGCTCTGGCAGGATTCCCCCTCGACGGTGCCGAGATAGAGGTAGTTGAGGTCGGCGAGCTCGCTCTGCTCGTAGATCCGCACGCTCCCCGGCTTGAAGTACTCGTCGAAGTTTTCCTTGTCCAGATTGCTGTTGAAGGCGAAGTCGGCGCAACCGGAGGCAATCAGGGGCATCATCAGGATCAGGCGTTTCATATCGGCATCTTGTTGGGTGGCGAGTGGGCCATTATAGGGGGCAGTCGCCGATGGCGACCAGCCCCATTTTTAGCCATATCAATGGATTGTAGCGAGACGACCCCGGATCAGGCGGGGGCCAGCCGCCGGTGCAGGCTGCGGTAGTGATCATCTTCCAGCAGCTCCTGGTGGGGGGCACACAAACGGATGCGACCCTCTTCCATCAGGGCTACCCTGTCCATCCGTTCCAGCCCCAGCAGGCGGTGGGAGATGAGCAGCAGGGTGCGATCCGCCCCCAGGGTCAGCAGCAGATCCATGATCTCCCGTTCGGTCTGGGTATCGAGCCCTTCGGTGGGCTCGTCCAGCAGCCAGAGCGGTGCATCGTGGAGCAGGGCGCGGGCGATGCCGATGCGGCGGCGCTCCCCGCCGGAGAGCGGACGCCCGCCATCCCCGAGCCAGGCATCCAGCCCCTGTTCGGCCTGCTCACCCTCATCGCGCAGCAGAGTCCCGAGCCCCACCTGGGTGAGCACCTCGATGAGCCGTTCGTCGCTGGCTCCGGGGGCGGCCAGGGTGAGGTTGCCACGCAGGGTATCGGCAAACAGGTGGACCCGCTGGCTCACCACGGAGCAGGAGGCGCGCAGCGCCTCTTCGCTGTAATCGGTGAGGGGCTTGCCATCGAGCAGGATCTCCCCCGATAGGGCCGTCCATTCCCGGGTCAGCAACCCCATCAGGGTGGACTTGCCACAGCCGGTCTGCCCCAGCAGCGCCAGCTTCTCTCCGGCATGCAGTTGCAGGGTGCACCCTTGCAGCACGGGTGCATCCTGGCCTGGATAGGTGAAATACAGGTCGCTTATCTGCACGGCACCCCGGGCAGCGGGGGCTTGCTGTGCGCCCCACTCCGGCGCCTTGGCCTCTTGCAGGATCTCGTTGAGACGGCGGGCGGAGGTGAGGCTGGTGGAGAGGTGCTGGAAGGCACCGGCCAGCGGCAGCAGCGCCTCGAAGCTCGCCAGGGTAGCGAACACCATGAGTGCCGTGATGGGGTCAGGGGCACTGCCACCGACGCCGTGACCGGCCAGCCAGAGCATCAGGGTCAGAGTCCAGCCGCTCAGCAACTGCACCGAGAAGGCGGCCAGGCCGCTGACGCGGGCCATGCGGGCCTGGGCCCGGATCAGGGCCTGCTCCGCCTGCTGCAATCCGGTGAGCGCCTCGGGAGCGGCGGCGAACATCTGCAGTTCGGCCTGGCCGTCCAGATAGTCCACCATGCGGGTGCGCAGGTTGGACTTCTCGGCGATGAGCTGACGGCCCGGCGCGCGCCCGGCAAAATAGAAGACCAGGGGCAAGGCCAGCATGCCAAAGAGCAGAATGGCTCCCAGCGTCAGCGCTAGGCGACCATCGAAGAAGGAGAGGAAGAAGACCAGCCCGGCGCAGCTCAGCAGCGCCGCCCCAATGGGGGTGATGAGGCGCAGATAGACGTGATCCATGGCATCGATGTCGGCCACCAGACGGTTGAGCAGGTCAGCCTGGCGAAAACCGGCAAGGGAGCCGGGGGAGAGAGGGGAGAGCTTTTGCCAGAACCAGACCCGCAGCCGGGTCAGCACCCGGAAGGTGGCGTCGTGGCTCACGACCCGCTCGCCCCAGCGACTGGCGGTGCGCACGATGGAGAAGAAACGCACGCCCCCCGCAGGGGTCATGTAGTTGAAGGTGTCTCGGGTGGCGACCGCCAGCCCGGCGACGGCGGCGGCGGAGAGGAACCAGCCGGAGAGGGAGAGCAGGCCCATGCCGGCCACCAGGGTGACCAGGGCCAGCAGCAGGCCGATGGAGAGGCTGAGCCAGTGCTGGCGATAAAGGCGCAGGAACGGCAATAGATCAGTCATCGAGAGAGTCTCCGAAACCTTGGGATTGCGACAGGAGGCGGGCGAAGGGGCCCTGGGCCTCGCCGAGTGCGGCAAAACGTCCCTGCTCCACCAGCTTGCCGTGCGCCAGCACCAGGATGTTGTCCATCTGGCTGAGCTGATCGAGGCGGTGGGTGATCATCAGCAGGGTCTGACCTTGTGCGGCCTGTTCGAGGGCGCTCATGACGGCCCGCTCAGAATGGCGATCCAGGCTGGCAGTGGGTTCATCCAGCACCATCATTTGGGTCGTCTTGAGCAGGGTACGGGCAAGGGCGATGCGCTGGGCCTGGCCGACGGAGAGGCCGCCCGCCTGATCCCCGACCCGATAGTCCAGCCCTTTCTCATTGACGAACTCCCAAGCCTGGGCGCGCTTGAGCGCGGATTCCAGCTCGGCGTCGCTGGCGGATGGTCTGGCCAGCAGCAGGTTGTCCCGCAGGGAGCTGTGGAAGAGTTGGGGATTCTGGGAGAGCCAGCCTAGCTGCTGGCGCCACTGGCTGATGTCCAGGGTACGAAGTTCCACTCCGTTGACGCACAGGGAACCGCGATAGGGGGCAAAACCGAGCAGGGCATTGACCAGGGAGCTCTTGCCCGCGCCGCTGATGCCGACCAGGGCGGTGCGCGTGCCGGCTTCCAGCGTGAAATCGAGGGGACCGACCAGCACCTTGCCCTCGGCGCTCAGCACTTCCAGGCTGCGGGCTTCTACCTTGACGGGGCCATCCGCATGGAAGGGGAGCGTCCCGGAGGCGGGTTCGCTCACGTCGGCCTCGAGAAATTCCAGCAGTTGTTCGGCGGCGCCAATGGCCTGTGCCTTGGCGTGATAGTGGGCACCGAGTTCCCGCAGCGGCGCGTAGAACTCGGGGGCGAGGAAGAGCACGAACAGGCCGGTAAAGAGGGTGACCTTGACACCATAGCTGCCAAAGTTGAGGTGATCGATGTAGGAGAAACCGAAGTAGACGGCCACCAGGGCCACCGCGATGGCGGCGAAGAACTCCAGCACGGCCGTGCTCAGGAAGGCGAGGCGCAGCACCTCCATGGTGCGCTCGCGAAAATCTTCCGATGCATCGCGGATGGCCTCCCCTTCCGCCCGGGTACGCATGAAAAGCTGCAGGGTGCGCAGTCCCTTCAGGCGATCGAGGAAGTGGCCTGAGAGGCGCGCCAGCGACTGGAAGTTGCGGCGGTTGGCATCGGCGGCACCCACCCCCACCAGGATCATGAAGAGAGGAATGAGGGGGGCCGTGCCGAGCAGAATGAGGCCCGCCGCCCAGTTGACCGGGAACACGGAGACCAGGATCACCAGGGGAATAAAGACGGCGATGGCCATCTGGGGCAGATAGCGGGAGAAGAAGTCCTGCATCTCTTCGATCTGCTCGAGCAGCAGGCTGGCCCAGCTACCGGCGGGACGACGCTGGATATAAGCAGGGCCGAGCCTGGCGAGGCGGGTGAGCACCAGCTCGCGGATGGCCTGGCGCACCGCACTGCCCGCCTTGAAACTCGCCACCTCGCGGCCATAGGCCAGGGCCGCCTTGGTCAGGGTCACCAGCAACAGACTGATGAAGAGGGGGGCGGAGTGCTTCGGCGTGGAGCCTTCGATGATGAAACCGTGAAGCAGGGTCGCCAGCAACCAGGCCTGCATCACCATCAGGACGCCCTGACCCAGCCCGAAGGCGATGGAGATGCCGATCCAGCGCCGACCATGGCCCGATTGTTTGCGCAACCAGCCATAGAGATGTTTCTGTCTGTTCTTGTCCATTACCACCCTCCTCAAACGAGTGGCGCAAGACTATCGTCGCCCCCACGGCTTGGCAACCTTGCAGAACCGGGCGGAGGAACATCATTGTGTGAAAAATCGGCTTCATGCTCATTAGTTGGCCGAACAGCTTGATTTATGGCAAAAAATGCGAGGTCGGTGATTGCGCTCGGCGGCAAAATGCATATAGTAGAGGCCACTGACGCGGGTGTAGTTCAATGGTAGAACGGTAGCTTCCCAAGCTGCATACGTGGGTTCGATTCCCATCACCCGCTCCACATTCCAGATAGCGGCACGCGCCGTTGTCCATATCAGCCAGATGGCTGTCTGTCGTGGGGATTCCCCATCACACCAAGCAAGTTTTGATGCCTAGCGGGCATCGTATAATGGCTATTACCTCAGCCTTCCAAGCTGATGATGCGGGTTCGATTCCCGCTGCCCGCTCCAGTCTTCACACAAAAAGCCCACTCCTGCGAGTGGGCTTTTTGTTGTCTGTTTTTTGATGCCGGCGAGAGTGCCAGAGCGGCCAAGCTGAAAGGCGCAGACATGGAAAAGGCGCCACAGGGCGCCTTTTCAACTCGGGAGTGGGGAGGATTACTCCTGCTCCAGCTCGCCGCAGAAGCGATAGCCTTCGCCATGGATGGTGGCGATGATCTCCGGGGTGTCGCCCACGCTCTCGAAGTGCTTGCGAATACGGCGGATGGTCACGTCCACGGTGCGGTCGTGGGGCTTGAGTTCGCGGCCCGTCATCTTCTTGAGCAGCTCGGCACGGGTCTGGATCTGGCCCGGGTTCTCGCAGAAATGCAGCATGGCGCGGAACTCGGAGCGGGGCAGCTTGAACATGTCGCCAGCCGGGCTGACCAGGGCGCGGCTGTTGATGTCCAGGGCCCAGCCATTGAACAGATAACGTTCCACCAGCTTCTTCTCTTCGCCACCGGCGGCCACGTTCATGGTGCGGCTCAGCAGGTTGCGGGCACGGATGGTCAGTTCACGGGGATTGAACGGCTTGGTGATGTAGTCATCTGCGCCGATCTCCAGCCCCAGGATCTTGTCCACTTCGTTGTCGCGACCGGTCAGGAACATCAGGGCGATGTTGTCGTCTTCACGCAGCTCGCGCGCCAGCAGCAGGCCGTTCTTGCCCGGCAGGTTGATGTCCATGATCACCAGGTTGATGGTGTGGCTGGTCAGGGCCTGGTGCATCTCGTCACCGTTGTTGGCTTCGAGCACGATGTAGCCTTCGGCTTCGAAGATGCTCTTGAGGGTGTTGCGGGTGACCAGCTCGTCTTCGACGATCAGAATATGTGGTGTTTGCATGAGTATTCCCAGATTCTTATCAGTTAATTATCGAAATTTTAACACTCTTTGGCGTTATCCGACCGGTCCTGAAAATTTATTACGTCATCCTGGGTATGAATATCAGGTCGAATCATCGCGAATTTGGTAACTATGTCGGCAAGCATCCCTGTGCCGTACATGGGCTCTCAACAAGTCTGAACAAGAGAAGCCCGGAGAGGTAGTCCATTACAAAAGTTGCTGCATTTTATCAGTTAACAGGCGCATAACAACACTCTTTGCCGTCAGATAGCAACTTTTTAACTCAGCTTTGATATAAGTCAATCCCCGAGTTCGCTGCATCATACTTGGGCTGACCCGCTTTTTCGCCCTTAATAAATGTAATGGGATGTAACATGTGGTTGACATGACTTTGTGGGAAAACTACAGAAAAGTGTGCTTCATCGCCCCCTTTGCGCCTCCCTGCTGCCCAGCCTATGCCATTGTCACGGCCTGGAACCCGGCCAGCCGGTGGGTGGGGCTGCGCCGCAATGCCCGTCGCCAGCGAGCCCTTGTCCGGCAAGTGGGCGAGTGTCCCGTCATGGGAGAGGTCTGGGGGAGCGATGAGGATGAGCGCTGGCAGGAGGCGTCGCTGTTGTTGCCGCTTTCGCTGCCAGAGGCGATCCGGCTGGCCGCCCGATTTGGCCAGAATGCCCTCTATTGGGTGCGTGAAGGAGAGCTCTGGCTGGTGCCCGTGTTGCTGGAAGGGACGCCCTGTCATCTGGGGGCGCTTGCGTCCCGCTGGCGGTTCAGGCCTTCAGGCTGACATGGCTCCCCGCCATCCGGACAGGGCACCCGGCCGGTGGATTGTCAGCGCCCCGACATGATGAAAGAATGAGCGGACACATTTCACTCCATGGAAGGATGATGATCATGCTGGACCTGCTGCCCGACCTTTGCGATGAACATGGCGATGCCCTTAGGATCGCTGACCCCCTCTTTCACGACTATGGCGGCAAGGCGCTGTTTTACGGCGAGGCCGTGACCCTCTCCTGCTTTGAAGACAACAGCCTGGTGCGTGATCTGGTCAATCGTCCCGGCCATGGCAAGGTGATGGTGATCGACGGGGGCGGCTCCCTGCGTCGGGCGCTGCTCGGGGATCAGCTGGCCATCAAGGCGGTGGAGCAGGGGTGGGAGGGGATCCTCATCAATGGTGCCGTGCGGGATGTAGGGACGCTGGCGACCCTGGCGCTGGGGGTCAAGGCCTTGGCCCCCTGCCCGGTCAAGACCGAAAAACGGGGCCTGGGCACGCTGGACACCGTGGTCTCTTTTGCCGGTGTGACCATAGCGCCCGGCGACTATGTCTACGCCGACCTCAACGGTGTGCTGGTGAGCGGCGCCAGGCTCCTCTGAACCTCAGAAGTTGAAGCCCACTCCCAGAGTGAGAAAGTGTTCCGTACTGAAGGCGCTGAGTCCGTAATTGGCGGTGATGGCCAGGGAAGGGGTCACCAGCAGGCTGCTGTTGAGCTCAACCAGGGTGCTGGCCTTGCTCACCTCCAGTTGCTTGAGCTGGCTGCCGATGTTGAGTGACGGGGAGAGGCGATAGCGCACCCCAGAGCTGATATTGAACCCGGCCTGCCCACTTTGGGGGCCGATGGCGGGGCCGGCCTCCATGTAGAGGCTGATGTCATCCTGAAGCGGGTATTGATAGCCGGTATTGATGAGCCAGAGGTCGAAGTTGTCGCCCAGGTGGCTCTGGTTGCCGAGCAATACGCCGGAATAGCTTTTGACGTAGAGCGGGTTGTCCGATTCGGTCTGGAGAAAACTCCAGTCGGCGGCCTGAGCCGAAAAGACGAGGCTGGATGCCATTGCGATGACGAGAGACTTGACCATTCGTTTCCCCTCCCTGGGTCCGAACAGGACTACAAGCATGGCACATGCCAGCGGGGAGTAAAGGGAACCCCGATCACAATAAAAGAGTTTTGATTGACGCTGCAGTCATGGTACACAGGCCCATCACTCCGTGTCGTTACGACACGCTCCATCACGAGGTGAACTGATGAACAACAAACTGATCCTGCTGGCCGCTCTGGCCCTGGGAGGCTGCGCCATGACTACGGGTTCCACTCTGGCACAATTGCAGGCATCGACCTGGCAACTGCAAGGGGCGAGCGGTGACACCTTCACCCTGCAGGTCGCCGGTGACAAGGTGGCGGGCAAGGGCGGCTGCAACCGCTACTTTGGCGGCATCACAGAGCAGGATGACGGCGTGTTGACGCTGGGCGCCATGGGTTCGACGCGCATGATGTGTGCGGGGGATCTGGCCGGCAAGGAGATGAACTACCTGCAGACCCTGGAGAAGGTGGCGAGCTTCCAGATCAGCGGCAAACAGCTGGTACTCAAGGATGCCGACAAGGCCACCTTGCTGACCTTTGACGCCGTGAAATAAGCCGGGATCTCGTCAAAGGCTGTCGCAGGCGACCCCTGCGCCAGCGTGCAGGAGAATGTGAAAAGGGACGCCATGGCGTCCCTTTTTGTGCCTGATGCCGGGTCATCCCCCTCGCTGGAAGCGAAACCGCTTCTTGCGCCGGTAGGGATAGACATCCTCGAACATCCCCTCCTTGATGTTGCTCTGCAGCATCTTCCAGTAGTTGGCGTCGAAGAGCTCCTTGTGCAACTGCATCATGATCTCCCGCACCTGGGGTTTTTGCAGCAGGAAGGTGGCGAACTCCTCCGGGAAGATGTCGTTGGGTGCCACCGAATACCAGGGTTCGGCGCTCCACTCGTCCTCCGGGTAGCGTGGCGGCGGGATCTGGCGGAAGTTGCACTCCGTCATATAGCAGATCTCGTCGTAGTCATAGAAGACCACCCGGCCGTGGCGAGTCACCCCGAAGTTCTTGAACAGCATGTCGCCGGGGAAGATGTTGGCCGCCGCGAGCTGGCGGATGGCGTTGCCGTACTCCTCCAGGGCGAGGCGGGTCTGCTGTTCGTCCGCCTGATCCAGATAGAGGTTCAGGGGGATCATCTTGCGCTCGGTGTAGAGGTGTTTGATCACCAGCTTGTCGGCGGTGAGGGTAAGCGCAGAGGGCGCCACCGCCTTGAGCTCGGTCAACAGCTCCGGCGAGATGCGATCGAGGGGAAACTCGAAGTTGGTGAACTCCTGGGTATCTGCCATGCGGCCCACTCTATCGTGCTGTTTTACCAGCCGGTATTTCTCCTTCACCTGCTCGTGGCTCACCTCCTTGGGCGGGGTGAACTCGTCTTTTATCACCTTGAACACCACATCGTAGGAGGGGAGGGTGAACACGCTCATCACCATCCCCTTGATGCCGGGCGCGATGACGAACTGCTCCCGGCTCTGGGCCAGGTGCTGCTGGTAGTGACGATAGAGCTCGGTCTTGCCGTGTTTCTGGCAGCCGATGGCGTTGTAGATTTCATAGTCCGGCTTGCGGGGCATGATCTGGCGAAGGAAGGCCACAAAGAGCGCCGGCACCGGGGCATAGACCATGAAGTAGGCGCGGGCGAAGCCGAACACGATGGAAGCCAGCTCCGGCTCGAAGATGACGGTGTCCACATAGATGCTCTGACCGGTGCTGAGCAAGGGCAGGATGAAGGGATAGACTTCGCCCTTCACCCGGATGAGCCCCACCAGATAGGCTCCCTTGTTGCGATAGAACACCTCCCTGAGCAGCTCGATGGCGAAGGGCTCCTCGTGCAGGATGGCCGGGCCGCTCTCTGCCAGATGGCGGTGGATGTCCATGATGTCCCGCTGCTTGTCTTCGAAAGGGAGGGTGAAGCTGTAATCCCCGAGCAACTGGCTCAGGGTCTGGGGCAGGTGGGAGAGATCGGTGCGATAGATACGCAGCAAGGATCCCAGGTCAGGATTGTCACCCCGGCTCACGAAGGGGTGGATATAAAGGTTCTCGTCGCGGATGTTGCGATGGCGGAAGATGCGGCGATAGACGGAATTGAAGAAAGACTCCGCCACCTCGAAGTTCTCGCAGCGGGGCAGGAGATCGCTGAAGGCGCCTTTCACCTGCTTGAGCAGGGCCTGGGTCGGCAGCTGCTCCCCCATCATCTGTTTGATCTGCGCCGTGGTGGCGCCGACATGGTGATCATAGAGGCGGATGCGCTCTCGACCGGCGAGCTGCACCCCCAGCCAGTCGCTGTTCTCGAAACGGCTCTTGCTGCCCTGGGTTATCTCGAGAAAGCGGCTGTAAAACGACTCAAAACGTTGCAGGATCGTCTCGGCGACCGCCTGCTCCAATGGCTGCTGCATCTCTCTCTTCCTTGTGAACTGTCGGGCCCATGGCGTCAGTGCCCTGAGGCGGCGGACTCGCGTCCAAGGCCACTATGGCAACATCCAAACATCTGTTCAAGTGGCAATATTTCGGGATAAACGGTAGATTGCGCCCCTGTTTTGCCGACGGTTCGCCGCAGTTCGCGGCGTCGGCCTCATCCTGGAGAGAACCCGATGAAACTCTATTTTGTGCTGGTATCGCCAGCCCGTGCCGCCAACGTGGGGGCTGCTGCTCGCGCCATGAAGACCATGGGCTTCGATGCCATGCGACTGGTGGGGAGCCGGGTGCACGAAGAGGAGGAGGCGAGCTGGGTTGCCCACGGGGCGCAGGAGATCCTGACGGATGCGCAAGCCTTCGACACCCTGGAAGAGGCCCTGGCGGACATGGATCTGGTGGTCGCCACTACCGCCCGGCAGCGCGGCCGCTACCAGCACTACCTCACCCCGGCGGACATTCGCGACCAGATCCGGGCCAAGCCCTCCCTCGAGAAGGTGGCCATCGTGTTTGGCTGCGAGGAGTCCGGACTCTCCAACGAACAGCTCGCCCAGGTGGATCTCATCAGCTACCTGCCTCTCAAGGTCTCATACCCGTCCCTGAACCTGGGTCAGGCGATCATGCTGTATGCCTATGAGCTGAGTCCGCTGCTCGATGACCAGAAAGTGAGCGACGAGCAGGACGTAGCAGAAAATTTCGAGAGTGCCGGGCAGGTTCGCGTGCTGAAATCAAAAACAGCAGAATTGCTTGGTGAGATCGGAGTTTCGCAGGATGAAAAACTGCATCAATGGGTGATGGACCGAGTGCCCATGCTGCCGCAGCGGGATCTCAATATGCTCCATCTGCTCTGCAAAGACCTTGCCCGCAAGTTTGGCAAGGAGGTTTAGGTTGACAGCCCCTCGCCGGGCGCGGTATTGCTAACAACCAGATTCGTTCAAGAGTGTTCGTCATGCAGCTATTCACCAACGTCATCACCACCACCATTATTACCGGTACCACCACAGGTGGCACTGGGGCCGGTTGATGCGCTGACGAACAAGCACAGAAATCAGAAAAAGGCCCGTACCCACCCAGTACGGGCTTTTTTGTTGGATTGTTTTTAGACCAATTAGCAGATCAATTTGCAGGGAATACAGGGAGATAGCGATGAGAGTGTTGAAATTTGGCGGGTCGTCACTGGCCGACGCAGAGCGTTTCTTGCGGGTTGCCGATATCGCGGTGAATACCCACGGCCAATCCCAGGTGGCCCTGGTGCTGTCGGCACCGGCCAAGGTGACCAATCACCTGGTCGCCCTGGTGGAACAGACCAGTCGCGGCATGGATGCAAGCAGTACCCTGTTCGAGATCAACGGTATCTTCTCCCGTCTGCTGGCCGGCTTGAAGGCCGCCTATCCCGCGCTGGATGACAAGGCGCTGCAGGCCCGTCTCACCGCCGAGCTGGATCAGGTCGAGCGGCTGATGCAGGGTATCCGTCTGCTGGGGCTGTGCCCGGACAACGTCCAGGCACGCATCCTGAGCCGTGGCGAGAACCTCTCCATCGCCTTCATGCACGAGCTCTTGCGGGTGCGCGGCATCGAGCTGGATCTCATCGTGCCCGAGCAGTTGCTGGTCACCGATGGCGGCTACCTCGAAGCCCATGTGGACATCGAAGCCTCCCGGGTGCGCTTCGCCGCCAAGGGCCTGCGCTCTGATTGTCTCTACCTGATGCCGGGCTTCACCGGTGGCAGCGACAAGGGCGAGACCGTGCTGCTGGGCCGCAACGGCTCCGACTATTCCGCAGCCGTCTTGGCCGCCTGCGTCGATGCCGAGTGCTGCGAGATCTGGACCGACGTGGAGGGCTGCTACAACTGCGACCCGCGCCTGGTACCGGACGCCTACCTGCTCAAAACCCTCTCCTATAAAGAGGCGATGGAGCTCTCCTACTTCGGTGCCAAGGTGCTGCACCCGAAGACCATCGCCCCCGTGGCCCAGTTCCACATTCCCTGCCTCATCAAGAACAGCTTCAACCCCCAGGGTCCGGGTACCCTCATCGGGGTCGATCAGGGGGATGACGATCTGAAGGTGAAGGCGATCTCGGATCTCTCCGGCATGTGCATGTTCAACGTCTCCGGTCCCGGCATGAAGGGCATGGTGGGCATGGCGGGTCGCATCTTCTCCGCCGTTTCCCGCGCCGGGGTCAGCATCGTGCTGATCACCCAGTCGTCCTCCGAGTACAGCGTCAGCTTCTGTATCCACAGCTACGACAGCGACAAGACCCGCAAGGTGCTGGAGCGCGAGTTCGAGCTGGAGTTCAAGAACCAGTTGCTGGACCCGCTCGAGATCATGACCGATCTGGCCATCATCTCCCTCATCGGTGACGGCATGCGCACCTCCAAGGGGATGGCGGCGCGCTTCTTCACCTCCCTGGCCCAGGCCTCCATCAACATCGTCGCCATCGCGCAAGGGTCGAGCGAGCGCTCCATCTCCGCGGTCGTGCGCTCCGGCAAGGTGGCGGAAGCCATCAAGGCGTGCCACCAGAACTTCTTTGGCAGCCAGCAGTTCATCGATCTCTTCGTGGTCGGGGTGGGCGGCGTCGGTGCGGCCCTGGTGGATCAGATTGCCCGTCAGCAGCCGGTACTGGCCGAGCAGGGCACCGGCCTGCGGGTGGTCGGCATCGCCAACAGCCGTCAGATGGCGGTCAACAAGGATGGCCTGGCCCTCGCCAACTGGCGTGAACAGTTGGTGGAAGCACAAGGCAGTTTCAGCCTGGAGGCGGTGAAGAAGCTGGTGGAAGAGAGCCACCTCATCAACCCGGTGATCGTCGATTGCACCTCGAGCGAAGCCGTGGCCGTCCAGTACGCCGACTTCCTCGGGGCCGGTTTCCACGTGGTCACCCCGAACAAGAAGGCCAACACCGGGTCGCTGGATTACTACAAGGCGCTGCGTCGCACCGCCCGCCAGACCCGCCGCAAGTTCCTGTACGAGACCAACGTGGGCGCTGGCCTGCCGGTCATCGAGAACCTGCAAAACCTCATCAAGGCCGGCGACAAGCTGCGCGCCTTCGACGGCATCCTGTCCGGGTCGCTCTCCTTCATCTTCGGCAAGCTGGATGAGGGGATGGCCTTCTCTGAGGCTACCCAGATCGCCCGCGGCAACGGCTTCACCGAGCCGGATCCCCGCGATGACCTGAACGGCATGGACGTGGCTCGCAAGCTCCTGATCCTGGCCCGCGAGGCCGGCATGGCGCTGGAGCTCTCCGATGTGGAGGTGGAGCAGGCACTGCCGCCGGGCTTTGACGTGAGCGGCGACGTGGAAGCCTTCATGGCCCGCCTGCCCGAGGCCGACGGCTGGTTCCGCGACCAGTTCGCGGCGGCCCAGCGTGACGGCAAGGTGCTGCGTTACGTCGGCTCCATCGAGGGTGGCAAGTGCAAGGTGGCCATCAAGGCGGTGGGTGGCGACGAGCCCCTGTTCAAGGTAAAAGACGGGGAGAACGCGCTCGCCTTCTTCTCCACCTATTACCAGCCCATCCCCCTGGTACTGCGCGGCTATGGCGCAGGGACCGAAGTGACCGCCGCCGGTGTCTTCGCCGACGTGCTGCGCACCCAGAACTGGAAGCAGGAGCTGTAACATGAGTTCAGAGATGAACCCGAATGTAGAAATCGGCGGCAGCGTGGTTGCCTATGCCCCGGCCTCCAGCGCCAACCTGAGCGTGGGTTTTGACGTCCTGGGGGCGGCGCTCGCCCCCGTGGATGGCTCCCTGCTGGGGGACCGCGTCCAAGTGAAAGCCGCTGACGTGCCTTTCGCTCTCTCTTCCGTGGGCCGTTACGCCCACAAGTTGCCGGACGACCCGAAAAAGAACATCCTCCACGACTGCTGGGTCGCCTATGGCGAGGCGCTGGAGAAGCGCGGCCTTGGTCTCAAGCCGCTGGAAATGGTGCTGGAGAAGAACCTGCCGGTGGGCTCGGGCCTGGGATCGAGCGCCTGCAGCGTCGTGGCGGCGCTGGAAGGGCTCAACGCCTTCCACGGCGCGCCCCTGAATGAACACGACCTGCTGCTGCTGATGGGGGAGATGGAAGGGAAGATCTCCGGCTCCGTCCATTACGACAACGTGGCGCCCTGTTATCTGGGCGGCATGCAGCTGGTGCTGGAGGAGGGGGGCGTCATCAGCCAGGGCATCCCGGTGTTTGACGAGTGGTACTGGGTGGTCTGCTACCCGGGCACCGTGGTCTCCACCGCCGCCGCCCGCGCCATCCTGCCGGCCCAGTATCGCCGCCAGGACTGCCTCACCTATGGCCGCCGGCTGGCCGCCTTCGTGCATGCCAGCTACAGCCGCCAGGAAGGGCTGGCCGCCAGCGTCCTGAAAGATGTGATCGCCGAGCCTTATCGCGCGGCCCTGATTGAAGGTTTCAACGAGGTGAGGGCCCAGGGGGCCCAGAACGGGGCGCTGGCCACCGGCATCTCGGGGTCCGGTCCCACCGTGTTCGTGGTGATGAAGGATCTGGCCCAGGCCGAACGCATGAAAGAGTGGATGGAAGCGCACTTCGTGCGCAATGAAGATGGATTTGCCCGGGTCTGCAAACTGGACATGGCCGGGGCACGGGTAACAGGAAGCGAGCTATGAATCTTTACAACATCAAGGACAAGAGTGAACAGGTGAGCTTCGCCCAGGCGGTGCGTCAGGGTCTGGGCCGCGAGCAGGGGCTCTTCTTCCCAGAGACCCTGGAGCCGCTGGCCGACGTGGATGCCCTGCTGGATCTGCCGCTGGCCGAGCGCTCGGCCCGCATCCTGAGCCACCTGCTGGGTGACGAAGTACCAGCTGCCAAGGTGAGCGAGCTTATCGACGCCGCTTTCACCTTCCCGGCGCCCCTGGTGAAGCTCAAAGACGGCACCTATGCCCTCGAGCTGTTCCACGGCCCGACCCTGGCGTTCAAGGATTTCGGCGGCCGCTTCATGGCCCAGTGTCTGGCTGCGTTCAGAACCAATGACAAGATCACCATCCTCACCGCCACCTCCGGCGACACCGGTGCCGCCGTGGCCCACGCCTTCTACGGCCTGGAGGGGATTGAAGTGGTGATCCTCTACCCCAAGGGCAAGATCAGCCCCTTGCAGGAGGCGCTTTTCTGCACCCTCGGCGGCAACATCCGCACCCTCGCCATCGACGGTGACTTCGATGCCTGTCAGGCGCTGGTCAAAGATGCCTTCGACGATGAAGGGCTCAAGACCGCCATCGGCCTCAACTCCGCCAACTCCATCAACATCAGCCGCCTGCTGGCCCAGGTTTGCTACTACTTCGAAGCCGTGGCCCAGTTGCCGAAAGCCGATCGCGCTAAGGCGGTCATCAGCGTGCCGTCCGGCAACTTCGGCAACCTCACCGCGGGTCTCATCGCCAAGGCGCTGGGGCTGCCGGTGAAGCGCTTTATCGCCGCCACCAACGCCAACGACACCGTGCCGCGCTACCTGAAAACCGGCCAGTGGGAGCCGCACCAGACGGTCGCGACCCTGTCGAACGCCATGGACGTGAGCCGCCCCAACAACTGGCCGCGCGTGGAAGAGCTGTGCCGTCGCAAGGGCTGGGCGCTGGAAACCTTGGGCTCAGGGATGCGTGACGATGCCCAGACTCGCGACGCGCTCAAACGCCTGCATCAGCTGGATTACCTGTGCGAGCCCCACGGGGCGATTGCCTGGGATCTGCTGAACGAGCAGCTTGGGCAAGACGAGGTCGGTGTGTTCCTCTGCACCGCCCATCCGGCCAAATTCAAGGAGTCGGTGGACGAGATCCTGAATCTGGATGTGCCGCTGCCGGGCCCGCTCGCCAAGCACGCCGCGCTGCCGCTCCTGTCCCACGATCTGCCCGCTGACTTTGGCCGCCTCAAGGCCTTCCTGCTCGGTTAAGCCGTCATGAGACGCTGACGATCCCCCGCTTTTTCACGAGAGCGGGGGATTTTTTTATGTCCGGTATTGATGTCCGGTATAGGGCGGGGAACCCGCCCAGATCCCCCTGAAACAAGGAGCACGGCATGAGCCCGCATCCCCTTCGCACCCTGATCGAGACCTGTGACGCCGCCATCTCCCGGCGCGACTTCGACGCCCTGATGACCTTCTACGCCGAAGACGCCGCCCTGGTGGTCAAACCCGGCATGGTGGTGCGCGGCATTCCCGCCATCCGCCGCGCCTTCACTACCATCTCCGATTACTTTGACGGCCAGCTTGAGGTGACCCAGGGGGCCATGGAGGTGATCGAGGGGGCAGACAATGCCCTGGTGATCATGGAGACCCGGCTGCGCTACCCGGGCGGGGAGGGTTGGATCGACGAGACCCGGCGCGCCACCTATGTGTTTCGCAAGGAGACGGATGACCAGTGGCGCTGCACCATAGACAACTCCTATGGCACTGCGTTGCTGGAGGCGCAGCGGCCCGGCGATCGGCCTGCAACCGACTAGCGCAGTCACACTGACTCGGTGCAGCCAGAGTGCGTGTATAGCGTGCGTAATCAAGGCGCACCATCAAGGCTGTGCAGCCAGACCGGTTAGTCAGATTGAGTAGCCAGATTGAGTAGCCAGATTGAGTAGCAAGAGCCAAGCCATCCAGGCCGGAGAACCCGAGCCGCACGCAGGGCACCGCTCTGCCTGGGAGGGGGATCACAGCGCAGCCCACGGCGCAACTCCCCGTTTTGGTTGTGCCTCACAACCTGCTGGCAGAAAGTGCGCCGACAGTGATTGCTGCGACGTTTTTGCACATTTGATTTGCACTCTCGTTGTTATGCTCGCCCCTGGCAGCACAACCCTGTCTGTGGGTCATTTCCAGCCCCCCGGGGCCCGTTGACCCGGCCTGCCGTGGCTGCTAATCAGGGGACTGCTTGACACCCTTCATGGACGAGCAGGGCCGCAGATGCCTCGACGGCGCGGCCTATCGACAACAACAACACCACAGTGCAGGGAGCAGACCATCATGTGGCCGTACCGAAAAATAGTGACCCAGTCCCTCAAGACCCCCCTGATGATCGCCAGGATCATGTTTTACCTGGCCCTGTTATTGGTCTTCCCCCTGCCAATGATCATGCTATCGGACTCTCCAGCGGCAGAGATCGGGCGTTTCTCTTACATCCTGGTGACGTTTCCCATCGCCATGGGGCTGATGCTGATATCGAGCCTGATGGCCATCCTCATTGCCATGGTGGAGTCGCGCAACCAGCAGCCACCCCAGGGACGGTGGTAAGAGGGCCCTCTTTTTGCGAGCCATCCAGTAAAAAGCCATCCCGGGAGGGATGGTTTTTTTGTGTCCGCTCACCCAGCGCGGCGACGCTCTGGATTTGATATGACCTTGATATGGCCCTGATATAGCGCGAGAGTGCTGACCTGAGCTGCCAATCTGGGAGTGCCAACCCGAGACGCCCGCCTTGCTGGCCGCTGCTGCCCATCATCTGTGGCCATGCCGCCGAACAGAGCGCGCCACAGAGTCAGCCGATAGCGCCTTCTCCGGTTATCGAGGAGGCTGTTTGATACGCCAAGCACCGTGACGCGGGGGGCTCATCGACGAGTGGCTGGTGGCGGCAGGAACACAGGCACCCAATAAAAAAGAGCTCGACTTGTGATAAAAATCCAGTATTTTGGATTAACTTCCTTTATTTTGGATTTGAACATGGATTTTCAACAGATGCTGGCGGCGCGGCTGCACGGGCTGCGGGAACAACAGGGCTGGTCGTTGGAGCAACTGGCCGAGCGCTCCGGGGTGAGTCGCTCCAATATCTCCAATATCGAGCGCGGTCAGAGCAGCCCGACCGCCGTGGTGCTCGATAAACTGGCCACCGCACTGGGCGTGCCGCTCGCCTCGCTTTTCACTCATGAGCCCGAGGAGTCGGTCTCGCCCTGCCGCCGCGCTGAAGATCAGCCGGTCTGGACCGATCCGCAATCCGGTTATCAGCGCCGCCATCTGACGGCATTGCCGCAGGCGCCGCTGCAGATGGTGGAGGTGCACTTCCCCGCCGGGCAGAGCGTGCAGTATGCACCGCAGCCGCTGCCGACCCATTGGCACCAGCAGATCTGGTTGCTCGAAGGCGAGATGCAGATTGAATCGTCCGAGGGGCAGTGGCAGCTTCGCGCCGGCGATTGTCTCTGCATGAGCATTGAGGGGGACACCCGCTTTGTGAATCCGGGCAGTACGCCCGCCCGCTATCTGGTCGCCCTGGTACGCAGTATCAACTAAAGAAGGGATACGCAGTACCAATTAAAGAAAAATTACGCAGTACCAACTAAATAAAGGCGACGCAATACCAACGAAAGAGAGGCAGCGCAGTGCCTACAAAAGGCTGCGCAGTACCTGCTCAACAGGGCACCAAGTACCGACCAAGGACTACGCATTACCCGCCAAAGGCGGCCCGTGGCACGCACCAAAGAGGGGGCGTGCGGGGAGTCATGCAGACGCCGGTATATCCGACAATGTGCCGAGTCCCCGTCAGCGCTGCGAGCGGCGCGCTGCAAGGTCCGGCACGCAACAAGGGCAACAAGAGAGAGGAGAGAAGGGATGCAAATCAGACTGGATGATGTGACCGACCCGCGCGTGATGGCACTGCTGGAAGAGCACTTGAACGACATGCGTGCCATCTCGCCCCCCGAGAGCACGCACGCCCTCGATGGTGCGGCACTGCGCGCACCGGACGTCAGTTTCTGGACGTTGTGGGACGGGGAAGAGGCGGCCGGTTGTGTGGCCCTGAAACGGCTGGAGGCGGGACATGGCGAGATCAAATCGATGCGCACCGCTACCCGCTACCGCCGCCGTGGCATTGCCCGTCAACTGCTGGCTCATGTGCTGGAAGAGGCCCATCTGCGCGGCCTGACCCGCCTTAGCCTGGAGACGGGCAGCCAGCCCTTCTTTGCACCGGCGCATCACCTCTATCACGCCTTCGGGTTTGAGGAGTGCGGCCCCTTTGGTCATTACCGTGAGGATCCCTACAGCCGGTTTATGACCAAAGCATTGTGAGCCGTATGACGGCGCCCAGGTGGACAAATAGAAGAGGATAAATGGAGGGAAAATAGGGACACCCGCTTTTTTGCTGCTGTATCTGACCATGCGGCCCGCCGGGTAAATGTTGCTTGCCTGATACGGAGTGGATGATTGGAATAGGGTGGGATAATAAATAAAGCCAGCCGGTAATGGCTGGCTTAGAAAGGTGGGTGTCCCAGATTTCACTTATGACTTAGATGATATTTCTTTTTGTAAGGCCAACAACAGCCTATCCAAAATTCTTTGTTGTAATACAAAATAAGGTTCTTCTATTTGTGAGAAATTCTTGCCTTCAAAATCTTCATTTAAATAATTAATATAGTCTTGAGTGATATTAATCTTTAGATGAAGATGGTCAGCCTCATTTCTGTATACTTTAATTCTATGTAATGCAGGCCAAAGATATGGATACTCTCTTTTAATATCGGACCAGAAATATTCTTTTTTTGATATGTCTTTACCATAGCGTTCAATAGACTCGACAAAACATCTATTAACCGTGTTTATAAAAGAAAGAAAAGTCTGTTTATTGGAAACAACATTTGTTGACTTTAATTCTACTCCTTCAGGGAAAGAGTTTGAACCAAAGAGACTGATAGTCTTTCCGGTTGATACTATCTTTTGCAAAACGGAGAAATCATTAGATATTTCGTCTATCCGTCTTATCAACCATGGCTGACGAACACTTGAATCAATAATTGGATATATTAGTCCACGGTTATCTTTAGATCTAGATTCATGTGCTACACGTTGAGCTATTACTGGTATATTTGGGGTGTATCCACTGTTGTCGCATACTTTTCTTATTAGTTGATAGTTTATCAGATGTTTTAAGTATTGGGTTTCTTTAGAGTATTCATTGAAGTCAAGCTCTTGTCCTGTAGATAGAAGCTCAAACATAAGATACTCATCAGGATAAAAAAGTTTGATTTCAGAGATCGCATGATCACTATAGAATGTTAGCTCGGTATCGATTAGTTCTTTATGCTTGTCAAAAACATCTAAAGTAATAACAAAAGGTCGTTCTTCTTTTTTTGATAAAAATGAATTCAGAGTGCTACATGCTTGTCTAACTAAGAGTGGATGTCCACCATACCAGCGTCTAATTACCTCACATGTTTCTGAATTGAAGTCGATACCCATTCTTCGGCCTAGTTTCTTTAACATTGTTCGGCATTCATCATTGTTAAAGCCAGTTAGATATTTATGGGGCACTATGCCGAACAGCGGGTTTTGTACACCATCAACTAGATCTGTTTCAACAATGCTGGCATTAACACCAGCAATAATTAAACTTAAACACTTTACTTGGCTTTGAGCAGACCATAATGTTTGCCAGAATTCTAAATAATCTTTTTTCCAGTGAATATCTAGGGGGGAAATAAAAGATATATACTCGGCTTCATCTAGCATTAAGCAAATTTTCGCATTTCTTAAACTCACTTCTCTTATTAAATCAACAAAACTTTTAGATGCCAGCCTTTCATTGAATACATGTGCCTTGTTCTTTTTAATGTTTAAGCCTACGCGTATTTGTTCTGAAATATCCTCCAGTAGTTCAAACCATCTGGATTTCCTGATATGAGGCTGCTTACAATCTATGTAGTAGGTATGAATCTTTCTTTCAGATTCACACAAACGTTTCACCTTGAATAATAAGGACGTTTTACCTGTTTTTCGAAGGCCAAATATTCCTTTGTTTTCACTTCTCCTTACGGCATCAAAGTATTCCATTGTTTCAGCTTGTCTGCCAAAGAAATAAGTGTCTTCAACCAAAGGAAGAGAGTAGTTAAACAAGTCTCTCCCAAAAAAATTATTGCTTAGTTTGTTTCTTAGGTACCATCCATTATCTTTGTTTTCTAATAGTTCATCTTTGGAGAATGAGACTATTATTCTTGTCTCTTGTTTGGAAGATAAATATGAGTCAAGCCAGTCTGATATATTCTCATCATCAGATATGAGAAAGTAGTTTAATGTCTCCACCCTACCTTTTGCAGGTGAGTCTGAAAAGGTTTGTTCAATAGCTTGCAGTGTTCTTGGCTCCATTTTTTTGTAAGGAGCATATGCAAGTAGAACCTCATTTTCAAACCCGTATGATTCTTTGTAATGTTGGAGTGGTGATAAGAAATATATGGATAATTCAGTGTTGTGCGACCTTCTTTTATTAGCCCACATGATGTCAAAGCCATCAAGGAAAGGTGTGACAATAGCGCGTTCGTCAGGATGGTTTTTGAGATGATTATCCATGACGTCTTTTTTAATTATACCCATAAAATTCCTTTATTATAAAAGCCAAACATTTAATACTAAGCGGCATATCCAAATGGCTTTTTATAGATGCCATGACATTGATTATTTCTTTAAAATGGACAGTATAAATCGAGATATAAAAATATTTGGGTCTTAGTATTCAATATAAATTAAAACATTCCAACGCTACCGCCCCTGGATTACAGCTTCCAATGTGCTCCATAGACCAGCGGGCGGGGCCCGGATGGTGCTGTAGGCGCCGAATGACCAGCATATCCTCAAGCCTCATACGCAAACCAGTCAAAAGTTGACGCAACCGCAAGGAAGCGCTGGATTTTTGCGCCAGCTCAACAATTGAAGTGAAGGCGCCGGGTGGCCGGAGCGGGGGCAAGGAGGGGGTTGTCGAGGAGGAAGGGGCATTTTGTTGTCACGGGGCAGGGGGACTATAGTGCAGCGAGGCAAGAGTGCCTCGTTTGGCCCGCGTGAGTGGGGGCCAATCACAATGGATAGAACAATGGGAGTGTGACATATGAAGCGGATCCTGATGGTGTTGAGTCTGTGTGTGACGGTCATGGGCATGGGAATGGGGGTAGCCCAGAGCGCGACCTCTGGCGCGCAGCAAGAGTGCGAGGCCCAGGCGGCGGTGAAGAAGCTGGCGGGCGCCGCCAAGACCAGCTTTGTGGGCAAGTGCGTCAAAGATGCCTCTGCCAGTGCCAAGGCAAGCCAGTGCGAGAAAGCGGCCGCCGACAAGAAGCTGGCTGGCGCGGCCAAGAACAGCTTCGTGCAAAAGTGCCTGAAGACGGACGCAGCCGCCGACAAGGCGACCCAGTGCGAGAAGGCGGCAGCGGACAAGAAGCTCGCCGGGGCGGCCAAGAACAGCTTTATCCAGAAGTGCGTGAAAACCGCCTGAGCCGGTGAGGCTCTGACACCAACGCCGGTTGAGGCAGTGACGAGAAAGGGGCCCTGGGGCCCCTTTCTCTGTTGTGATGGGTTGTGGGGGCAGCCCTCGCCGCCAGTGTGCCCGGCCATAAGCTCTGGGCGGGGAGCTGACTTGATCCCTGCCTGGTCATCACTCTCCCTGGGTTGGCTGGGTATGTTCGGGGGCGCTGCTCAGCAGATCCTGCCCCTCGTCCTGGCTCAGCACCAGATAGCGCTCGTACTGGCGCAAGACGTCGGCACTCAGCTCGTCCCGGGTCAGGTACTGGATGTCGTACCCGGCGCGGCCATCGGCAAAATAGGTGATGGGCTCGAAGATGCGGGCCTCGGAATCGTGGTTGTGGGCCGCCTCCAGGGGGTTGAAGGCGGGGGCGGGGCGGGCCTCGATGCGCACCCCGTAGCAGAAGTCCCGGCGACCTTGCTGAGGCACCAGCAGATGGCACTGATCCGGCCCATCCTCTTCGACCCGGCAGGTGATGCCGCGGGCAGCGAACTCCTGACTCAGGGCCGTCAGGGCGGGCAGGGCGACCTTGTCCACAAAGGCGCGGGCTTCCTGCTCGGTGGAGGGGCGCAGCAGGTGATCCATCCGGGTGCGCCACTGCTTGCCGTTCCAGAAGTCAGTGGCGGGGGAGAGGCGCCTGGCCGAGTGCTCCTTGTCCGCGACAAGGCCGCGGCAGAGTCCGAGGCAGAGCAGCACCATGATGAAGGCAAACGGCAGGGCGGCGATGAGGGTCATGGACTGGAGTGCCGCCAGCCCCCCTGTGCTCATCAGGGTACCCGCGGTGACCCCGAGCAGCAGAGCCCAGAACAGGCGCTGCCAGACCGGTGAGCCCTCCTTGCCCTGGGTAGCGATGTTGTCGATGACGAAGGCTCCCGAGTCGGCGGAGGTGACGAAGAAGACGCTGATGAGGATCACCGCGAGGGCCGAGGTGATGTCCGCTCCCGGCAAGAGGTCAAAGAAGTTGAACAGCAGGGTGTCGATGTTGCCGACCGAGTCGATGAGGCTTGTGCCCCCCTCATGCTGGCTGGCCCAGATGGCGGCGTTGCCGAACACCGTCATCCAGAGCAGGTTGAAGGCGGTGGGCACGAACAGGACGCCGAGGATGAATTCGCGCAGGGTGCGTCCGCGGGAGATGCGGGCGATGAAGAGACCGACGAAGGGGGACCAGGAGATCCACCAGGCCCAGTAGAGCAGGGTCCAGTTGCCGAACCAGCCCGCCTGGCGGGTCTCGCTGTAGGTGAATGTGCGGAAGGTGAGCTGGCTCAAAGAGGAGACATAGTTGCCAATGTTCTCCGAGAGGGCCCCCAGCAGGTACTGGGTGGGGCCGGCCACCAGCACGAACAGCAGGAGCACGATGGCGAGAAAGAGGTTGAGCTCGGAGAGGCGCTTCACCCCCTTGTCGAGACCGGTGACCGCCGAGATGCCGGCGAGGGTGATGACGACCCCGATGAGGCCGAAGCGAAACAGCTCCCCCGAGGTGTCCATGCCGGTGAGGCGGGTGATCCCCGCCGAGAGTTGCATCACGCCATAGCCCAAGGTGGTGGCGATGCCGAAGATGGTGCCCACCAGGGCGAAGACGTCCACCGCGTGGCCGAGCGGCCCGTGGATCTTCTCCTTGAAGATGGGATAGAGGCCGGAGCGGATGGTCAGGGGCAGGTTGTAGCGAAAGCCGAAGTAGGCCAGCACCAGGCCGACGATGGCGTAGATGGCCCAGGCGTGAAAGCCCCAGTGGAAGAAGGTGGTGACCATGGCCTCGCGGGCGGCCACCTGGGTCAGGGGCGTCGCCTGGGGCGGGGTGACGAAGTGACTCATGGGCTCGCCCACCCCGAAATACATGAGCCCTATCCCCATGCCGGCGGCGAACAGCATGGCGAGCCAGGAGGTGAAGCTGAACTCCGGGCGGGCATCGTCCGGCCCGAGGCGAATGTTGCCAAAGTGGCTGAAGGCGATCACCAGCAGCAGGATCAGGAACATGCCGACCACCAGCACATAGAACCAGCTGAAGTGCTGGGCTATCCAGCTCTGGCCGCTGCCGAAGAAGCGGGCGGCGGCCTCCGGGGCCAGGGAGCAGATGGCCAGCAGCGCCAGGATGAAGAGCAGGCCCGGGATGAAGATGGGCAGCGACAGGGTGCATCTGGAGGGACGGGGAGCGTTCATGGGACACCTTTGGGTGGAAGGACTCAAGACACTATAGGCCCCTCGGGTGCAAAGCAGACAAGGGGTGGACGGCGAGTGACGGGGTCAACGGCCATGAACACCATGGGAGAGGAACTCGTCGTCCTGTTTTTTTCATCGTATGTTATGCCTTTAAATCAGATGGTTACCGATTTCTTGTTTATTAATAGCGAGTTGATGCCGTTTTTTGGGAAATCTTTTCCCCCCTCGTCCGGTTCTATTGAACGTAGCCGGATGAGATGCGCCGGAGACATCACTCTCGACAACAAGGAATAGAGACATGAACGTGAAAAAAAGTACTGCCATCGCCTCTGCCATGACGGGTCTGCTGGCCCTGGGTGCCCAGTTCATCGCCGCGCCGGCCATGGCTGCGGATGACAAGGAGAAGTGCTACGGCGTGGTCAAGGCGGGCAAGAACGATTGCGCCACCAAGGGCGGATCCTGCGCCGGCACCGCCAAGATGGATGCCCAGGGGGATGCCTTCGTGGTGGTGCCCAAGGGGCTGTGCGAGAAGCTCGCTGGCGGGTCCCTGCAACCCAAGTAAGCCGCATGCCATGGTGTGGCGCCCGCCACATCATGGCCCTATCTATTGAGAGCCCAGCCATGAACCCCTTGATCGGTATCGGTTTACGCCCCCCGCACTACGACGAGATCCGCCACACCCTGCCCGGAGTGGGCTGGCTTGAGGTACACAGCGAAAACTACTTCGAGCGCCACAGCCAGGGCTTCGAGGTGCTGGCGGAGCTTGCGAGGCACTACCCCGTGAGCCTTCACGGAGTCGGCATGTCGCTGGGCTCCGCCGATCCGCTCGATGCCGGGCACCTGCGCCAGCTGGCAGCCCTGGTGGCGGCCATCTCGCCGGTACGGGTGTCGGAGCACCTGAGCTGGGGCAGCATCGGCGGGCGCTATTTCAACGATCTATTGCCCATGCCCTACACCCGGGCCGCTCTTTTGCACATGAGCGACAAGATAGATCGGGTGCAGCAGACACTGGGCAGACAACTGCTCATCGAGAATCCCTCCTCCTACCTGCAACTGGCGGGGGAGATGGGGGAGGCCGAGTTTCTGGCCGAGCTGGCTGGGCGCAGCGGTTGCGGCGTCCTGCTCGATCTCAACAACCTCCATGTGAGTGCGGTCAATCACGGCCTGGAGATGGACGACTATCTGGCGACTATCGACCTCGACACGGTCGGCGAAATTCACCTGGCCGGTTTTACCGAGAAGCACCTGCCTCAGGGGCCCCTCTATATCGACACCCACAGCACCCCCGTGGCCGAGCCCGTCTGGGCGCTCTACGAGCAGGTCTGCCAGCAGCGCGCCATCCCCACCCTGATTGAATGGGATCTGGCGATCCCCCCGCTGCCGGTGCTGCTGGGAGAGGCGCAGCGTGCCAGCGAGATCCTGAGCGCGGCGCAGCAAACATCCAGGGAGGCCGCCCATGTCTGAGCTTGTTTCCCCGCAAGGTACTTTTGCGAGCGGCCTGCTCGGGGAGGCCACTTATGTCTGAGCTTGTTTCCCCACAAGGCCCTTTTGTGAGCGGTCTGCTCGTGGAGGCCGCCCATGTGTGAGCTTGCTTCCCTGCAACGCGCTTTTGCGAGCGGGCTGCTCGGGGAGGCCACTTATGTCTGAGCTTGCTTCCCTGCAACGCGCTTTTGCGAGCGGTCTGCTCGGCCAGGATGATACCATCCTCGGGCACATCCAGCCGGGACGCTTTGCCCCCGACGCCCTGTTGCAGATCTATCGCAACAACTTCATCCTCGGCCTCACCGAGGTGCTCGCCAGCAGCTACCCCGCGGTACGCGCCATGGTTGGCGAGACCTTCTTTGAGGCGGCGGCACGAGGGTTCGTGCTGGCGGCACCTCTGGAGGAGGGGTGCGTCATGGACTACGGGGAGGGCTTTGGCGACTGGCTGGCACGCTTGCCCACCACGGCCGCGTTGCCCTGGCTCGGGGATCTGGCCCGCTTCGAGTGGGGGCTGGAGCGGGTCTCGCTGCTTGCACCAGAGACGCGGCGCTGGCCTGCCGAGCGGCTTGCCGCCATGACCCCTGACCACTGGGAGCGGCTGGTGCTGCATCCTGCTTGCGATCTGCAACTCCTGGAGAGCCCCCATCCGGTGCTGGCGCTCTGGCAGATGGCCCTGCACGGCGGTGAGACGGTCAGGGAGCTGGATGCTGTCTGCTCCCTGGCACTGAAGAAACGCCCCGGACACCGGGTCGACCCCATTCCCCTGGATGCCGCCGCCTGGTGTCTGCTGCAAGGCTGCCTGCAGGGCAGGCCGCTGGCCAGCCTGCTGGCTCAGGATCCCGCCATGGCCGAACACCTGGCCCCCCTCATCACCCTCGACCTGCTGGTCGATCTGGAGCTTGCCCCATGACAACGCAAACCCTTGCCAGGCCCCTTGGCCCCCTTGTTGAACGCATCTTGCCCTGGTGCAGCGGTGGCCTGTTGCTGCTTGCCAGGCTCTGGGTCGCCACAATTTTTCTGCGATCCGGATGGCTCAAGTTCACGGCCTGGGACAGCACCCTCTATCTGTTCGAGTTCGAATATCAGGTGCCCCTGCTGCCCTGGCAGTGGGCGGCCTATGCGGGCACGGCGACCGAGCTGTTGCTGCCCCTCTTCCTGCTGGCGGGCCTCTTCACCCGTCCGGTCGCCTTGCTGCTGTTTGGCTTCAACGCCATGGCGGTCATCTCCTACCCAGCCCTCTGGGCGGGAGGCTTTCACGATCACCAGTTGTGGGGCTGGATGCTGCTGACCCTGGCCGTGTGGGGGGCGGGCCCCCTGGGGCTCGACAGCTGGCGCCTTGCCCGTCGCTCGCCTCCGGCGTAAGGTGGCCGCACACGAGCCCTGCCTGACTGACGGGTGGGAAAGGAATGCAAAGGAGAAGAGATGAAGGTACGCGAGGCCCTGGCGGCCGATATTCCTGCCCTGACGACACTGCGCATGGCGCTCTTTTGCGAGGTGGGGGAACTTGCCCGGCCCGATGAGGATCCGGTCCTCAGGGAGGCGACGCAGGCCTACTTCATTCAGGCGCAGGAAGAGGGCAGCGCCCGTAGCTGGGTGGAGGAGGAGGAGGGCGAGGTGGTGGCGTGCGCCACCCTGGCACTCTTCGTGCGCCCGCCCTACCCGGGCAATCTGGCGGGGCGGGAAGGGTACCTGCTCAACATCTACACCCGGCCGGCCTGGCGCAGACGGGGAATGGCGAACGCCCTGCTGGTGGCCATGGTGGCGTATGCCCGCGAGCAGCAACTGGGCAAGCTGTGGCTTCATGCCAGCAGTGATGGGCGCGCTATCTACGAACGGTTCGGCTTTGCCGGCAATCCCGCCTGTCTTGAGTGCGTTCCCGCTCGTTAGCCGCCTTTTTCACCGCCGGGCTGATCCTCTTTCGCCTGGGCTGCGTATTGGGAGCCCTTGGCGGCATCGCCGCTTTTCTATACACTGCGCGCCCCATTCGTTTCAGTCGTCCGACCACTTATGTCGGCGCTGGCGGTGCCGATACCCTCTGTGGGTGAGGCCGTGGTGCCCATGGGGATGGTCAACGAGGAAGAAGTGTCATGTTCAATCAGAAGCTCAAAGCGCAGTTGCAGGCATGCCAGACCCGGCTCGACGAGGAGCAGGGCATCATAGAGGCGATCAAGGCGGGTGCCGCCACCGTCATCTTCAGCCCGGAGGGGATCATCCAGGAGGCGAGCACTCCTTTCCTGGCCCTGATGGGATATGGTGCCGCCGAACTGATTGGGCAGCCCCACAGCCAGCTCTGTCCGAGGGCCTGGGGGGAGTCAGGTGACTATCGCCAGTTCTGGCGCCGCCTGGCCCAGGGGGAGGTGCAGTCAGGCACCTTCGAGCGCGTGAACCGGCAGGGGGAGACGCGCTGGCTGGAGGCGACCTATTTCCCGGTGAAGCACCAGGGCCGGGTGACCCGGGTACTCAAGATTGCCAGCGACGTCACCGAACAGCACCAGCGGCTTGGGCGGCTCGAGGCGCTGACCGAGGCGCTGGACCGCTCCCGGGCCATGATCGAGTTCACCCCGAACGGCGACATTATCCATGCCAATGCCAACTTCCTGAGCGTCATGGGTTACACCCTGGGGGAGATCGCGGGCAGGCACCACAGGATCTTCTGTGACGAGGCCTTTCTGCGCGAGCAGCCCCGTTTCTGGGAAGAACTGGCCCGGGGTCAGTTCAAATCCGGCCTCTTCATGCGCCACAACAGTCGTGGGCAGGCCGTCTGGCTGGAGGCGACCTACAACCCCATCCGGGATGGCAGCGGCAAGGTGGTGCGGGTGGTGAAGTTCGCCAGCGACATCACCGCGCGCATCGAGCAGAACCACGCGACCCGGGAGGCCGCCCGCCTGGCCCACAGCACCGCCCAGGAAACCCTGCACAGCGCAGAGGAGGGGGCGGGCCTGCTGCGCGCCGTGGTGCAGACCTCTTCCCTCATCGCTTCCCAGGTGGATGAGGCCATCGCCCTCATCGGCCAGCTCAACGAGCAGTCCAGAAGCATCGAGGCCATCGTCTCGACCATCAGCGCCATCGCCGATCAGACCAATCTGCTGGCCCTGAACGCTGCCATCGAGGCGGCGCGGGCGGGTGAGCAGGGGCGCGGGTTTGCGGTGGTGGCGGACGAGGTGCGCCAGCTGGCCGCCCGCACGTCGCTTTCTACCGACGAGATCGCCAGGGTGGTGCAGAAGAACCGCGAGCTGACCGCCAGGGTGACCGACGACATGGCCGGGGTGGCGGGCAGCGCCGAACTCGGCAAGCAGCAGATCGCCGGGGTGGACAAGCTGATGAGCGAGATCCACCAGGAGGCGGACAGGGTCTCCCAGACGGTGTCGGCCCTCTCCATCTGAGGGGCTGACCGCAAGATTGCCAACAGAGTGAGCGATCGGACGGCCAGGCTGAACCCTGGCTGTATGACGCCCCCCTTCGTCATTGTGCCGCCCGGCCCCCTTGTTTAGGCTGCCGCCTCCTTTTTATTGAGCAGGTAGACAACAATGGCAGTACGACAGAGAGGCAGGGCACTGGCCCTGCTGCTGGGAGTGGGGGCGAGCCTGGGGCTCGGTGGTTGCATGGGTCAGATGGGCCTCTCTTCCATGGTGACCAAGGGCAACCTCAGCGTGGTGGACAACCGCTACGGCCGTGCCGGCGTCTTCGTGCTGCTCTCCCCCGTCTATGGCCTGGCGGCCACGGCGGATCTCTTCGTGTTCAACACCATCGAATTCTGGTCCGGCAAGAACCCCATCACCGGCAAGGCGCCCGCCCTGGTGGATCAGAAGAGCGATGCGATCATCAAGGTGAACCCGCACCTGGATCCTGCCCTCAACCAGGTGCCGCTGGCCCTGCTGCCCCAAGGGGTGCGCGAGGTACAGGTGAGCTACCCGGACGAGCGCACCGCCCAGATGGAGATCCACTACATCGACGGTCAGCGCAGCCTGATGCGGGGAGAGATGCGCGGGGAGCGGCTGGATCTCTATCTGGATGACAAACTGGTCTCGACCCTGAGCCGCGAGCAGCGCGATGCGGCGGCAAGCCGGGGAGCGGTGAAGGTATAATTTGTCGCGCCCCTGATCCTTTACTCCCAACAAATGCTATACATGCCTGCGGGCAAGTACGCCCCGATGTAGAGGGAGTGGGCTATGACGGTAAATGGATTGCGTTTGGCAGAGCTGATTGGTTCTCTCAGCCATGCCCTGGACATGACGGAAGGGCAGCCGAGAGGCCATTGCATCCGCTGTTGCTGGATAGGCTCTCGTCTGGGGGAGCAACTGGGACTGAATGCCCGGCAGCGCCACGACCTCTACTACACCCTGTTGCTCAAGGATCTGGGGTGCAGCAGCAATGCCGCCCGCATCTGCGAGCTCTATCTCACCGACGATCTTCACTTCAAGCGCGACTTCAAGCTGGTGGATGGCTCCCTCTCCGAGGTGGTCAACTTCGTGCTGGGCCACACCGGCTTGCAGGCGGATCTGCTGGGCCGTTTTCGCAGCCTGTTCCACATCTTTCGCAACGGGGATCAGATAGCCAACGAGCTGATCCTGACCCGCTGCCACCGGGGGGCGGACATCGCCCGCCAGTTGCGTTTCAGCGACGAGGTGGCCCAGGGGATCCTCTCCCTGGATGAGCACTGGAGCGGCAAAGGGCGGCCGCAACAACTGGCGGGAGAGGCCATCCCGCTCTTCTCCCGCATCGCCCTGCTCTGTCAGGTGGTGGACGTGTTTCACGCCGCCGCCGGACCGGACGCGGCGATGAGGGAGCTGCGCGAGCGCAGCGGCAACTGGTTTGATCCCGCCCTGGTCAGGGCCTTCGAGGCGCTGGCAGACGAGGCCTTCTGGCAAGGGCTGGCGGATCCCGCGTTGGCGGAGCGGGTCTTCGCCCACCCGGCGGGGCAGGGGGAGGTGGCGCTGGATGAGGATTATCTGGACGAGATAGCGGCGGCCTTCGGCCAGGTGGTGGACTCCAAGAGCCCCTATACCGCGGGGCACAGCGGCAGGGTGGCGCTCTATACCGACATCCTCGCCGCCCAGATGGGGATGTCCGAGGCGCGGCGACGCTGGCTCAAGCGGGGTGCCCTGCTCCACGACGTGGGCAAGCTCGGGGTGAGCAACGCCATCCTCGACAAGCCGGGCAAGCTTGACGAGCAGGAGTGGGCGGCGGTGCAGATGCATGCCGCCTACACCGAGGAGATCCTGAGCCGCATCGGCGCCTTCGAGGAGCTGGCCCAGGTGGCTGGCGCCCACCATGAGCGACTCGACGGCATGGGCTACCCCAAGGGGCTCAAGGGGGAGGCGATCACCCTGGAGACGCGCATCATCACCACCGCCGACATCTTCGATGCCATCACCGCCAAGCGTCCCTATCGGGATGCCATCCCGGTGCCGAGGGCCCTGGAGATGATGGCGGAAAACCTGGGCACGGCCATCGACCCCGACTGCTTTGCCGCCCTGAAGGCGGGGATAGAGGACTTCTCCCTCTACCTCACTCCGGAGCAGCCCCTGGCTCGTGCAAGCTAAGGCGCGAGCCCGAGACAAACAAGCCCCGCATCGGCGGGGCTTTTTTGTGGGCGGTTGCAGGAGGCGCGATCAGGGGCGGGCCGAGGGCTTGGCATAGGGTTGCAGCACCAGCCCCAGCAGGCGATGGAGGTGGGCGAGCTGCTCGATGAGATGGAGATTGAGCCAGAGGTAGCCGCCAAGGGTGGGGTCGTGTCCCTGGCCTGGCGCCTGGCTTGCGTCCCCATCGAGCCTTGCGGCGGCCTCTTGCAGGTGGCCGATGGCCTGGTCGGCCGCCATGGTATCACCGCTCTTGAGCATGAGGGCGAGTTCGGTGAGCACTGACTCCGTCGCCTGCTGGCAGGCGCGAAGCCCCGGGTGGCTCTGCATCAGGAAGTGGCTCTGGCGATCCCGCCAATAGGTGTTGGCCAGCATCTCCAGGGTGCAGACGCTGTTGCGAAGGGTGGTCTGGGTCGCCTCGAACAGCGGGCTGCCAAGGCGGGTCTCCTTGACCGCCGGGACCAGCAGTGGGCGCAGGCTGACTATTTTGGCGAGCAGGCGGGCATGGCTTCGGGTGAGCTTGGGGCGCTCCAGCACGTTGGGGGAGAGGTGGGTGTGGTAGAGCCGCCCGGCCTGCTGCAGGGTGTCGTGCATCTGCAGACGCCAGTGGGTATAGGCCCGCTGGGGGTAGATGCTGCAAAACAGCAGGGCCAGCACCGATCCCAGGATGACGTCGCCGCTGCGCCAGAGCGCGGTCTCGATGTCCCCGGGCACCCCGCCGACGATGACCCCCAGGGTGATGCCGATGAGCAGCCCCACATAGGGGCGCTTGCCGAGCGCCAGGTAGCCGCACAGGAACATGATGGCGCAGCACCAGGCCAGCATCAGGGGCAGGGAGTAGAGCTCCAGATAGAGGGCCACCACCCCGCAGGCGGCGCCAAAGACGGTGCCCACCACCCGTTGCAGGGCGCGCGACAGCACGTTGCCCCAGAACGAGATGGGGCCCATCACCACCACCAGGGTGATGAGGGGCCAGGTGCTCTCCGGCAGCTTGAGCTCCCGGGTCAGCAGGAAGGTGAGGGTGAAGGCCAGGGCGATGCGCAGGCCGTGGACCAGGCGGTAGCGGCCATAGATGAGCAGATCGAAGCGGGAGAGCGGGGCATTGAGGCGCAAGGGCGTTCTCTTATCTCGGGTCAGGGTTGTGAGGATAGCAAGGGGGACGGCATTCGCCTTGACCTGCGTCGTTTCTCCGGTTCATGGGGGCGCACCTGTCGGCAGGCGCACCATGACCCGCTCGCCGGGGGGAAGGGCCGCGCTACCCGGCGCCCGTTCGATGCGGCAGTTGGCACTGTCGTGGCCCCCGTCCACCGGGCGCACCAGCAGGGTGCCCGCCTCGTCCTGACTGAGCAAGCCGGGCACAACGCCCTGCTCTGCCGATGGGGGCAGGGCCGCCAGCAGCCGGGCGCAGAGGCGAAGGGGCGGCGGGGCCTGACGGGGGGCGTGCGGGGGCAAGCGGGCGCAGATGAAGTCGGCGATGGCCTCCAGATCCTCGAAGGGGAACCGGGGCAGGGTCGTGGCCTGGGGGGCGTCGCTCACGAGGGCGACGATGTCAGGATCATCGGGGAAGAGCAGGGGTCGGCCGATGGCGGCGCGATACAGCTCCACCTTGGGAAAGCGCCTGTGCTTGAACCCCTCGACCAACAGCAGATCCAGGGCGCTCCCATCGAAGCGGGCCAGCAGCGCCTCGAAGGGGGGCTCCCCCTCCGGGGTCTCCCGGATCAGGGCGTGGCGCCGGTCGGAGGCCGCCATCACCTGGGTGGCGCCCGCCTGGCGCAGGCGGTGGCTGTCCTTGCCGGGTTGGTCCATGTCAAAGGCGTGGTGGGTGTGCTTGAGCACCCCGAGGCGCAGACCGCGGGCCACCAGGCGCGGGATGAGGCGCTCCAGCAGGGTGGTCTTGCCGGTGCCGCTCCAGGCGACGAAGCCGAGCAGGGGCAGGGGGCTCATGGCGCGCCCCCTTCCCGCAGCCTTGCCTCCCAGGCGGCGAGTTCGGCCGGGCTGTTGAGGTTGACGAAGGCGTCGGGCAGATCGGCAAAGGGCACCACCGCCATCCGGTGGCGGGCAAACCAGGCCCCGGTCTTGCGCTCCCCGTCCGCCAGCGCCTGGCTCAGGGAGGGGCGCAGGGCGCGGCGCAGCAGGGCGACCACGGGCTGGAGGTGCTCCCCGTCGTGGGCCACCACCAGATCGGTGTCCGGGGTGATGGCGGCGCGAAAGCGGGTCATCAGATCAAGGGGCAGGGCGGGGCCGTCACAGGGGACGAACAGCACCCAGTCGTGACGGGCCGCCGTCAGCCCCGCCAGCATGCCGGCCAGCGGCCCCTGGAAGTCGGCCTGCGCGTCCCCGATGACGGGAGCAAGCTGCCGGTAGCGAGCCTGGCTGCGGTTGGCGTTGATCAGCACCTCGTCCACCTGGGGGCGCAGGCGGGTCAGCACGTGTTCGATCAGCGGAGTGCCCGCGAGGGGCACCCAGCCCTTGTCATCGCCCCCCATGCGGGTGGCGCGACCGCCCGCGAGGATGACGCCGCTGACGAGAAAAGCGGGGGAAGAGGAAGGGGTCATGGTGCTCCGTTGCTCGCAAAGGGATGCCCACAGGGGCGTGTCGGGATCTTGCGCCAAGGCGGGCGTGGGAGCAACCTTCGGCTGCCCCGGCAAAGGCGCCTTTGGCCGCAGGGTTTGTCCAAGCTCACAAAACCGGATCGGCAAACGTCATATGATCCCCAGCATTCTGAGCCTTGCTCTCCTGCCTGATGGCAACTTCATGTAAATCAAAGAGAATGACTATGGCTACCGGACAATATCTGCTGTGGAAAGATGCACAGGGTCACGATTTTCGCCCCGTTGCGCTGACGGGCACCAATCTGCTCAACGATCGCAACCTCAACAAGGGCACCGCCTTCACCGAACAGGAGCGGGCCGATTTTGAGCTGGGCGGCCTGCTGCCGCCCCAGGTGCAGACTTTCGAAGCCCAGCTGGAGCGGGTCTATGAGGCCTTCCTGAGCGCCTGCAGCGACATCGAGAAGTACCAGAACCTGCGAGCCTTGCAGGATCGCAACGAAACCCTGTTCTACGCCCTCCTGTCCCGCCACGTGGAGGAGATGACCCCCTACATCTACACCCCGACCGTGGGCAAGGCGTGCCAGGAGTTCAGCCACCGCTTCCAGAAGCCGCGCGGCCTCTACATCACCCCGAAGAACGTCGATGACATGGGCTCCCTCGCCCGCCACATGGATGCCAAGGCGGTGCGCATCATCGTCGTGACCGACAGCCAGGGGATCCTCGGCATCGGCGATCAGGGGGTGGGGGGCATGGGCATTCCCATCGGCAAGCTCGCCCTCTATACCCTGGGGGCGGGCATCCACCCCGCCTGCTGCCTGCCCATCGCGCTGGACGTGGGCACCGACAACCAGGCGCTGCTGGATGACCCCATGTACCTGGGTCAGCCCCACAGGCGCATTCGCGGCAAGGAGTACGACGACTTCATCGACAAGTTCGTGGCCGGGGTCAAGCGCCACTTCCCCAACGCCGTGCTGCAGTGGGAGGACTTCAGCAAGTCCAACGCCTTCAACAACCTGGCCCGCTACCAGCAGGCGCTGCCGTCGTTCAACGACGACATCCAGGGCACCGGGGCCGTGGTGCTGGCGGGTATCATTGGGGCCGTCAAATCCAAGGGGGAAACCCTGGGCCAGCAGCACTACCTGGTCTACGGGGCCGGGGCTGGCGGGGTCGGGGTGGCGGATCAGATCTGCGCGGGGATGATCCGCGAGGGGCTTGACCCGCAGGCGGCGCGGGATCGCATCTATATCCTAGATACCCAGGGGCTGGTGTGTGACAACCGCGAGGGGCTGGATGAGTACAAGCGCCGCTACGCCAAGCCGGGCCTCTTGCTGGCCCAGTGGGATCTGCCGGGCAAGGCGGGGCTGACCGATGTGCTGCGCCACGTGCCCATCACAGTGCTGCTCGGCACCAGCGGCGCCGGTGGCGCCTTCCAGGAGGAGCACATCCAGCTGATGCTGACTCACTGCGAGCGCCCCATGGTGTTCCCCCTCTCCAACCCCACCGCCAACTGCGAGGCCCTGCCGGAAGACATCTTCCGCTGGAGCCAGGGGCGCGCCATCGTCGCCACCGGCAGCCCGTTCAAGGACGTGCACCATGAGGGGCAGGATTATCGCATCGGTCAGGGCAACAACGTCTTCATCTTCCCCGGCGTGGGGCTGGCGGCCATCGTCAGCCAGATCCGCGAGATAAGCCCGGACATCTTCACCACCGCCGCCTTTGCGCTCGCGGAGTGCGTGAGCGAGGCGGATCTCGCCCGGGGCACCGTCTACCCGAGGATCAGCGAGCTGCGCAACATCTCGGTGCACGTGGCGACCGCAGTGCTCAAGGATATCGTGCGCCGCGACCCCTCCCACCCGCTCATCGGTCAGGATCTGCAAGAGCACATCCTGAGCCATATGTGGGAGCCGGTCTACCTGCCCTATCGCCGGGTCTGAGGTGCGACCTGCCCGCACGTGTCGCGGGCATGACGATGCCATAGAAACAGAGAGGGTGGCCCAGGCCACCCTCTCTGTTTTCCGCCCTGCTGTGTGTGCGGGGCAGGACGATGCCACCTATTGAGCGGGCGGGGGCACCAGGCGGTCATCGATGCTGCCATCGCCCCGAAGCTTGTTGCCATTGGCATCGACGGCGTCCACGCCGTTGTCGTCCACGCTGCCATCGCCCCGAAGCTTGTTGCCATTGGCGTCGACGGCGTCCACGCCGTTGTCGTCCACGCTGCCATCGCCCCGAAGCTTGTTGCCATTGGCGTCGACGGCGTCCACACCGTTGTCGTCCACGCTGCCATCGCCCCGAAGCTTGTTGCCATTGGCGTCGACGGCGTCCACACCGTTGTCGTCCACCCGGCCACCGGCATGACGCTCCCCGCCTGCATGCTTGTCGCCACCGCCGTGGCGATCGCCGCCAGCGTGCTGGTCGCCACCGGCATGTTCGCCCTGACCACGGTCATCGCCGCCGTGGCCGCTGTCGTCCCCGCCATTGTTTCCGTTATGGCTACTATCGCCTCCATTTCCGCTATTGTTTCCACTGTGGCTACTATTGCCCCCACCGCTGCTGTTGCTGCCTCCGCCGCTGCTGTTGCTGCCTCCGCCGCTGCTGTTGCTGCCTCCGCCGCCGCTGTTGCCGCCTCCGCTACCACTGTTGCTGCCGCCATCCCCCCCTTTGTTGTGCACGATCAGCCCATTGGCCACATAGCTGTGGCTGCCATCGAGGATCAGGTTGAACAGCGCCGTGGCGGGCGGGGCATCAACCCAGGAGAGGGAGGCCACCGGCAGTTCGACAGGGTGCGGCGCCAGCGCCAGGTTGCCCGCGCTGCCCCCCTCTGACCAACCCAGCAGGTGCATGCCGGTAAAGAGCGGCAGCACGGCGAGGGCCGGGTTTTCGGTGCGGGTCATGGCCGGTGCGATGGCCGCCCAGCCCCGGGTGGTGAGGAAGGGGTGCTCGGCGGTAAAGAAGGGGGGCAGATGATTGAGCCCGTAGAGCCTGCGCGCCCCCAGCGCCACCCGCTCGATGGCCTGGATGCGGTTGCTCTGCCCGTGCCTGTCCCGCACCCGATCGCCGATCCGCAGGGTCTCGATGGGGCGTTCGCAGCCATCGGCCATCAGGATGCGGGTACCGGCAATGAAGCAGGACTTGGCATGGGCCTGGTTTGCCTGCCACTGGTGGTGGTCGAAGTCATAGCTCAGCGGGGTGGCGAACAGGGCCAGGGCGATGGCCGAGCCCAGCAGCAGCCGGCGCTGGCTGGGTTTGAACGAGGGCAGTGACATGGGGAACTCCTTGTCGGTGTGGGGTCACGCCTTCGAGTATAGAGAGGGGATTGGGGCGATATCTGCGTCGACCAGTTGAAAGCCTTGTCATGTCAACTCGCCGGAAAAACGATTGGCGTTGGCCATAAAAGTGCGTAAAATCGCTTCCTCGATGCTTGTAGCAGCGAATCCCGCCTAAAAAGCCAGTTTCATGCCCTCCCCAAGCAGTAAAAGGCAACAAATGACGCCGTTTGGCCCGTTGGCTGCCTTGAAAACGTCTTGTGATGACTGAAAAGTGTCAAATATCCCTGTCAGTTATCAAAAAATTAAGGATACCCATGTTTTCCTTGGTCAAGCAAAGCGTCGCCGGGCTGCAAATTCTGTTTGTCGCCTTCGGTGCCATGGTGCTGGTGCCCCTGCTCACCGGTCTGAACCCCTCCATGGCCCTGCTTGGCGCCGGTGTAGGCACCCTGCTGTTCCAGCTCTGCACCCGTCGTCAGGTGCCGATCTTCCTCGGCTCCAGCTTCGCCTTCATCGCCCCCATCATCTATGCCACCCAGACCTGGGGCCTGCCCTCCACCATGTTCGGTCTGTTTGCCGCGGGCTTCATGTATTTCATCCTGGCGGCCATCATTCGCGCTCGTGGCATGGGCTTCGTGCACAAGCTGCTGCCCCCCGTGGTCATCGGTCCCGTCATCATGGTGATCGGCCTGTCGGTGGCCCAGGTAGCCTGCAACATGGCCATGGGTCGTGCCGGCGGTGAGCAGGTGGTGCCTGCCACCACGGCGCTGACCCTGGCGGGCATCTCCCTGGCGGTCACCCTGATTGCCGCCGTGTTCTGCAAGGGCTGGATCAAGCTCATCCCCATCCTGTGCGGTGTCATCGCCGGTTATGTCTCTGCCGTGCTGATGGGTCAGGTGAGTTTCGACGGCATGGTCAACGCTCCCTGGCTGGCGCTGCCCCACTTCGAGACCCCGGAGATCAACTGGGCCGCGGCCCTCTTCATGCTGCCGGTGGCCATCGCCCCCTGCATCGAGCACATTGGCGGCGTGCTGGCCATCGGCGGCGTGACCGGCAAGGACTACACCAAGGATCCGGGCCTGCACCGCACCCTGGCCGGTGACGGCATCGGCGTCTGCTTCGCCGGTTTCATCGGTGGTCCCCCCGTCACCACCTATGCGGAAGTGACCGGCGCCGTGATGATCACCCGCAACTTCAACCCGGTCACCATGACCTGGGCCGCGGTGTTCGCCATCATTCTGGCCTTCTTCGGCAAG
This sequence comes from Aeromonas sp. R7-2, assembly GCF_040908105.1. Lineage (NCBI taxonomy): Bacteria > Pseudomonadati > Pseudomonadota > Gammaproteobacteria > Aeromonadales > Aeromonadaceae > Aeromonas > Aeromonas sp. R7-2. The sequence continues at coordinate 236,941 of NZ_JBFODC010000020.1, read as the reverse complement.
TTCAACGCCCTGCTCACCTCCATCCCCATGCCGGTGATGGGTGGCATCATGCTGCTGCTGTTCGGATCCATCGCCGCCATCGGTCTCAAGACCCTGGTGGAGTCCAAGGTGGATCTGGGGCTGTCCCGCAACATCGCCATCGTGGCCGTGACCCTGACCGTGGGTGTCGGTGCCCTGGAGATGAAGATCGGCGACTTCGCCCTGGCGGGTGTGGGGCTGGCCTCGGTGGCGGCCATCCTGCTCAACCTCATCCTGCCCCAGCACTCCGAAACGGGTGCCATGGAGAGCGCCAAGGATTAAGCGCCTGGCTTGCTGTACGTTGAGATGATGAAAAAGAGGCCACCTTCGGGTGGCCTCTCTCTTTTGGCCTGCGTACCACTGAACCCGGGCTCCCCATGTGAAGCGGCTACACTCAGGGGCACCATTGACGGGAGAGGACGAAAGGATGAAGAGGGCATGGATCCTGGCTCTGCTGGGGCTGATGGGGAGCGGCGCGGCCGAGGCCGGTGCGGTGCGCTACGAGGTCGAAGGCAAGCCGTTCGAGGGCTATTACCTGGCGGCTGCCGACAAGGATGCCCCCCTGGTGGTGCTGGTGCACGACTGGGACGGGCTCAACGGTTACGAGATCAAGCGGGCCGAGATGCTGGTGGCCCTGGGCTACAGTGTCTTTGCCGTAGATTTGTTCGGTGCCGGGGTCAGGCCGAGCACGGTGGAAGACAAGAAGCGCCTCACCGGAGCCCTCTATCAGGACAGGACCAGGATGCGCACCCTGCTGCAAGGGGGATTGGCGGAGGCGGGCAGGCAGGGGGGGCGGCTCGACAATGCGGTGGCCCTCGGTTACTGCTTTGGCGGCGCCGCCGTGCTGGAGCTGGCCCGCAGCGGGGCGGATCTCAAAGGGGTGGTGAGCGTACACGGCGGGCTGGAGACCCCGGCCGGGCAGGACTACAAAGAGGCGAAGGGACAGTTGCTTGTCCAGCACGGCAGCGCCGACGAGGCGGTCTCTCTGGGTCAGTTTGCGGCGCTGGTGGCCGAGCTGGAGAGCGCCGGGGTGAAGCACGAGGCGACCAGCTACAGCGGCGCCCCCCACGCGTTCAGCGTTTTTGGCTCGGACAACTACCGCGCCGATGCCGATGCCAAGTCCTGGCAGCGTTTCACCGGTTTCCTGAAGGAGGTGACCGGCTCCTGAGGGGGCCGGCTCACGCAGGCCATGGCAGTGCCATGGCTTTTTTTATGCCCGTTTTTTGCCATCTCAGGGGAGGGCGAGCACCCTCACCCACATGGCCCCCTTGCCCACCTCGCTCCGTGGGCCCGGGGTGAGCTGGCCGCTTTCGGGGTCGATGGCATGCAGTGCCACCTCATGGGATTGCTGCCCGGTCGCGATGAGCCAGTGGCCGCTGTGGTCGATGGCAAAGCCCCGGGGACAGGCCTCGGTCGGGAAGTGGCCGAGGGGGGTGAGGGCGCCATCTTGGGGGGAGACGCCGAACAGGGTGAGCAGGCTGCTGGCCCGTTCGCTGGTGTAGAGAAAACGTCCATCCGGGGTCAGGTGCAGGTCGGCGCCCCAGCGCTCCCCCTCATAGCCTGGGGGTAGCATGTCCAGGCTCTCGCGCGCCACTATCTGTCCGTCCGCCTCCCTGTGGTAGCGATTGAGGGTGGCGTCGAGTTCGTTGAGGCAATAGAGATCGCCGTTGTCCGGGTGCAGTGCCAGATGGCGGGGCCCGGCGCCGGGGGCGGTGTGAATGTCCCCCAACGGATGGGGAACCAGCCTCTCGTCCACCAGGGCAAAGCGGCGCACCCTGTCCTCTTTCAGGCAGGCCACCAGCAGCTCCTGCTCCCCGTTTTGCCCCGGGAGCCAGGTGACCGAGTGGGCCGCCATCAGGTGGTCGAGACGCTGGTGAGGGGGCTGCATCCGGCCCGCCTGATCCTGGCGGGAGACGGTGACGTGGTTGAAGGCGTAGGAGGCGGCAAAGAAGAGGCGGCCGCTGCCGTCCATGCAGGTGTGGGAGGCGCTGCCGAGCAGTGGCGCCGAGGTCGGGGCCCCGAGCCGCCCATCGGCGGCGATGGGGAAGCTCAGCACCCGAAAATCGGGGCGCACCCCCGCATGGAGCCAGCGCCGGTCCGGGCTGATGACCAGGGGCTGCACCTCGCCGCCGGTCTGCACTTCCTGCAGCGGGGCGAGGGTGCCTGCTTCGATGCGAAACACATGGATCAACCCGCTCACCGGGTTGGCCACATAGACCACTTGTTGCATTGCATCTCCTTTGCGACGGCCATCCGTCGGGTCAAGGGAAAGGGGAGTCCCGGCGTCTCAGGCGGGGATCAGGATCTCGCGAATGACGGGCACCACTGACAGCACCAGCAGGGCCGCCATCACCTGGTTGAAGCGGCGACGGGCAAGATCGTTTGCCAGCCAGCGCTTGAGCAGGGAACCGCACAGGAGCCAGAGTCCGACGCAGGGGAAAGAGACGATGAAGAAGGTCAGGGCGATGACGAGGTGCTGCTCAAAGGGGTCGCTCCCCGCGCTGGTGAAGGCGGCGATGGCGCCGGTGGCAACCACCCAGGCCTTGGCATTGACCCACTGGAACAGGGCACCCTTGAAAAAGCCGAACGGGCGGGTCCCGTTGCTGTCAGCCATCCCGTCCGTCGGGCGGGCGATGAGCCAGGCAAGATAGAGCAGATAGAGGGTGCCCGCGCACTTGATGAACATGTGGAGTTCGGGGAAGCGGGTAAAGAGCTGGCCAAAGCCCAGCCCCACCAGCAACAGCATCAGGGTGAAGCCGACGCAGATCCCCATGAGCAGGGGCAGGCTCTTGCGTATCCCGACGCTGGCGCCGGCGCTCATCACCATGATGTTGTTGGGGCCGGGGGTGACCGATGCCGAGATTGCAAAGAGCACCACGGCGTAGAGCGAGTCCATTGGGTTCCTCGTGCAGACAGTCCGTTGTCTTCCCTATATTGGGGGCGATCTGCGCTTTCCAAGGCGGGGGGCGGGCAGAAAAAAACAGGCCCCGTGACGGGGCCTGTGAAGTGGGCGGGATCAGACGGGCTGGTTCCCTGCCGGCGGCAGCGCCGGGCGGGATTCCACCTTCTGTTCGTCTCCCTGCATGTTCTTGATGTAGACGTCCATCTGGTTGAACGCGATCTCGATGCCATGCTCGCGGAACAGCACGTCGATGCGGCGGTTCAGCTCGTCGATGGCCGGGTTGCGATCCCCCAGCTCGCTCACGAAGAAGCGCAGCTCGTGATCCAGGGTGCTGGGCCCGAAGGTGAGGAAGTAGACGATGGGGGCCGGGTCTTTCAGCACCCGGCTGTTCTCCATGGCGGCCTGCATCAACAGCTTGCGGGTCAGATCCAGATCCGAGCCATAGGCCACCCCGACCCGGGCGATGACCCGGGTGACGGTGTCGGACAGGGACCAGTTGATGAGCCGCTCTATCATCAGCTGCTGGTTCGGTATGATCACCTCCTTGCGGTCGAAGTCGGTGAGGGTGGTGGAGCGGATCCTGATCTTGTTGACCGTGCCCGAGATGGTGCCGATGGTGACGGTGTCGCCGATCCGCACCGGGCGCTCGAACAGAATGATGATGCCGGAGATGAAGTTGGAGACGATCTGCTGCATGCCGAAACCTATACCGACCGAGAGACCGGCGGCCAGCCACTGCAGCTTCTCCCACTGGACCCCCAGCATGGCCAGCGCCGTCAGGCTGCCCACCCCGATCAGGGCGTAGTTGAGCATAGTGGTGAAGGCGTAGGCCGTGCCTTGAGCAAGGCGCAGCTTGGAGAGCACCAGCACCTCCAGCAGGCCCGGCAGGTTGCGGGCCAGCGACAGAGCCGCACCAAACACGAAGAGGCCGGTCAGCACGTCGCTCAGGCTGATGGGATAGAGCACGGCGTTGGCCCCGGTCCCCTCGCTCTTGTGCCACAGCACCACGCTGTCGAGGTAGGTGAAGACCGCCACCAGATCAGACCAGAGCCAGTAGAAGGCGACGCCGAACACCAGCAGCAGCATGATGCGGGTCAGACGCAGGGACTGCTGGCTGACCTCTTCCAGATCCATGGGTTGCTCTTCGATGGCTTCGCCCCCTTCCGCATCCTCCTGGGTCTTGTGTTCCCGCTTGGCGACCGCGCGGCGATAGGCCAGACGACGGGCCGCCAGCTCAAGACCGCGCAGGGCGGTGCGATAGACCAGACCCCAGATGATGATGAGGTAGAAGGACTCGATGAGCCTGCCGGTGAGTTTCAGGGCCGTGTAGTAGTAGCCAAGGGCTGCCAGCACCATCAGGGCCACCGGCGCCAGCGCCAGGGCGACGGCGGTCAGGGTCTGCAACATGCTCGCCTCGCCCTTGATGCGGGCGCGGGAGATGGGCAGCACCAGGTAGGCGGTCAGCCCCAGCAGCAGCATGGTCATGCCCTGGCCGATGACGTCGTTGCCAAGGGAGGAGGGCTCCACCACCGCCTTGGTCGACAGCATGATGAGGGGCAGCAGGGGCAGCCAGAGGTAGCGCATGCTGTTGCGCTTGGCCTGCAGTTCGTCCCGCGGCATGCGGAAGTGGGTCTCGCCGATGCCCCCTGGTCGCATCACCGACAGGTAGACGCTGAACACCAGGTAGCCGAGGGCCAGGTTCAGGGTGATCTGGAAGATGAGTCTCGGGCTCAGCAGGCCGCAATAGGCGAGCAGCAGGCCGGCGGCCAGGATGAAGAGGGTGCCCGGCAGGCGTTGCAGCACGGTGAACAGCAGGGCACGGGGGGTGTGCCACTGGCTGTCCTGACGAAAACGTCCCAGATCCTTGACGATCTTCTTCTGGCGCTCGAGCAGGGTGCCGCGCTTCCACAGCAGCAGGCCCCCCACCAGCAGCAGTGGCAGGGAGAGCAGGGAGACCGCCAGCAGCATGTCGCCCCAGCCGCTCCAGTCCGGTTTCAGCACCCAGTCGGAGGCCTGCTTGAAGGCCTGGGCCGGCCAGGTGATGAACCACTTGGCATCGATGGGCTTGTTGCTGCTCACCCAGAAGATGTGCTGCTGCAGGGTGAACTCGATGGAGGCATAGACCCGGGTCAGCTGCTGCTGGGTCAGTTGCAGGCTGATGGCGTTGGTGAGCTGGGCATCCATCTGGCGGTTGAGCTGATCCAGCAGGCCGATGCGGGTGTCGATGAGCTTGGCAAGGCTGGCCCTGTCTTCGTCGCTCACCGTCTCGCCGCTGCTGGCAATGAGGTTGTCCAGATACTGGTTCTTCTGGAACAGCTGGTCACGCTGCTGGCTCAGTTCGAACTGGGCCAGATGCAGGTCGGCGATCTGCTCCTCCAGGTTCTTCACCAGGGTGGAGGGGGCCGCTTCCAGTTGCTGGTAGAGCTGATAGAGGATGCGCGAGAGCAGCAGGTTGCCCTTGAGCATCTGCACCTGTTCGTTGAGGTTGCGCTCGGTCTGGGTGCCGCGCTCCAGCATGCTCTTCGCCTGCAGGTTCTTCTGGGCCAGGGTATTGAGGCTGTTGGTGGAGCTGATGAGTTGCTGGCTGAGCTGGTAGTTGAGCTCCTGCTCTTTTTGCACCAGGGGGTTGTCTTCGGCGGCCACCAGTTCGCCGGTCTCTTCGGCGGTCTTCTCGGTATCCCCCAGGCGCTTGGCGCTGCTCTGCTCCTGCAATGCCTGCAGTTTCTGCTCTTCACTGGCAAGGCGGGCACTCTGATAGTCCCGTTGCTTGACCACCAGATCCTGCATGCTGGTGCGGTTGTCCAGCTCCTTTTGCAGGTTGGCCAGTTGCAGATCCAGCAGGGCCAGTTCGGCATTAAGCTTCATTTTCTCGGCGCTGCTCACCCCGTCCCCGGCGTTGAGGCGGGTGCGGATCTCCTGGCTGCGCTGATAGGCGCGGCTCATGCTGGCCTGGGCCCGCTCCGGCAGGGTCTGCAGGTTGGTGATCTGGCTGCCGATGGTGCCAAGGGCCTCCTGGGCCGCCTGCATGTTGGCCATGATCTCGGGTTGGCGGGCATCGAGCTCCGCCAGGCTCATGGTGGCGTATTCGCTCTTGAGCTGCTCCGGGCTCTTGCCCTGGGTCAGGGCGTCGAGCTTGGCGCCGATCTCCTTGAGCTCTGCCGGCAGGGTGCGCAGGCGTTCGCTCTGGGTTTTGGCCTTGCTCTTCTCCTTGTCGATGCTGTCGAGGAGGGAGAGGGTGTCAGTCAGGAACTTCTGGTCCGCCTGCTGGCTGGCCGTGGGGGTGTCCGATTTGCCGAGGGCGTCGAGCGCCCGCTGCACGGTGGCGCGCTGGGGCAGATCCTGCGCCAGGGTGCTCGGGGTCCAGAAGGTGATGAGTAAACAGAGCAGCGGCAGCAGGGTGGCCGAGGCTCTTTTGAAGCGTGTTGAGAGCATAAAGCGTCCGGGTGATTATGCGATGTTCGGGGGATTTTCCACCAGGGTAAAATCCGCGTGGATTCTAGCACCGGCGCAAGAGGGGCAGCAGGGGGAGAGATAAAAAAAAACGGCGCCCGCAGGCGCCGCTTTCATCGGTTCAGGACGGATTACAGTACGTGAACGGAGGCGGTGTTGGTGGTACCGCTCGGTACCAGGGCACCGGAGACCATGACAACCACGTCACCCTTCACGCCCATGCCGATTTCCAGCGCAGCTTCTTTGCCGATGCGATAGAAGTCGTCGGTGGAGGCGATGGAGTCAACCACGTGAGCAACCACACCCTTGGTCAGCACCAGCTGGGCAGCGGTCTTCTTGTTGGTGGTGATGGCCAGGATCCAGGCTTTCGGGAAGTACTTGCGGATGGCCTTGGCAGACTTGCCGCCTTCGGTGGCAACCACGATCAGCGGGGCGTCCAGCTTCTCGGAGGTCTCTACCGCGCCTTTGCAGACCGCTTCGGTGATGCGCAGCTTGTTGCTGTCGTTGGCAGCAGACAGGTTGGACGGCATCACGGCATCGGTACGCTCGCAGATGGTGGCCATGATGGTCACGGCTTCCAGCGGGTACTTGCCCTTGGCGGACTCACCGGACAGCATGACTGCGTCGGTACCGTCCAGGATGGCGTTGGCCACGTCGCCAGCTTCGGCGCGGGTCGGACGCGGGTTCTTGATCATGGAGTCCAGCATCTGGGTGGCGGTGATGACCACTTTGCGGGCTTTGTTGCACTTCTCGATGATCATCTTCTGGGCGAAGATCACTTCTTCTACCGGGATCTCGACACCCATGTCGCCACGGGCAACCATGATGCCGTCGGAGACAGCCAGGATCTCGTCGAAGTTGTCCAGGCCTTCCTGGTTTTCGATCTTGGAGATGATCTGGATGTTCTCGCCGCCGTGGGCTTTCAGGTGCTCACGGATTTCCAGCACGTCTTCTTTCTTGCGAATGAAGGAGGCGGCAACGAAATCAACGCCTTGCTCGCAACCGAAGATGAGGTCGCGCTTGTCTTTCTCGGCCAGGGCCGGCAGCTTGATGGAGACGCCCGGCAGGTTGATGCCCTTGTTCTCGCCCAGGTCACCGTTGTTGAGCACTTTACAGATCACTTCGCGCTCGGTGATTTCGATGACGTCCAGGCCAATCAGGCCGTCGTCAACCAGGATGCGGTTGCCGACGCGCAGGTCGCTGGCAAAACCGGCATAGGTGACGGCGACTTTGTCTTTGTTGCCCACCACGGTCTGGTCGGTGGTGAAGGTGAAGGTCTGGCCGGCGACCAGGGAGACGTCGTTGCCGCCTTCGAGCTTGATGGTGCGGATTTCCGGACCCTTGGTGTCCAGCAGGATGGCTGCGTGCTTGCCGGTTTCGGCCATGACAGCGCGCAGGTTGCTGATGCGACCACCGTGTTCGGCGTAGTCGCCGTGGGAGAAGTTCAGGCGCATGACGTTCATGCCGGCATCCAGCATCTTGCCCAGCATTTCTTTGGATTCGGTCTTGGGACCGATGGTGCAGACGATTTTGGTCTTTTTCATGTCAGTCTTCATGGTTAAGGAATTTCCGCCGTGCAATATACACCAGTTTTTGGATACTTTTTATGATCCAGAAACAACGTTTTGAGCGAAAACGGCCTCAATTTGAAAGATAACGTTTTCGCTCACAGCTCATTTTAGGGGCTAAAATAATTGATTTTCCGCAACTGAGGCCATTTGGTTCCCATTTCTGGCCCCGCATCCTGCCCGATCCCATGTTGTTAAATGACAAACAACAGGGCCCCATTGCGGGGGCGATCCGGCCCGATGCCGTTGGCCGTCATCCAGTGTAGTCACTCCCTCCCGCGGCGTCAGGGCGAAGCAATGCAGGGCAGGAGCCGGTTGGCCTACAGCGGAAAAAACGCCGCCCCTCCCGGCACGCCGGGAGGGGCGGCAGCCCTCTGGATCAGCCGAAGAACCAGTAGCCGCGGTTGACCAGCCGGGTCAGCAGTTGCAGGAAGCCCGCCTGATCGGCCAGTTCCACCAGCGCGTCCTGGGTGATGATGTCCTTGTCGCACAGGAGCGCGATGGCGGCCGGATCCTCGCTTGGCAGGGTCCAGGCTTCGCCGTCGATGTAGCAGGTGCGGCTCTCGCCGCTGAACCAGACGCTGCGCAACCCCGGCACCTTGATGGCGGGCTCCCCCTGGCTCAGCAGGTCGGCCACCTCGTCGGCGCTGTAGTCCGGCTCCACCGGATTGACGTCCAGATCGTGCTTGGCCTCGGAGATCATGGTGCCGAACCACTCCTTGAACAGGGTCTCGTCGTCGAGGGCCTGTTGCATCAGCTCCCGCAGGCGGTGCAGCTCATGGGGCTGGATCTCCCCGTGGCGGGCGCGGGGCTGGAGGTCCGGGTCGCCGTAACGTTCGGTGCGGATCTCGTTGTCGATCAGGTGATCGGCAAAGGAGGAGACAAGGGCCTTGGCGTCCGGTGCGCGGAAACCCACCGAGAAGTTCAGGGAGGGCTCGATGGCGTAGCCCTCGTGGGGGAATCCGGGCGGGATGTAGAGGATGTCGCCCGGCTCCATGATGGCGTCGATGATCGCCTCGAACGGCTCGCAGTGCAGCAGGGCGGCGTGGGCGGCAAACTCGTTCAAGGGCTTGGCATCGCCGACCCGCCAGTGGCGCTTGCCCTGACCCTGGGTGATGAAGACATCGTAGTTGTCGATGTGGGGGCCGACACCGCCGTGAGGGGTGGAGAAGCTCACCATCACATCGTCAAAGCGCCAGCCCGGGATGAACTGGAAGGGCACCGCCAGCTCGTGCACCTCGGGTACCCAGTGGTTGCACGCCTGCACCAGCACGGTCCAGTTCTCTTCCCCCAGGTGATCGTAGGATTCGAAGGGGCCGTGGGCCGCCTCCCACTGGTTGTTGAAGCGGGTGACCAGGCGCGATTCGATCACCTCCTCCATGGCCAGACCCGCCAGCTCGTCCGGGCTGATGGGATCCTGAAAGTCGGTGAAACCGCCCTTGATGAGGAGCGGGCGCTTCTGCCAGTAGTGCTCGAGGAAGTGAGCGATATCCAGATTGAGTTGGTACATGGTGCTTCTCGTATCTTGTGAGAGGGCTTGCCCAAGGCGGGCTTGGGCAAGGGCTCTGAAATGGCCCGATAGAGGGTGATCATATCAAATGGGCCAAAATCAACGGGGGCCCTGCCGTCATGACAGAGCCCCCGCCGGTTCGGTTACATCACTTATTTCAGCAGATCGACCAGACGCTGGGCGTCGCCGATGTAGTTGGCCGGGGTCAGCTTCTTGAGCTCGACCTTGACCGCTTCCGGCAGTGCCAGGGTGTCGATGAAGGTGCGCATCCCTTCGGCGTCGACGCGGCGACCACGGGTCAGCTCTTTGAGCTTCTCGTAGGGCTTCTCGATGCCGTAGCGGCGCATCACGGTCTGGATGGGTTCCGCCAGCACTTCCCAGTTGGCATCCAGATCGGCGGCCATGGCGTCCGCGTTGGCTTCCAGCTTGGAGATGCCCTTCAGGGTCGCCTGATAGGCAATCAGGGAGTAACCCACCGCCACACCCAGGTTGCGCAGCACGGTCGAGTCGGTGAGATCACGCTGCCAGCGGGAGATGGGCAGTTTGCTCGCCAGGTGCTGGAACACGGCGTTGGCCAGACCCAGGTTGCCTTCGGAGTTCTCGAAGTCGATGGGGTTGACCTTGTGGGGCATGGTGGAGGAGCCGATTTCGCCGGCGATGGTGCGCTGCTTGAAGTGGCCCAGGGAGATGTAACCCCAGACGTCACGGTCAAAGTCGATCAGGATGGTGTTGAAGCGGGCCAGGGCGTCGAACAGCTCGGCGATATAGTCGTGGGGCTCGATCTGGGTGGTGTAGGGGTTCCAGGTCAGGCCGAGAGAAGTGACGAACTCCTCGGAGAACTGGTGCCAGTCCACATCCGGGTAGGCGCTGATGTGGGCGTTGTAGTTGCCCACGGCACCGTTGATCTTGCCCAGCAGCTCCACCGCCATGATCTGCTTGAGCTGGCGCTCCAGACGGTAGGCGACGTTGGCCATCTCCTTGCCCATGGTGCTCGGGGTCGCCGGCTGACCGTGGGTACGGGAGAGCAGCGGCATGTCGCGGTACTCGACGGCTAGGCGCTTGATCTCGCTGATGAGCTTTTCGCAATAAGGCTTGATCACCTCTTCCCGGGCGGTCTTCAGCATCAGGCCGTGGGAGTTGTTGTTGATGTCTTCCGAGGTGCAGGCGAAGTGAATGAATTCGCTGACGGCGGCCAGCTCCGGGTTCACTTCCACCTTCTCTTTCAGGAAGTACTCCACCGCTTTCACATCATGGTTGGTGGTGCGCTCGATCTGTTTGATGCGGGCGGCATCCTGCTCGTTGAAGTTGCTGACGATGCCGTCAAGCACGGCATTGGCTGCCTCGCTCAGGGCAGGGACTTCCGGGATCCCGGCGTGGCTGGCCAGTTTTTGCAACCAGCGCACCTCGACTTCGACGCGAAAACGCAGCAGACCGAATTCGGAGAAGATAGGGCGCAGGGCATCGGCCTTGTCGCCATAACGACCGTCAATCGGGGAAACGGCAGTCAGCGCGGACAGCTCCATGGGGTGAACTCCTGATGATTGGTGTGGGGGTTAAAATCGTTTGGCCAGTTCCACCATCTTCTTGCGGGCGAAGATGATCTGGGTACGGCTGCCGCCGAGCTGGCGCCACAGCACCACGGCGCGGATGCCTGCGAGCAGCAGGGCGCGCACCTTGTGCTGCACCAGGGGCTGCTGCAGGAAGAGCGGGGTGCCCGCCACCTGGATGCGCGGCCCGATGGGGCTGATAAGGTCGCTGTAGATGCTCGCCATGTTGGCCAGGATCTGCTCGTCGAGCAGATCGAAATGCTGTTGCTGGCGGCCGATCTGGCTGATCCGCTCCCCCAGCATGTTGAGGATGTCCTTGCGCTTGGCGAGCTTGCGCTCCAGCGCGATCAGGCTCACCACGTAGCGGGTCAGCTCGGCATTCTTCTGGCTGCCGTCGGCCCCCAGCTGTTCCACCAGGGCGCGATAGCCGTCGCGAATGGCCAGGTGGCTGCCGAACACTTCCAGCGGCTGCGTGGGGTTGGTGACCAGAATGCTTTGCAGGCTCTCGCGCAGGGAGGCTTCGTCGCAGGAGCCGTCACGGGCCACCTTCTGCACCAGATAGGCGGCCTGGCAGATGCCTGCGAAGGCCATGGTTCTGTCTTGGAATTTGTCGCTCATATCTTCACAGCCCTGTTCTGTTCTTTCACCGGCCGATGCCATTATCCGGCCTGGAATGTGTCGGCCATGTCTTCACAGCCCTGTTCTGTTCTTTCACCGGCCGATGCCATTATCCGGCCTAGAATGTGTCGGCCATGTCTTCACAGCCCTGTTCTGTTCATTCACCGGCCGATGCCATTATCCGGCCTGGACGTTGCCAATCATGTATCGCTGCCTGGTACTGTTTTTCTTTGTCCCCTCTCCCTCAGGGAGAGGGTCAGGGTGAGGGTGGTTACCCCCTCATCCCCAACCCTTCTCCCGCGAGGGGAGAAGGGAGTACAGCGCGGACGCTCGTGAGCGCCCAGCCCTTAGACCGGATGGCTGAAACGTTGTTCGATGATGCCGCCGCCCAGACACACTTCCCCGTCGTAGAAGACGGCGGACTGGCCCGGGGTCACCGCAGCCTGCTTCTCGTCGAAGATGACCCGGATGGTCTCATCGTCGATGGGCTGGATCAGGCAGGGGATATCTTCCTGACGGTAACGGGTCTTGACGGTGCAGCGGCGCGGCGCCCGAATGGGGGTGCGATCCACCCAGTGCAGCTGGCTCGCGACCAGGCCATCGGAGTAGAGGCGGGGGTGTTCCCCTTGTGCCACCACGAGCGTGTTGCGCTCCACCTCTTTGTCCACCACGTACCAGGCCTCTTCGGTGGCATCTTTGCGACCACCGATGCCAAGCCCCTTGCGCTGGCCCAGGGTGTGGTACATCAGCCCCTGATGCTCGCCGATGATCTTGCCGTCCACGGTTTCGATGGGGCCGGGCTGGGCGGGCAGGAACTTGGCCAGGAAGTCCTTGAACTTGCGCTCACCGATAAAGCAGATGCCGGTGGAGTCTTTCTTCTTGGCGGTGATGAGATCCAGCTGCTCGGCGATGCGGCGCACCTCGGGTTTTTCCAGATCCCCGACCGGGAACAGGCTCTGGCCCACCTGGGCTTCGCTCAGGGTATAGAGGAAGTAGCTCTGATCCTTGTTGGTATCCAGACCGCGCAGCAGGCGCGGGCGGCCGGTGCTGTCGTCACGGCGCACATAGTGGCCGGTGGCGATGTAGGTGGCCCCCAGCTCTTCGGCGGCGAATTCCAGGAACGCCTTGAACTTGATCTCCTTGTTGCACAGGATGTCCGGGTTCGGGGTGCGACCCGCCTTGTACTCTTCCAGGAAGTGCTCGAACACGTTGTCCCAGTATTCGGCGGCGAAGTTGATGGTGTGGAGTTTCATCCCCAGCTTGTCGCAGACGGCCTTGGCATCAGCCAAATCCTGGGCGGCAGAGCAGTACTCGTCCGTGTCGTCTTCTTCCCAGTTCTTCATGAACAAGCCTTCGACCTGATAGCCCTGCTGCTGGAGCAGGTAGGCCGAGACGGAAGAATCCACGCCGCCGGACATGCCGACGATCACCTTGATTTGGCTGTTGTCTGTCATTAGTCGAAGTTACCAGTTCGTTTAAACGGGGCGTATTCTACCAGAGTTTTGCGCCCCCGGTCACATCTCCCTGCCGCCGTTCCCCTTGGGAGCCCGGCGGCGGGAAATCGTTTTTCTTGTCTCGGCCCCATCGCGTCAAAAAGAGCGTCCAATGGCGCTTATATGAAGGCCTTGAGGGCCGACAGCGGCAGGCGGGTGCCTGCCAGATAGTCCTGGATGCACTGCCACACCAGGGGGCTTCGCAGGGCGGGCTTGCACTCGGCAATCTCCTCCAGGCTGAGCCAGTGACAGGCCAGTACGTCACCGTCGGGATCCTCTGGATGGTGCTGACCGGGCGACTTTTCAAGGTCGAAGATGACGGCTGTGCGCACAAAGGTGGCCTCGCTGTCCGCCGGTTTGAAGAGGTAGACCCCGAGCCAGCCGGTGGGCGCGGCGGTGAGTCCGGTCTCCTCCTTCAGCTCGCGGCAGGCCGCCTGGATGAGATCTTCTCCCGGCTCCACGTGGCCGGCGGGCTGGTTGAAGCGGCGCTTGCCCGCAATCTCCTCTTCCACCAGCAAGAAACGCCCCTGCCAGTGCACCAGAGCGGCCACGGTGAGGCGGGTGGGCAGCGGTGGGTGATCGCTCATTAGGACTCCTTGTCTTGTTGGCTGTGCCCCGGCGGGGGCGCTCGATGCAGATCCGCTGTCGCCTTCATTCAGAGGGCTTGGTGCGAGCCGGACGGCGGGCGGTGGTGCGCCCGCCGCTGCGATTGGCCTGGCGCGGGTCTGCCCCGCGGCGGTCCCGCCCCTGGGTTGGATCCTGATCTGTTGGCCGGGCGGTGCGGGGGGCACTGCGGCCAGTGCCCCCGGCTGCGGCGGATGCCCGTGGTTTGCCTTGCGTGGCGGCTGGTCGTGGCGCGGTTGCCAGCTCGGGGGCGGGCAGGGCGCGGCTCTCTCCCGGCGCCAGACCATCGAGGGTCCACTCCCCGATGGCGTAGCGGATGAGGCGCAAGGTGGGGTGGCCGATGTGGGCGGTCATGCGCCGCACCTGGCGGTTGCGCCCCTCCACGATTGTTATCTCGAGCCAGCAGGTGGGGATCTCCCTGCGCTCGCGAATGGGCGGGTTGCGTGGCCACACGGCAGGGTCATCCATGATGCGCGCCCCGGCGGGCAGGGTCATGCCGTCGTTGAGTTCCACACCGGCGCGAAGGGCCGCCAGTTTCTCCTCGCTCGGGATGCCTTCCACCTGCACCCAGTAGGTCTTGGGGGTCTTCTCTCCCGGCTGGGTGAGGCGTGCCTGCAACTTGCCGTCGTTGGTGAGCAGCAAGAGCCCTTCGCTGTCTCGATCCAGCCTGCCCGCGGCATAGATGCCGGGCTCTTTGATGTAATCCTTGAGGGTCTCGCGGCCCGCCTCGTCGGTGAACTGGCAGAGCACCATGTAGGGCTTGTTCAAGAGCAGCAGCTTGCGATCCGCCGGGGCGGGGGCCGGTTTGCGCTCGTTGACCCTCCCTGTGTGCCGGGCCTCCCGGCGTTGGGATGGGCGCGCCGTGGTGGGCCCGCTGGCCGTGCGGCCTGCGTCAGGGCGGGCGGAGAGGGAGAGACGGGGACGGGCTGATTTCATCGCATGCCTACCAAAAACAGGGGATGGCGGAGTGTACCACAGGGGGCGGCCATCAGGGGGAGAGCGGGGCTTGGCTCTCGGGTCAGGGGGTGGCGATGTCCGGCGCCAGTGCGAGGGAGAGGCGCAGCATGTCCTTGTGCTGGATGCCGTGCTCCATCAGGGGCTCGGGATAGTGGATGAGGAAGTGATCCTTCACGACGGCATGGACGCGAAAGCCGTGGCGCTGGTAATAGGTGAGCTGGTGGCCGAAGCTGCCGGTACCGAGCTCGACGCGGCCTATCCCCTTCCCGGCCAGGTTCTCCAGCACGAAGCGCAGCAGGCCGGAGCCGATGCCCTGCTGCTGGCGGTTGGGGGCAACGGCGATGTTGAAGATCTCGGCGGTTTGCTCCCCCACCAGGCCCGCCACGCAGGCCCCCACTACCTCGTTGTCCGCCAGGGCGGCAAAGCCCCAGGCCCCGGGCAGGTAGGCGGCGATGCGCGACGCGGCGGGATCGGCCTCCAGCAGCAGGGCCAGCGGCAGGTGGGCGGGGTTCATCTCGACAAACGTCATCCTTGTTTCTCTTCCTGTTTGTGACGGCGCGCGCCGCGCAGCACGATGGCGGGCTTGACCGATGTGGTGGCCCGGGCGGCGTTCCTCTCGCACGGCATCTCGCCCGGTGTGGATGCCACCAGCCGGATCAGGGTCGGCCACTGCCGCTTGCCGTGGGCACGCCCTTGCACCTGTATTCCGATAGGGTTCACCCGCGTCTCAGGGGGCGTCATGCCGGGGAACAGGGGGGCTGGTCCCCGGGATCGGCACCGGGCGGTTGAGCAGGAAGACCACCTCGCCCCGGTAGTGGGGGGAGGCGGCCAGTGTTGTCTGCCAGGCGGGATCCCACTCCCCATCCTGCACCAGCCCTACCTTGAACGGGATGGTCAGGTGCGCCATGGCGGGCAGATAGGCCTGATAGCCCGGCACAGTGCGCGTGCCCTGATAGGTCTGGATCACCAGCTCGTCCACGGGCAGGCGATTGAGCTCTGCCACGTCCCCCGTTTTTGCCCAGTCGAGCAGCCCCGTCACGCTGAGCTTGCACCCGGGAGGCAGGGCACGCCGCAGTTGTTGCAGGGCGTTGCCATAGCGATCGAGCTGGCGGGTCGCCGCATCGAAGTCGATCTGGATGCCCGCCACCCTGGCCCCGGCCGCGCGCCACGCCTCGTAGAGGCGCACCAGCACCTGCTCGTGGGCGGGGGAGAGGGGGAGGGCGTTGACACGCACCACCAGCCAGACCTGCCCGGCCTTGAGGGGGGAGGGAACCCGCCCCAGCTTGACGAAGCGGGGGCCGCCGGGCCTGTCCAGGATCTCCCCCTGATGCAGATAGAGGGTGCTGGCCTGTTCCAGTACCGGCTGGTGGCGGGTGGCGGACCAGAGCCAGAACCCGTGATAGGCGCTGGCATCGACACTGGCCTCAAGGGGGGTGGCCAGGGCCGTCAGCAGCAGCGCCAGCAGGGCGCGCTCAGGGGGTCTGCTCATGGCTCACCAGTAGTATTTGAGGGATCTGGCCCACACCGAGTTGCCATAGCGCTGCTTGAGGGTGTTGAACCAGGCCTGCCGGGTGCGTTTGGGGATCTCCTGGCTGTCGCAGCTGTTGTAGCCGGAGGGGGCATAGCACTGGATGGCGCGATAGAGGGCATAGCTCTTGTCTTCGGGCTCCGCTTTGGGGTTGGCCATCACGGCCTGATAGAGGGCGAGGCGACTCGGGAACGTGGGACGCTCGTCTTGCGCCAGCCCCCAGATCATCTCGCGATCCTGCCACAGGTCGATATGGGGATCCCGGCTGCGCAGGTACTCCCCGAAGCAGTTGAGGGCATGACCATCGTCGGGGCGCTGCACCAGGGTGCCAAGGGTCTGGGCCAGATCCCGGCAGTGGTAGCCCTGGGGCGTCCCCTCTCCGCGCCACTGGAACGCCGAGAGGCGCACATCCCCGTTGGGCACGGGCTCCCAGGGCGCGTCGGCGGGAGGGGTCGCCTCCTTGTAATCGGCGGGGATGAGGGCCACATCTTGCAAGAAGGTGGCCGGGTCGCTGGCGATGAGATCCCGCACCAGCAGGGTATGGAGCGCAATCTGCCGCTCCGCCGCGCTCGGGCCCTGACTGGCTTGCTGGCGCAACAGGGCGGGTTCGGCCTCCTGCTTGAGCACGGCCGCGCGGATGCGCAGCTGGGTGATGGGGCTGCCCGGCTGGAAGATGGCGGCCGTGTTGCCGGTGCGCACCCAGTGATCCGCCAGCACGTTCTCCACGAACGCCTGCTGGGCCTGACCCAGGGGGGAGGCCACCAGCGCCATCAGGGCCTGCTCGGCCTTGTCGAAGGCCTTCATGCCCTGCCAGGCCCAGATGCGCAGCATCTGGTGGCTGAATGCCAGGGTGGCGTCCTCCTGCCTCGGGGAGGGCAGGGCCAGCACCTGCTCGAACTGCTTGTCCAAAAAGAGGGCGTAGGCCTTGAGATAGGCCGCCTGCGCCTGGTGACCGGTTTTTTGCAGGTGCGCGATGGCGTCGTCCAGCTGGGCATCTTGCCAGTCCCGCGGCCGCTCATAGGTCGGTCTGAGACCCCGCAGGGCATTGACGAACAGCAGCGCCGGCTGGGCCGAGTCCTGATAGGCCGCCTGATGGCGATAGGCATCGCCACTGAGCAGGGTGAGATCGATCTCGTTGACCAGGGCCTCCAGCGCCGGCAAGGGCTGGCGGGTTGCCATGGCCTCGTCATAGGCATCCCGCAGGGCGCCGAGATCACCGGCCATCCACTGGATGCGTCTGAACAGTCCTCTGGTCGAGCTGGCGTAGCGCCCTTGCGGGTAGGCCACCAGATAGGCCTGACCCTGGGCCATGGCGCGGCGAAGGGCTTCCTTGTCGCTCCTGGTCACGTCCTGATCGCCGTATTCGTCCTTCGCCTCCTTCATCGCGAGGTTGATCTCCGTGCGCATCACCATGTAGGTCGCGCTCTCGGCCACCCAGGGGGCCTTGGCCTGCTGCAAGGCGGCAAAGCCTGCGCGGGCCTCCTCGAAGCGGCTCTCGTAGAAGTGTCGGGCGGCCTGCAGATACCCCTGCCACTCAAGGGCAGCACTGCTCATTTCGGTCGCGGGGGCGGGGCTCTCTTGCTGCCCCAGGATCAGCAGACGGCTTCGCAGCAGGGACGTGCGCTCCGGGGCGGGCACCTCGCTCTGCTCGAGGGCGTCCAGAAACGCGCTGACCGAGGAGAGGGAGTTGGAGATGGCGTGGCCGTAGAGGGAGTCGTGGCCCGCGTAGTGCTCGAGCAGCGGTGGGAGGGACGGGTCGTAGGCGGCCAGCCGGCTGCCGAGCTGCTCGCGCAGCGCCGGGTCCTCCACCTCCTCCGGCTGGGGGAGGCGGGTGAGGTAGAACAGCGGCTGGCTGCGCTCGTTCAGCGGATCTGCCGGCAGGGTGAAGGGGAGGGGGTGATGCTGGGCATCCCCCAGCAGCATCAGCAGGTTGCCCCGGGTGTCGTTCTCGTTGAGATAGAGCGGATAGGTGGGGAGAGGGCAGTCGGTGAGCCAGAAGCCGCACCCGTCACCGTCACCGGAGGCGAGGGCGGGCAGTGCAACCAGCGTCATCGCCAGCACCGAGCAGTGGGTCAGAGATGTCATGGGATCGCTATCCGTTTGTGGGCCCGCGCCGTGCGTGACGCCCGGGCCGGAAAAGGGGGTTCGCAGTGGCGGGCAATAGTACGAAAGAGGGTCACAAACGACAACCCATTCTGACCTGGTCGACGCTCTCTCTGTCAGGACGCCTGCGCCATCTCCCTGTCCCGAGCATGTGCTCTTTGCAGCTTTGCAGGTGTCAGCATCTGCCATCGCCATACAAAAAGGGCGAATGTGGATGCTTATATAGGGGGCTCTTCGGTGCGAAAGAGCGCCTTGCCGCAGGCGAGGCAGGTGTGGCGAAAGCGATGATCAGGCCAGCCGGTCTGGGTGTGGCCTAGCACCTTGTCGGAGCCGCAGGCGCAGCAGCGCGCCCCCAGTTCATCGTCGATGGCGCATTCGGGATGCTGGTGCAGGTAGTCGGCGCGGGTGGGCAGGCGCAGCCAGTCGGGCTGGGCATGGCGCTGGTTCCAGAAATAGCACCCATAGAAGGTGCCTGCGGCGACGGGCAGGGCAAACCACCAGAAGAGATCCATGTCATGACTCCGACGAGAGGGGATGAGGGCGGCAACAACCCGCTCAGCAGGCGCGGTGCGGCCCCATTTTATCGGGGCGGGAGTGGGGCGGGATATGCCCGGATGGGTAACAAGCGAACCTGCTGGTGGTCGGGCTGGCAAGCCGCAGGGCCGGGGTTGGGGATTATCTATCCATTAAAGAGATGGGTTGCGTCATAACCTATCGTGTTTTTGGATGGACAAGGGGGCCTTTCCGGTCGCAAAACCCGGAGAGCGGGGAGTTTTTGTGAAAAAAATGTGCATATACTCGTCATGCCGATCTCAAGGGAGTTATTGAGCGAATCATAAATTTCAAGATATTGATATCAATGGTAAAAACAGTGTTTTTATCAGGCGTTTTCAGGGTGGGCGATGGGGTTTCATAAGGAGCTTTAACCCATTTTCTAGATTGGTTTTTGCATAATCAATCGTTTATTTTGTTGGACAATTGGGGAAAACCTGGTGTCCAATCGGGTGAGCAGGTTGGCCAAACAGTGCCGTCAGCCAGTGTGTAACCCGAGATGTAAGGAGACATCCTGATGGAAAAACTTGACCAAAAAATCGACACCATGCGCCAGGAATTCGAGTCCCAGGGGCAAAAACAGGCCCAGGACAGATGGCAGGCCAGGGTCGATGAACTGCAACGGGAGCGCAGCGAAGCGCCCCAGCCGGAAGCGGCAGAACACTAGCCCCTGGCGGCCTTGTAGCCACCAAGTGAGCGCATAATGAAAAACCACCGCCCTGTTCGGGGCGGTGGTTTTTTTGCGCAGTGGCTAGAGGCGATAGAGGTTCTGGGCCGCATCGAACAGCTCCGCGCGCTCGCCGGTGCCGCCGTTGAAGACGGTGTGGAAGAAGCGCAGCACCTTCTCGTTGGCGAGGGCATCCCCTTCGAAGTAGGCGTGAGAGTCCCCCACATGGGGCTGATTGGTCACGTCCACGTAGGTGGCTGTTCTGGC
This sequence comes from Aeromonas sp. R7-2, assembly GCF_040908105.1. Lineage (NCBI taxonomy): Bacteria > Pseudomonadati > Pseudomonadota > Gammaproteobacteria > Aeromonadales > Aeromonadaceae > Aeromonas > Aeromonas sp. R7-2. Next base: position 217,137 of record NZ_JBFODC010000020.1, on the reverse strand, counting down.
ATCCAGCCGCCGGGTGTAGTGGCCGAGCCTCGCCTTTTGCTGCTCCCCCATCTTCATGCGCGATGCCATCAGGGCACCATCGCGCTCATTGATGGTGATGTAGAGGCGGTTGCGACACTGGATGCGATCGACCCACTGGGCGTGAAGCTCGTTGTTGGTGTCGGCGGCGGCCATGATGATGTTGTCGAACAGCAGCTGGTTGGCGTGGTAGGTGGTGCTGCCCAGCAGGTGCTTGAACAGGTAGTTGCCCATGCTGTGCAGCAGCAGGTTGATGGTGAAGGGGCAGCGCTTGTTCACCTCCTTGGCGAAGTAGCGATCCCAGGCCTCGCCGTTGTCGGCGAACTTCTTCTGGGCTTTCTCTTCCAGTTGCGTCACATACTGGCCGTTGAACTCGTCGAGCAGCCCCTTCATCTTCTCCAGCACCCGGTCAAGGGCCCCGGCCGAGGCCAGGGCATCGCGCTTGTCGCTCTTGTAGCTCAGCACGCCCCGGGCACCGCCGCCATTGGCGGGCCAGCTGAAGCAGAGCACCTCGACGCCGTACCGGGCCTCGAGCCCCGCGGCCCGTTCCAGCACATCGTCAAGATCGTTGTTGAAGCCGTGTACGAACAGCAGCAGGTGTTTGCCGGTCTTGAGCTTCTGCTTGGCCGTGCTGCCGGTCCCGGCGCAGCGCTCCAGCAGCTTGCGCGCCACATAGGCGCTGGCCGGGTGGGGGAGGTCGGGGTCAAGGCCGACGCTGGCGGCCATCTCGGCGGTGATCTGATCCGGCAGCAGGTCCAGCTGCCACTGTTTGCCCTGACGCCGGGCCTCGGCGAGGCGCAGTTCGTTGGGGCCCTCTGCGGGTTTTTCGCCAAAGATCTCGCTGGGGGTCTTGCCCTGCTCGTTGACCATCCGGTTGGTGACGATAAACATGGTGTTCTCCTTGTTGTCGTGCTCTCTTCATGATCGGCCACGCCCCGGGCGCCCCGATCACTGGCAAAGAGCCTAGTCCGGATCCGGCTGCCTGTCCCTCGGCGCGCCTTGCCTCGCCAAAGGGGTTACGACGATGTAAAGGCGAACGGGATTTGGGGGAATGGCGCCTTCGGGGCGGCGAGGGCAGGAAGACGCTGTCATCACTAGAGGAAGAGGCCCGGATGGACGGGGCCTGCGCCTCGTCAGGACCAGAGGGCAGCGAGGGAGTAGGGGATCCTCAGGCGCACTGTGATCCACTCCCCGACTATGGTCTGACATGCACGCCCGCTATTTGATTATGCAAATGGATGGGCTTAAGATGGCCGCGCGCAACGATCAGATTGATAACAAACGGAAGTTAGGAGATGCCGATGGAAAGCAAAGTAGTTATCCCGACCCAGGGCCAGAAAATCACAGTCGATGCCAGCGGCAAGCTGCAGGTTCCCCACAATCCCATCATTCCGTTTATCGAAGGGGATGGTATCGGTGTGGACGTGACCCCGGCCATGTTGAATGTGGTGAATGCTGCGGTCGAGAAAGCCTACAAAGGCGAGCGCAAGATCGCCTGGATGGAGATCTATACCGGCGAGAAATCGACTCATGTCTATGGCGAAGGTGCCTGGCTGCCGGCCGAAACCCTGGATTTCATTCGTGAATACTGCGTGGCCATCAAGGGCCCGCTGACCACCCCGGTCGGCGGTGGTATTCGCTCCCTCAACGTGGCCCTGCGCCAGGAGCTGGACCTCTACGTCTGCCTGCGCCCGGTCCGTTACTACGAAGGGACCCCGAGCCCGGTCAAGCACCCCGAGCTGACCGACATGGTGATCTTCCGCGAGAACGCCGAAGACATCTACGCCGGCATCGAGTGGAAGGCGGACAGCGATGAAGCCAAGAAGGTGATTGCTTTCCTGCAAAACGAGATGGGCGTGAAGAAAATTCGCTTCCCCGAGTCCTGCGGCATCGGCATCAAGCCCATGTCCAAGGCCGGTACCGAGCGTCTGGTCCGTGCCGCCATCGAGTACGCCATCGACAACGATCGCGACTCCGTGACCCTGGTGCACAAGGGCAACATCATGAAGTTCACCGAGGGTGCCTTCAAGGATTGGGGTTATGCCCTGGCCCAGAAAGAGTACGATGCCCAGCTCATCGACGGCGGCCCCTGGTGCTCCTTCAAGAACCCGAAAACCGGCAAGACCATCGTCGTCAAGGACGTCATCGCCGATGCCTTCCTGCAACAGATCCTGCTGCGTCCGGCCGAGTATGACGTCATCGCCTGTATGAACCTCAACGGTGACTACATCTCCGACGCGCTGGCGGCACAGGTCGGCGGCATCGGCATCGCGCCGGGCGCCAACATCGGCGATGGCGTTGCCCTGTTCGAAGCCACCCACGGCACCGCGCCGAAATACGCTGGCCAGGACAAGGTCAACCCGGGCTCCCTCATCCTCTCTGCCGAGATGATGCTGCGCCACCTGGGCTGGACCGAGGCGGCTGACCTCATCGTCAAGGGGATGGAAGCGGCCATCGCCAACAAGACCGTCACCTATGACTTCGAGCGTCTGATGGAAGGAGCCACCCTGCGTTCCTGCTCCCAGTTCGCCCAGGACATGATCGACCAGATGTGATCCGGGTCGTTGAAATGCAAAACCGGCGCCATGAGCGCCGGTTTTTTTATGGAGGAGAGCAGGTCGTCAGGTGGTTTTTTCCACGTGCTGCTCGTAGATCTGCTGCCATTTGCTGGTCTCGGCCTCATCTCCACGGGCCTGCCAGAATTCGCAGATGGAGTTGGCGAGCTCGGATGCCATGGCGTGGTCTCCGTCACGGCGGCTCATCAGATATTGTCCCAACCAGCTTTGATATTGTTTCATCGCCCGATCTCCTTATCTAAGGTGCCCAGAGGGGAGTGCTCCTGGCGTCAAGGTCGCGCAGGAGCGATTCGAACTGGGCACATGTTGTGCTGCGCCCGGCAGGTGTTGGTCGCCGGATCCGGTGGTTATCTCACCGGAAAAAGGGGACAACGGGGCGCAGATGTCAAAAAACGGTCTCTATCGTATCACAAAATAACCAGTCAGTGGGGCTGGATGACAAATCAGGCTGTCCAGCAGTCTGGCCGTCTGTGTCATGGTGGCGAGGGCTGAGGTGCCATCTTGCTGATCTCGCAGCAGAAAAACCCGCCAGGTCGGCGGGTCACGGGGGCGAAAAAAAGATCAGATCCGGGCGCAGGCCAGGTATTTTCCCATCTCCTCGGCGGGCACCATGCCGCCGCCGGTGGCCCACACCAGGTGGGTGGCCCCGGCCATCTTGGCAGCATCCAGTCCCTGCCCACTCTGCCACTCAAGGTTGGTGGCCACTCGCCAGGGGCCTGCCATGCCCGCCAGTGCCGAGGGCTCGAGCCGGATCTCTTCATCCCGGGCCAGGAGCCCCAGCAGGTCGTACATCTCCTGATCCCTCAGGGTGTAGAAGCCCGCAAGCAGGCGTTCCATGGCGCGGCCGACAAAACCGGAGGCGCGTCCCACCGCGAGGCCGTCGGCGGCGGTGAGGTTGTCGATGCCAAGGTCTTGCACCGCAATGGCATCGTGCAACCCGGTGTGGACCCCGAGCAGCATGCAGGGGGAGTGGGTAGGTTCGGCGAAGAAGCAGTGCACGTTGTCCCCAAACGCCAGCTTGAGACCAAAGGCCACCCCGCCCGGGCCACCGCCGACGCCGCAAGGCAGGTAGACGAAGAGCGGATGGTCGGCGTCCACCCTGATGCCCATCTCGTCGAACTGCTTTTTCACCCGCTCGCCCGCCACCGCATAGCCGAGGAACAGGGTGCGGGAGTGCTCGTCATCGATGAAGAAGCAGTTGGGATCGCGCTCGGCTTCCTTGCGTCCCTGCTCCACCGCCACCCCGTAATCCTCGGCGTATTCCACCACGATGGCGCCATGTTGGCGCAACTTTTGCTTCTTCCACTCCCGCGCATCAGCCGACATGTGGACGGTGACGCGAAAGCCGAGGCGGGCGCTCATGATGCCGATGGAGAGGCCGAGGTTGCCGGTCGACCCCACCGCGATGCTGTACTGGCCGAAGAAGTGGCGGAACTCGTCCGAAAATAGCGTGCGATAGTCATCCGTCTCGCGCAGCAGCCCAGCCTGGATGGCCAGATGTTCGGCATGGGCCAGCACCTCGTGGATGCCGCCGCGCGCCTTGATGGAGCCGGAGATGGGCAGGTGGCTGTCTTGTTTGAGCAGCAACCTGCCGGTGAGTTCGACGCCATAGCGCGCATCGAGGGTCCCCTGCAGGGTCGGGATGGCGGCGATCCCGGACTCGATGATGCCGTGGCTGGCGCGGGTTTCGGGGAAGGCCTCGCACAGGTAGGGGGCGAAGCGGGCGAGCCGGGCGGAGGCGGTGGCCACATCGTGCCGGGTGAGCCCCACATGGGGCAATCCTTCCGCGAGGGAGGTGGCCCCCGGATTGAACCAGGTCACAGGGGTGAGGGCGATCAGCGGTTCGAGCAGGGGAAAGCGGGTGATGAGCCCGGCAATGTCGGTGTGTGTCATGAAAGCCTCGCGTGGGGTGGTGACGGAATCATCCCATTGAACGGCGCCAGTGTTGCCGTGACAAATGATAAAACGCGTCGCTTGGATGAGCCCAGTTGATGCAAATGGTCATCTACCCTGCTGTGTCTTCACATACAGGTGAGTTGAGTCTTCCTGGTGAATGCAAACCTCGCCCTTCTGGTATCATCTGCCAGATAAAAGAGAGGGAGGCCCAACCATGCAACGCGATGAGCACCCGGGGGTGAGGAGCAAGCTGCTCAGCAGCCATCAGCTCGCCAGGCTCCACACCTTCGAGGCGGCGGCCCGCCACGGCTCCTTTGCGCTCGCCGCCGACGAGCTCTCCTTGAGCCCAAGCGCGGTGAGCCACCGCATCTCGGCCCTGGAAGAGGCGCTCGGTTTTTTGCTGTTCCAGCGCTTTCACCAGGTGGCCTTGACCACGGAGGGGCAGCGCATCTTCTGGGCCCTCACCTCCTCCCTGGAGTTCATCAATCAGGAGGTGCTGGAGATCAGGGAGCAGGCGCTGTCGGGCTCCCTGACGCTGCACTCGCGCCCCTCCATCGCCCAGTGCTGGCTGGTGCCAAGGCTCGCCGATTTTTCCCGTCTGCATCCTCACATCGAGCTCAACCTGCTGACGGGCAACGAGCACATAAACCTGCACGGCTACGGCATCGATCTGACCCTCAACTTCGATGCCAGAACCCCGACGGGCCTGGCCATCCACCCCCTGATGGATGAATACATGGTGCCGGTGTGCAGCCCGCAATACGCCAGCGACCACGGTCTGATGGGGGAGGTGAGGAATCTGCAGCAGTGCCGCCTGCTCCATGACAGGCAGGCCTGGGGCCTGGACACCGACAGCGACGAGTGGCGCACCTGGGGGAGTCACTGGCATCTCTCCCTGGAGGTCTGCTCGTCACACATGGGATTTGATCGGGCGGATCTGGCGATCCTTGCCGCCACCCACCACGCCGGTGTCGCCATGGGGCGCAGGCAACTGGCAAGCCAGGCGCTGGCGAGCGGAGCGCTGGTGATGCCCTTCCCGGATATGGCGGTGCGCTGCGAGCCGCGTTATTACCTGGCGACCCTCCCTCATCGCCAGTGTCCCAAGATCCAGGCATTCATCCGCTGGATACAGGATCAGGCGCAAGGGGCATCCTGAAACGGGGCCTGGTTTATTGTCCGCGAAGGTGATGCCCATGAGCGCACTATTTGTACAATAAGTGCCGGCACTGCTGCTAAATGACCTGGCGCAGAGCGACGCAGGTAAGAGATAACAGCGTGTGCAACGGATGAGGTGAACCAGAGATTAACCGGGGAAAATAGAAAATAAAGTCCGTGAGGGTATTCCCAATAAGTATCAGGCAGGGAATTAACCACGGTGAATAATGCCCATATGGTGTCAGCGCGCTGCCGGATGGTATAAAAACATTATGTTGTTATCCAATGGGCATGCTATTCTCAAATCGTGTTATCCCTGTGACATACAAAAATAATTCTGTGAGGAAGTAATGAACGAGTTTCTGAAGGTTCTGCTGAACATTCGCAGCTTGCGCGCTGCCATTCGTGAACTGCCGTTTGAGCAACTGCAAGAAGCGAAAGAAAAGTTTGACCTGGTATATAACGAGCGTGCCGAGTCCGTTGAACAGGAACGTGCCGAACAGGAAGAGCGTCAGCGCAAACTGAATGAATTCACCGAAATGCTGCAACAGGCTGGTATCGATCCCCGTGAGCTGATCGGCAGCGTGGCGGCTCCGGCTGCGGCGGGCACCACCAAGAGCAAGCGTGCTCCCCGTCCTGCGAAATACAAGTACCAGGAAGACGGTCAGGAGAAGACCTGGACCGGTCAGGGTCGTATGCCCAAGGCCATCGCCGAGCAAGTTGCGCTGGGCAAGGATCTGAACGATTTCCTGATCTGATCGCCGGATCCGGTTTTCGATAATGCCGCCTGCAGGGCGGCATTATTATTTTCAGGGTTCAGATGATGTCGCAGTAAAACCCAATTGCGCAGGTTACTCCGGTTAATTGGAGAGCCTCGTCTGGAATAGCCATAACCATCATGTGCCCAATAAAGTTGGCGCATCATCTTCCATGCCACCTCGCCACTTATACGCACTGAGGACTCATACAGCCCGTGTTTCTTCGTCCCTTGCGAGAAGTGATCATGGATACCTGCTGTGACAGAATGAAATAGCGGCGGTGGATCCTCATCTGTATGCCTGAGCGGCCCGTCTCTTTTTCATGCTGATGCATGACGCCCACCGCCTATTAATTTATCCCCTCTATTTATGGTCTGTTTGACACCGCTCTTCTGCAATATATCCGCACGATGCCGGACAATGTGCGGATGAGGCAGACACGGATTGGTGGCAAACAAATAAACCGAATGCTAGATGACGGGTTGACCGAGTTCAGACTGAGCGGCGTGTGCGTATTTTCTCCGGGTGCGACGACGGGCCTGGACCGCCTCTGCCAGCATGGCAAGCAGGTGTTCACTCTCTTCCCAGCAGAGGCAGGCATCGGTCACTGACAGACCGTATTGCAGCTCACCCAGAGGAGCCGGTTTCTGGTTTCCCCCCAGCAAGAAGCTCTCGACCATGACGGCAGCGACGGCTTGGCTCCCTTCGCTCAGCTGGCGACAGAGCTCTTTGGCGACCTTCAGCTGGTTCGTGTGCAGCTTCTGGCTGTTGCCATGGCTGCAATCCACCATCAGGCGAGGGGGGAGTCCCTGGCGGGTGAGGCGGTCTGCTGCCTCCGCCACATCGCTCTGGTGGTAGTTGGGCAGGGTGCCGCCACGCAGAATGATATGGCCGTCGGGATTGCCTTCGCTCTTGATCACTACCATGCCGCCCTGGCTGCCGGGGGCGGTGAAGAGATGGGAGGCGGTACTGGCCTGGATGGCATCGATGGCGACCCGGATATTGCCGTCCGTACCGTTCTTGAATCCCACGGGGCAGGGCAGTGCGGAGGCCAATTGCCGGTGGACCTGAGACTCCGTGGTGCGTGCCCCGATGGCGCCCCAGCTGACGAGATCGGCGAGATAGAGAAAGCTGGTGGTGTCGAGGAATTCGGTGGCGGTGGCGAGCCCCAGCCCATTGATGTCGAGCAGCATCTGGCGTGCCAGATGCAATCCCCGATTGATGTCGTTGCTGCCGTCCAGGTGCGGATCGAAGACCAGCCCCTTCCAGCCCACCGTGGTGCGCGGCTTTTCAAAATAGGCGCGCATGACTATCTGAAGGCTGTCTTGATAGGCGGTGGCGAGCCCTGCCAGCCGTCCGGCATAGTCCAGGGCCGCGACGGGATCATGGATGGAGCAGGGGCCAATCACGACCAGCAGGCGATCGTCTTCACCTGCCAGGATCCGGCGTGCCTGATGGCGCTGGCTGTCGATGTGCCGGGCCATGTCGGCCGGACAGGGGTGCTGCGCCAGCAGCTCGGCAGGGGTGGGGAGCGCCTCTATGGCGAAGGCGCGCATGACCGAATTCAAAACTGCCATCTGGAGTTACCTTGCTGTGCATGTGTGCGATGGGGAACCCGTATGCGCCATCCTGTTGGGAGCAGACAGGTTCACGGCTCATCGCCGTTGTTGAGAATGATTGTCATTATCTTGGTGTTTGTCTCAAATGCAAGCGCAATGAAATCGCCAGGCGAAGATGGGGGAGAGGGAACGATGGCGGGGGAACCGCAGCAAAAGCAGGCCGCTCCCCGAGGGAAGAAGCCCGCCAGTCACAAGATAAAGAGGGGGTCAGCTGTCCATCACGGCGTGCCTGTCCTGGTGGTAGGCGTCTTCATCCTTGCCGCTGCGCCAGTAGGGGACTGCGTAGACCCGCTGGCGCTCGGCATCCAGGGCGCGTCTGACGTGGCGGCGCAGCGGCACGACCAAGCTCTCTTCCCCGCCAAACCAGAAATAGCTCCCCTCGGCGACCATAGGCTGGGCGGTGAAATGCGCCACCAGGGTCGCGGCCTGCTCCGGATTGCCCACGAACCAGCGCAGGTCGACGCCGGCCGGCAGCGACAGATCCTGCACGTCGTCCTGATGGGGGACCAGCAGGGCGATATGGCCGCGGGCATGGGCTGGCATCACTTCCACCATGGCGCTGATGGCGGGCAGGGCGGTGAGATCCCCCGCCATGTAATAGTGCTCGGCCGTTTGCAGCATGGGGTCGGGACCGCCCGGGCCCGAGATGGCGAGCCTGTCCCCCGGTTTGGCGTGCAGGGCGAAACGACTGGCGGGGCCGGCCTCGCCGTGCAGGGCGAAGTCGATGTCGAGCTCCAGCGCCTCCCGGCGAAACGCGCGTATGGTGAAGGTGCGAATGACGGGTTTCTGGGCGGGATCGAGCCAGCGAGGCCCCTTGTCGGTGGGGGTGGGCAACACTATCTCTCGCTGACCCGGTCGGGGCAGCATGATCTTGACATGAGCACCGCCACAGCTGAAGGGGTAGTCCACAAGCTCGGGGCTGGTCAGGCAGATTCGGCGCAGATGCGGGCTCACATCCTGAACATGCTTGACGGTGAGCAGGCGGGGGCGATTGGCCGGGGCGGGTTGAGACATGGGCATACTCCTGGCTGATGATGGCGCCCATTCTTGATGAAATGAAAACTATTATCAATTGGTTTGTGGGCAGAATGGGTCGCGATTGACCTCCTCGGGATGTCCATCGCGATCCCACACTCTCTGCCTGGGTCAGGTTCGATCGCTTCCCCCCAGCGCCCGATAGATGCCTGCCATGTTGTTGAGCTGGGCCTGCTGCTGTGCCAGCAGGGCGAGCTCGGCATCCCACAGGCGGTTCTGCTCATCCAGCCAGGGTTGCACCCCGGTGGCACCGGCCAGGAAACGGGCGCCAGCGAGCCTTTCGGCCTCCCGGGCATAGGCCCTCTGCTGCTCCAGATAGCGCAGCCGCTGTTCCCCTTGCTGACGGGCGGCCAAGCCATCCTCCACTTCCAGCAGCGCGGTATAGAGCTGCTTGCGAAACTCGGTTTCGGCAATCTGGTAGTCGATGTCGGCGCTGGCGATGGAGAGCCGGGTCTTGTTGTACTCGAGGAAAGGGAGCGCCAGCGTGGCGCCCAGGGTGCCGACCGGATTTTGCAGCACCTGGGTCAGGGTATCCGAGGTGGTGCTGGCACCGCCGGTCAGGCTCAGGGTGGGATAAAAGCCGGTGCGGATCTCGTCTCCCCTCGCAAGGGTCTTGCGCAGCCTGAGTTCGGCGGCGCGCACATCGGGCCGCCGGGCCAGCACATCGGCGGGGATGCCGGCCGCCAGGGACGGGATCGGGCCCATGATCAGGGCGTCGGGAGCGTCAGCGAGCGGCCCGCTGCTGCGGCCCAGCAGCAGGCGAAGAGCATTGCCAGCCTGTGTCCGCTGCTGGGTGAGGGTGGCGAGCTCCGCCTGCTTGCCTGCCTTCTGCTGGCTGGCCTGTACCAGATCGAGTCGGGTCACGGCGCCCGCCTCGTATTTGGCACGAGTCAGGCGCTCAATGCGTTCCAGATTGGCCAGTTGCTGGGTGCCCAGGGTCATGGCCGAGCCGAGGTAGGCCAGTTGCCAGTATTGCTCCAGGGTCTTGCCGATGAGCAGCAACCGGGTGGCGGCCAGATCCTGCTCGCTGGCTTGTGCCTCCCAGCTCGCCTGATCCCTTGCCGCGGCCAGTCTGCCCCAGAGATCCACCTCGTAGCTGAGGTTGAGGGAGGGGCCCAGGTTGCTGCTGGCGCTGCCATCTTTCATGTTCTTGGTGCTGCTGGCCCCGAGATTGGCGCTGACAGAGGGGGTGAGGTTGGTGTCAGCCAGATCGGCGCCGAGCAGGGCGTTCTTGAGCTTGAGCCCGGCCACCCGCATGTCCGGGTTGGCGGCCAGCACCGCCTCGACCAGGCGATCGAGCGCGGGATCCTGGAATCCCTGCCACCAGGGGCCAGCCTGCTGCACGGTGAGACCCCGGCTCTCCTGCTGCCATGCTGGCGCCACGTCGAGATCGGGTCTGTGATAGGTGCTCTGCTGGCTGCAGGCACCGAGGCTGGCGGTGAGCATCAGGCTTAGCCCGAGCCTTGATAGGTTGTGCATCGTCATTCCCTCGCCAGTGCCTCCACCGGATCGAGCCTGGCCGCATTGCGGGCGGGCAGGTAACCAAACAGGATCCCGATGAGGGAGGAGCACCCGAAGGCCATCAGGATGGAGAAGAGCGAGAAGCGCATCTGGAAGCTTTCCACGAGCAGGGAGAAGAGAGCGCCGATGAGCAGGGCGAGGCCGATACCGAGCAGCCCCCCCAGCAGGCTGACCATCACCGCCTCGATGAGGAACTGTTGCAGTATGTCGGACTGGCGGGCGCCGACGGCGATGCGGATCCCTATCTCCCGGGTGCGCTCCACCACCGAGACCAGCATGATGTTCATCACTCCGACGCCGCCGACGATGAGGGAGATCACCGCGATGGCGGAGACCAGCAGTGTCAGGGTGGCGGTGGTCTTCTCCACCGATTTGACGATGCTGTCGCTGCTGAAGGTGAAGAAGTCTTTCACGCCGTGGCGCTGGGTCAGCAGGGCGACTGCCGCCTGCTCGGCCAGGGCGGGCTGGACGCCGTCCTTGACCCGGATGGTGATCTGGGTGAAGTGCTGCTGGGAGAGGAGACGGCTCATGACGGCGCTGTAGGGGAGCCAGACATTGACCGACTGGCTGCTGCGGCCAAAGCCGGTCTCCTGGGTGACCACCCCCACGATGCGCACCGGCAGGGTGCCGACCAGCACCACCTGGCCGACCGGGTCCACCTGGCCGAGCAGGCTCTCTATGGTCTTACCATCCACCACGGCGACTGCCGTCCGGTTGCGAATGTCCCGCTCATCGAGCAGGCGCCCCTGGGTGAGCGTCATCCCCTTGACCCGGAAAAAGTCGTTGCCGACCCCGATCACGCTGCCGCTGCTGGTCTTGTTGCGATAGCGAAGCTGGCCCGACGTCGCTATCTGGGGGCTGGCCCCCTCCAGATAGGGCTGGCCGAGCAGCGCGTCGAGATCCCGCTCGTTCAGGGTCTGGATGCTGGCGGCCTTCTCGTCTCCCCAGTCCTTGCCGGGGAAGATGTCGATGGTGTTGGTGCCCATGGCGTTGATGTCGTCGATCACCTTGGCGCGCGCCCCCTGACCCAGCGCCACCACGCTGACCACGGCGGCGATGCCGATGATGATGCCGAGCATGGTGAGGAAGGTGCGCATGCGATGGGCCAGCATGGCGTGCAGGGCCATGCGCCCCGCCTCCCGGTAGCGATCCCAGCCCCGGCTTGCGGTGCGGACGGCGGCGCCTGTGGCCTGTGCATCTTGCCCGACAGAGGGAGCGGCCAGCTGGCTGCCGTCACCTGGCTGCGGGTGGGCCGGCGCCCCGGATGGGGAGGCTGCGTTGTCATCGGTCGCCCGATGGCCGCTGTCCTCCACCACCCGCCCGTCACGCAGGGTGATGATGCGATCTGCATGGCTTGCCACCGCCATGTCGTGGGTCACCAGAATGATGGTGTGGCCCTGGGCGTGCAGCTCCTTGAGGATGGCCATCACCTCCTTGCCGCTCTGGCTGTCGAGAGCGCCGGTGGGTTCGTCCGCCAGGATCACCTCGCCGCCGTTGGCGAGCGCCCGGGCAATACTGACCCGCTGCTGCTGACCGCCGGAGAGCTGGCCGGGTCTGTGGTGGCTGCGATCCTGCAGTCCCAGGCGGGTCAGCAAGGTGCGGGCTCGGGCCTGGCGATCAAGGCGGGCAGTGCCGGCATAGATGGCGGGGATCTCCACGTTGGCGGCCGCATCCAGATGGGGCAGCAGGTGATAGCGCTGGAAGATGAAGCCGAAGTGGTGGCAGCGCAGCCGTGCCAGGGAGAGGGCATCCAGGGTCGCGGTATCCTGACCGCGAAACAGATACTGGCCCCCGCTCGGGCGATCGAGGCAGCCCAGCAGGTTCATCAGGGTCGATTTGCCGGAGCCGGAGGCGCCGACGATGGCCACCATCTCCCCGGCATCGATGGCGAGATCCAGCGGGTGCAGCACGGTCACTTCGTGCTCTCCGCTCTGGTAGCGCCGCTCGATGCCCTTGAGACGGATCAGGGGCTCGCTCACGGCTCCATCTCCCCTTCATCGTGCAGGGCCGGCTTGCCCTGCTCCAGGATCACCTTCTCCTGCTCGGTCAGGCCGCTCACCACCTCAATCTTGATGTCATCCTTCATGCCGGTCTTGATGCGGCGGATCTCTCTCTGGTCCCCTGCCTTGAGCAGGCTGACCTCGTACTCGTTGTCGCCAGTCTTCTTGCCGAGGGCGGTCTGGGGAATGGCCAGTACCTGCTTGCGCTCGCCGAGCACGATGGTGACCTGGGTCGTCATGGCGACCCGCAACTGATGGCCGGGGTTGGGCACATCGAACAGGGCATAGTAGTAGATGGCCGCATTGCTGGTAGCTGTGGTGCTGGCCGTCTGCTCATTGATGTTGGTGGGGGCCAGCTCGACCGTGCGCAGGGTACCGTGGTAGCGAGTATCCGGATCCCCTATCAGGGTGAAATAGACCGGCATGCCCGCCTTGACACGGGTGACGTCCGCTTCGGAGATCTGGGCCTTGACCGTCATGGTGTCGAGATTGGCGAGCTTGAGCAGGGTCGGTACCGTCTGGCTGGCGGCCAGAGTCTGCCCCTGCCGGGTGACGATGGAGACGACGGTACCATCCATGGGGGCCTGAATGCGGTTGTAGCCGAGCTCCGTCTTGGCGCGCTCCACCTTGATGATGGCGTTGTCGATGTCGGCCTGGGCGCTTTGCAGCTCGGCCCGGGTGACGGCAAGCTGGGCTTCGGCGCTCTCCAGATCCGCACGAGAGCTCGCTTCCTGCCGAAACATCTGCTGCTGGCGGCGCCAGGCAAGCTCGTTCTGTTTGAGCTGTGCCTGCTTGATCTTGAGCTGGGCGCGGCGGCTGGCCAGCTCCGCTTCGGCGGTCTTGAGGTTGTTCTGGGCGATCAGGGGATCGATCTCCGCCAGCAGCTCTCCTTGTTTGACCTGTTGACCCGCTTCCACCGCGAGATAGGTGACCTGACCCGAGACCTGGGCCCCCACATCCACCTGCTCGATTGCCTGCAGTACGCCACTGGCGAGCACCGTCTGCTCCACATCCTGGCGGGTTACCGTTGCGGTCAGTACCGGGTCAGGTGTGTGGCCTGGCCAGGCCAGCCAGGTGACGAGAGGGACCAGCACAAGGGCGAGCAGGGCGAGCTTGCCGGGTTTTCGAAGAGCTTTCATTTATCACCTGAACGAAACGAGCGAAGGCGTGCAAGGGCCATATCGTGCAGCAAATGGCCCTCAAAAAGAAGCGAGCAATGTGTAAGAAATCGTGTGGTTCTGGCGGTGACGCAGTGGAGGAGGTCAAGCTGGGGGAGGGTGACGGCGGGGCGTCAGAAACAAGAAGACCCGCTCAGGGAGCGGGTCTTGTGGTGTCAACCGACGGCTTTGAGCAAGGCGGCGTGAGGCTCGTGGCAGATCTGGATATCGAGGGGCAGTTTGTAGAGGAGCAGACGGGCCAGCGAGCCCTCCATCCAGTGATGACGGCTGCCGACCAGCAAGAGGTCGGCGGGGTGAGCGGTCAGCCAGCGCTGGAGATCCGGCACCACGTCATCCACCACCAGGCACTGGTAATCCACCGGATGAGACAGCTGGGTGATGAGTTCACTGATGATCGCCTTGGCATCCAGGGTGCCCTGGGGGCTGCGCTCCTCTTGTGACAGGGACAGACTATTGCGACGGGTCTTGCTGCTGTGGGTCAGGTGCAACAAGGTCAGGTTGGCGCCCAGCCCTTGTGCCAGACGGCTCGCCTTGGCCAGTGTCTCCTGCTCGTAATCCTTGCCTTCCAGCAACAGCACAATATTGGTCGGGCTCATAAGCAGTTCTCCTTGGCAGGTGCGGGTCAGACGGCGGAAGCGCGCTCCCATCCTCCCTTCCCGCGAAATGTCAGCTCAAACGAACCCGGTGTGTTTGCATCAAGCGTCACCTTCTGTCGATGGCAACTGAAGGTACCGAGTCCGTTTACATCATCATAACAGACTGAGTTGAATGGAAAATGAAGGAGTGGGTCCGTTCGAAATGTGAATGAGTGCAACGAAGATGAGTGGCGTCCTGACCATGGCGATGGAAGCCCGACTGGGTGATGACCAGTCTGACAGACTCAGACTGAGCATCAAGACACGTGCCGCGGATTAGCCAGGGCAGCCCCTCGTTCTTTCTTGCGGCTCACGGCATCGGTCAACCAGGCCGGCGCCGTCGGCAAGAGGCTTCAACTGGCCACCGCGATGATGACTCGGTCAATCTGAAAGGGCCGACATGGACGGGAGGATGTCCCGCCCGCCCCGTGGTCAGCTTGCGAGCAACTCACGGGCGTTGGCCAGGGTGTTGTCGGTGATCTGATCGCCCCCCAACAGGCGGGCCAGTTCGTTGAGCCGGGCGCCCGGGGTGAGTGCCTGCATCTGGGTTTCCGTTGTCTTGCCGTCGGTGTGTTTGCTCACCACCATGTGCTGGTGACCCTTGCCTGCCACCTGGGGCAGGTGGGTGACCACCATCACCTGGGTGGATTCGCCGAGCTGGCGCAACAGGCGACCCACTACGGCGGCGGTCGGGCCGCTGATCCCCACATCCACTTCGTCGAAGATAAGGGTCGGGGTGGAGATCTTGCGTGCACTGATCACCACGATGGCGAGGCTGATACGCGACAGCTCGCCGCCGGAAGCCACCTTGCCAAGGGGTTGGATGGGCTGACCCGGGTTGGTGGTGACCATGAACTCCACCCGATCGATGCCAAGGGGCGAGAGGCTGCTCTGGGCATCGGGTCGCACCTCGATGGCGAAGCGGCCATCGGGCATCGCCAGTTCGTGCATGCTGGCGCTTACCTTCGTGCCCAGCTCCTCGGCATAGCGCTGGCGGCTCTGGCTCAGGGCCTCGGCGGCCTGCACGAAGGCCTGGCGGGCCGAGGCCAGCTCGTCCTCCATCCCCTCGAGTCGCTCTTCGTCGGAGTTGAGGCGGGCCAGATCGGCGGCCAGCTCCTGATGGTAGTGGGCCAGCTCCGCCGGTTTGACATGGTGCTTGCGTGCCAGGTTGATGGCCTTGGAGAGGCGGCTCTCCAGCTCGTTGAAGCGCTCTGGATCCAGTTCCAGCCGGTCGAGATAGCTGCGCAGCTCGCTGTGGCTCTCCTGTACGCCGATCAGGGCTTCGTTGAGCATGCCGAGCACGTTGCCAAGCCGGCTGTCCATGCCGACCAGGGTCTCGGCTCTGTCCACCGCCGTCTGCAGCAGCCCGGCGATGGTGGTCTCTTCATTGTCATAGAGCAGATCGAGGCAATACCCGCACTCCTGCATCAGATCGGTGCCATTGGCGAGCCGCTGATGCTCCTCTTCAATCTCTTCAAACTCTCCCGGCTGAAGGGCAAATTCGTCCAGCTCCTGCACCTGGTATTCGATGAGTTGACGGCGGGCTTCCCGCTGCTGCTGCTCGGCCTTGAGCCGGTTGAGCTCGTTTTGCAACTGGCGCCACTGTTGGTAGTGGCGGCGCACATCGTCGAGGAGCAGATGATGACCGGCGTAGCCGTCCAGCAGGGCGAGCTGGTAATCGGGTTTGAGCAGCATCTGGTGAGCGTGCTGACCGTGGACGTTGACCAGCAACTGACCCAGGTTCCTGAGCTGGGCGAGGGGGACGGGAACCCCGTTGATATAGCTGCGAGAGCGCCCCTCGGCGGACAGTACCCGCCGGACGATGCACTCACCGTCATTTTCAAGCTCGTTGGTGGCGAGCCAGGCCCGGGCGGCAGGATTACCCTCCAGCAGGAAGCGGGCACTCACCTCGGTCTTGTCGCTGCCCGGGCGCACCATGCTGGCTTCGGCGCGCTCCCCCAGGCACAGCCCCAGAGCATCGATGGCGATGGATTTGCCCGCCCCGGTCTCCCCGGTGATGCAGGTCATCCCCGGTTGCAGATCGAGCTCGAGAAACTTGACGATGGCGAAGTTGTTGACGGTCAGCTGGGTCAGCATGGTCTCATCCTGTATGGGTCAACATTACTGTGTATGCATCCAGTATATACTGGTCTTATATACAGTAAAGTGGGCAGGGAGGATTTTTGCGAAACAGGGGGAGGGCAAGGATGTCAGGGCCGCGGCATGGGAATGACGACGAGCCGATGGCCTGCAAAATCAACCTGCGTACCTGGCATGGGCTAGGCGATGCGAGAAGCCACCTTGAGGCGCTCTCTTGTGGTGAGTGGCTGGCTGAGACACACTCGAAACAGTCCTGGTTGAGCCTGGGCTGTGCACAGACCTCTTCGCAAGGATGCGTCACGATGATCCATACCCCGACCCTGCTGCTGATCTCCCTGGCAATCAACCTGATGTCGGGGCTGATCATGCTGTTCATCCACTCCCTGAAGCCGGGTCGAGGCAACTTTCTGTACTGGTCCCTCTCCGCTTTTCTCTTCTCCCTCTCCATCCTGCTGCTCAGTCTGGGGGTATTGGGAGGGTATCCGGCGCTGGGCATCCGGGTCGGCGGCCTGGTCTCGCTCATGAGCATCCTGCTGTTGCTCGCCGGTTTTTGTGCGCTTTACGAGCGCGCATGGCATCCCCGTGCCGTGGGGGGAGGCGTGGCGGTGTTGCTGCTGCTCTATCTGGGATTGTCCAGCCTCGCCCCCGTGCGCATTGTGCTGGCACTGATGGAGTCGATTTTGTACCTGTGGTGCGCCTGCCTCATCGTCTCTCTCGGCCGGCAACAGAAGCGGGTGCTCCATGTGGTGGCGCTCATTTACCTGCTGCATTTCACCATCCTGCTGAGTCAGGGGGGGCTGCTCTTGCTGGGAGTCGAAGAGCGGATTGGGGGCGGAGGTTGGCTCGATCTCATCTTCTTCATGCACATGGTGCTGACCATCGGCTCGGTGTTGCTGCTGCCTCTGGTGGCCTATGTGGAGACGGAGGAGGCATTGCTGGCGTTCTCGGAGCGGGATCCCCTCACCGGGGTGCTCAATCGGCGCGGCCTCTTCAGGCAGGGAGAGGGGGCTACGCCTGGCCAGACGCGCTGCGTGGTGGTCCTGGACATCGATCACTTCAAGCGGGTCAACGACCAGTTTGGTCACGGCTGCGGGGATGAGGTCATTCGCTATGTGGCCGGGGTGCTGGTGGCCGAGGTACGCAAGGATGATCTGGTGGGGCGCATCGGTGGCGAGGAGTTCGCCATCATCATGGGGGGCGTGAGCGGCCAGATGGCCCGCGACATCTGTGACCGGATCCGCCGTCAGATAGAGACGGGCTCCCGGCAGGGGGCCTGCCTGCCGTGCGAGGGGGTTACGGTGAGCATGGGGGTCGTGTGCGCCAGTGCCGAGGCTGACCTGGCACTGATGCTGACAAAAGCCGATGCTGCCATGTACCGGGTGAAGGAAGCGGGGAGAAACGGGGTGCATCTGGCATTCGAGCCGGCACTGCTTCGGCTGGTCGAAAGCAGCGAGGGGTAGACCCTCGCCACCGGTGTTGCCTGGCTAGAAGAGCTTGCTGCCCCAACCGAGCTTGTTGCGCAGCACGTGGAAGTAGCTGTAATCCAGCGGATGCACCAGATGCAGCTTGTGGCTGCTCTTCTTGATGAGGATCTCGTCCCCCGGGTGGACCGCCAGGGTGACCTGGCCGTCGCAGCTCACTTGCATGGCGTCGTCCTGGTTGTCTGGCGAGACCAGCAGCCGCACTTCGCTGTCCGCATCCAGCACGATGGGGCGGCTGCTCAGGGTGTGCGGGAACATGGGCACCAGCGTGATGGCGTTGAGTTTGGGGGTGAGAATGGCGCCCCCTGCCGACAGGGAGTAGGCGGTGGAGCCGGTGGGTGTCGCCACTATGATGCCGTCCGAGCGCTGGCTGTACATGAAGCTGCCGTCGATGTAGACCTCGAATTCGATCATGTGGGCGATCTTACCCGGGTGAAGCACCGCCTCGTTGACCGCGAGGTTGCTCGACTTGCGCTCCCCGTGGCGATAGACGGCGGCCTCCAGCAGGAAGCGATGCTCGCTCTTGAAGTGACCCGAGAGCACCTGCTCCAGGGGCAGCAGATAATCCTGGGGCGAGAGATCGGTCAGGAAGCCGAGGTTGCCCCGGTTCACCCCGATCACCGCCACATCGAACCGTGACAGCACCCGGGCGGCCCCCAGCATGTTGCCGTCACCGCCGACGACGATGGCGAGATCCGCCTGCTCGCCGAGCTGCACCAGATCCATCACGTTCTCCCCGAACAGCCCCAGGGTATGGGCCACCCGGCTCTCCAGCAGCACGCGAAAGCCACGGCTGGTCAGGAACTGATACAGGCCGGTCAGGGTCTGGTTGGCCCCCTCGTGATGGGGCTTGCCGATGAGGGCAACGGTTTTGAACGGAGAATCCATAGGTTATCGGGTCTGGGGGAGTCTTGGGGGGAGTATACCGCGCTTTGCCGGGGATTTGTCTGCCTCCGTGGCGGTTGGTGCAATCGGCCCCGAAAAGGGGCTGCCTGGCACGCGGATGGGCGCCATTGTGCCCGATCTGCCCTTTTCCCCTTGAAAGCCGGGGCTGTGTCCCCATAATAGCGCCAACACAGGGTCTGCTGGCGCGTGTCGCTTGTCTGAACGCCAGCCACCCTCACACGCAACCCCTGAATATTGGAGATGTCATGAGCCACGAAGAACAAAAGGTTGAAGCGATGGAGCAAGTGGAAGCCCAGCCAGTCGAGCCGACCGATGTAGACAGTGAAGTGACAGCCGAACAGGCCCGCATCGCCGAGCTGGAGGCCCAGCTGGAGGCGGCCCAGCAGGCCTCCCTGGAAGAGCGCGAGCGCGCCATTCGCGCCGTTGCCGAGATGGAGAACCTGCGTCGCCGTGCCGCTCAGGACGTGGAGAAAGCCCACAAGTTTGCACTGGAGAAGTTCGCCGCAGAGCTCTTGCCGGTGCTGGACAACCTGGAGCGCGCCATCGAGCTGGCGGACAAGGAGAACGACACCCTCAAGCCGATGATTGAAGGGGTCGAGCTGACCCTGAAATCCATGCAGAGCGGCGTGGCCAAGTTTGGCCTGGTGGCGCTGGACCCGACCAACCAGCCGTTCGACCCCAATGCCCACCAGGCCATGAGCATGGTGCCCAGTGCCGACGTGGCGCCGAACACCGTCATCGCCGTGATGCAGAAGGGCTACGAGCTCAACGGCCGCGTCATCCGTCCGGCCATGGTGATGGTCTCCAAGTCCGCTGACTGATCACGCTGTTCTCACCAAGCCCGCCGCTTGGCGGGCTTTTTGTTGGATGTGGCGCCAGAAAACGTGTCTGGCGTCATTTGGCTGTCAGGTGGCCTGTATGCAGGTTTTTTCAGGGCCGGACTTGAAGCGCCGACTTGAGACCCCATATAGGTTGCAAGGCCACGGCGGCACAAAAAATTTGATGCCGGGAGCTTGAAAGCCACAGTGGCAGGCCCCACCTAGCCGTTAACGTATCAAGGCGAGCCCCTCGCCAGTTTATTCAAAGTATTTGGAGATTCGTCAAATGGGTAAAATCATCGGTATTGACCTGGGTACTACCAACTCCTGCGTCGCTATTCTGGATGGCGACCATGCTCGCGTGATCGAGAACGCGGAAGGCGACCGTACTACTCCGTCCATCATTGCCTATGCCGATGACGGCGAAATCCTGGTTGGTCAGCCGGCCAAGCGCCAAGCCATCACCAACCCGAAGAACACGCTGTTCGCCATCAAGCGTCTGATCGGCCGTCGTTTCGAAGATGACGAAGTACAACGTGACCTGAAAATCATGCCTTACGCCATCGCCAAGGCCGACAACGGTGACGCCTGGGTTGAAGTAAAAGGCAAGAAAATGGCACCGCCGCAGATCTCTGCCGAAGTGCTGAAAAAGATGAAGAAGACCGCCGAGGACTACCTGGGCGAGCCGGTGACCGAAGCGGTCATCACAGTACCGGCCTACTTCAACGACGCTCAGCGTCAGGCCACCAAGGATGCCGGTCGCATCGCCGGTCTGGATGTAAAACGCATCATCAACGAACCGACTGCCGCGGCTTTCGCCTACGGCGTCAACAAGGTCAAGGGTGAGCGCAAGGTTGCCGTGTATGACTTAGGGGGCGGTACCTTCGATATCTCCATCATCGAGATCGACGAAGTCGAAGGCGAGACCACCTTCGAAGTGCTGGCAACCAATGGTAACACCCACCTGGGTGGTGAAGACTTCGACAACCGCGTCATCAACTACCTGGTTGACGAGTTCAAGCGCGAGCAGGGCATCGACCTGCGCAACGACCAGCTGGCCCTGCAGCGTCTGAAAGACGCCGCCGAAAAAGCCAAGATCGAGCTCTCTTCTGCCCAGCAGACCGACGTCAACCTGCCGTACATCACAGCAGATGCCACCGGTCCGAAGCACATGAACATTAAGGTGACCCGCGCCAAGCTGGAATCCCTGGTGGAAGACATGGTGAAAGACTCCCTGGAGCCGGTTCGTGTCGCCCTGAAAGACTCCGGTCTGGCGGTTGGCGAGATCGACGACGTCATCCTGGTGGGCGGTCAGACCCGTATGCCGCTGGTTCAGAAGACCGTGGCCGACTTCTTCGGCAAAGAGCCGCGCAAAGACGTCAACCCGGACGAAGCCGTGGCCATGGGTGCTGCCATCCAGGGTGCCGTACTGTCCGGTGACAAGACAGACGTACTGCTGCTGGACGTGACTCCGCTCTCCCTGGGGATCGAAACCATGGGCAGCGTGATGACCGCGCTCATCGAGAAGAACACCACCATTCCGACCAAGAAGTCCCAGGTGTTCTCCACCGCCGAAGACAACCAGTCTGCCGTGACCATTCACGTGCTGCAGGGTGAGCGCAAGCGCGCCAGCGACAACAAGTCCCTGGGCCAGTTCAACCTGGAAGGCATCCGTCCGGCACCGCGCGGTCTGCCGCAGATCGAAGTGACCTTCGACATCGACGCCAACGGCATCCTGCACGTCTCCGCGAAAGACAAGGAGACCAACAAGGAGCAGAAGATCACCATCCAGGCCTCTTCCGGTCTGTCTGATGACGAGATCGAACGCATGGTACGCGAAGCCGAAGCCAACGCGGCCGAGGACAAGAAGTTCGAAGAGCTGGTGCAGGCCCGCAACCAGGCTGACGGTCTGGTCCACTCCGTGCGCAAGCAGGTCACCGAAGCCGGTGAAGCCCTGCCTGCCGACGAGAAGACCAAGATCGAGACTGCCCTGAGCGAGCTGGAATCCGCCATCAAGGGTGACGACAAGGCTGCCATCGAAGCCAAGCAGCAAGCGCTGCTGGAAGCGTCCCAGAAGCTGATGGAAATTGCCCAGCAGCAGGCTCAGGCGCAAGGCGCCGCCGGTGCTGACGCCGGTCAGTCCTCCTCTTCTGCCAAGGCTGACGACGACGTGGTCGACGCCGAGTTCGAAGAAGTGAAAGACGACAAGAAGTAAGCCCGACCCGGATGGGTGAAGTCCGCTTCGCCCATCGGCTCAGAATCTGTTCACGGTCTGTCGCGAGAGGCCGTCAGCAAGGTAAAGAGCAGCGCAGGAACCGGAGTGTATGTGAATACATGAGCACTCTTGGTTACAAACAAGCGAGCTGCACATGAGCCTTGATCACGGCTTCGTAGTAAGAGTGTGAGCAGATTCGTCAATGAATTTACGGGCGTTGGGTAACCAACGCCCGTCTGCGTAACTGCTGATATAGCAACAGGATGAGTATGTCGAAGCGCGATTTCTACGAAGTGCTCGGGGTATCGAAAGGTGCCGACGAGCGCGAGATCAAGAAGGCGTACAAGCGTCTGGCCATGAAGTATCACCCGGATCGCAACCAGGGTGATGCCGGGGCTGAAGAGAAGTTCAAAGAGGTCAAGGAAGCCTACGAGGTCCTGACCGACGAGAACCTGCGTGCCCGTTATGACCAGTACGGTCATGCCGGGGTGGATCCGAGCCAGGGTGGCGGCCACGGCGGCTTTGGCGGTGGTGCCGATTTCGGCGACATCTTCGGCGACGTGTTTGGCGACATCTTCGGTGGTCGCGGGGGCGGTCGTCGCGGCCCGGCCCGTGGTGCCGATCTGCGCTACAACATGGAGCTGACGCTGGAAGAGGCGGTGCGCGGGGTCTCCAAGGAGATCAAGATCCCGACCCAGGTCCACTGCGAAGTCTGCAACGGCTCCGGTGCCCATACCGGCAGCCAGGCCCAGACCTGCCCCACCTGCCACGGCTCCGGCCAGGTGCAGATGCGCCAGGGCTTCTTCGCGGTGCAGCAGCCTTGCCCCCACTGTCACGGTCGCGGCAAGATCATCAAGGATCCGTGCCGCAAGTGCCATGGGGAAGGGCGCTACCAGAAGACCAAGACCCTGTCGGTCAAGATCCCGGCCGGGGTCGATACCGGGGATCGCATCCGTCTCTCCGGCGAAGGGGAAGCGGGGGAAACCGGCGCATCGGCGGGGGATCTGTACGTACAGGTTCACGTGCGCGAGCACGAGATCTTCGTCCGTGACGGCAACGACCTCTACTGCGAAGTGCCCATCAGCTTCACCACCGCAGCGCTCGGCGGCGAGATTGAAGTGCCGACCCTGGATGGCCGGGTCAAGCTCAAGGTGACCCCGGAGACCCAGACCGGCAAGCTGTTCCGCCTGCGGGGCAAGGGCGTCAAATCCGTGCGCTCCGGCCAGGTGGGGGATCTGATGTGCAAGGTGGTGATCGAGACTCCGGTCAAGCTGACCGAGACCCAGAAAGATCTGCTGCGCCAGCTGGACGACTCCTTCAGCGGCGCCGCTGCCAAGACTCACAAGCCGAAATCCGAAGGCTTCTTCGAAGGGGTGAAACGCTTCTTCGACGACCTGACCAAATAAACGCGACCCGCGTTACCCAAGCCGGCACGGATGTGCCGGCTTTTTTTTGCCCGCCATCTGGCCTGGATCCCCCCTTATTGAGTGGATCCCGATGAGGGATCCTCCTCACAACTTCCACCAATTCCTCCTGTACAAATGTTATCCCGCTCACACTCCTGCTGAAACGGTTTAGCTGGCATATTGAGTTAGCTAAAGCGGTTTAGCTATCCTCGGCTCGTCAACAACAACAGAGCCCGGACGGGCGACAGAAGACAGGTGAGGACGATGACGATGTTCAAGAGCAAGTTGGCGCTGGCCGTGGCGCTGGGATTGGGAATGAGCAGCCCGCTGTGGGCGGCGGATGGTGGTATCGAAGCCAGGCTGGCGGCGCTGGAGGCGCGGGTGCAGGCAGCCGAGGCGCGCGCCACCGCTGCCGAAGCGCGGGCCGATGAGGCCCAGAGCAAGGCGAGCGAAGCCCGCGAGACCGCCGCCGTGGCCAAGGCCCAGAGCGAGAAGGTGGACAAGCAGACTGCCGGTGCCCAGGGCTTCGAGTTCCACGGCTATGCCCGCTCGGGCCTGCTGGTGAACGGCAACGGCAACGGTGGCCGCGGCGGCCCCTACATCACCCCGGCCGGCTCGGTGGGCGGCGCCGTGGGTCGCCTTGGTAACGAGGATGACACCTACATGGAGGCCAACCTGCTGAAGACCCAGACCTTCGATGATGGCAGCTGGGCCCGCTACAAGCTGATGCTGGCGGACGGGGTGGAGACCAGCAACGACTGGACCGCCAGCGATTCCAGCCTCAACACCCGCCAGGTGTTTGCCGAAATCGGCGATCTGGCGAGCTTCAGCGGTCCTTTCCAGCACTCGGTGCTCTGGGCGGGCAAGCGCTTTGACCGGGACAACTTCGACATCCACTGGCTCGACTCGGACGTGGTCTTCCTGGCCGGCACCGGCGGTGGCGTCTACGACGTGCAGATGGCCGACAGCTGGAAGGCAAACTTCTCCCTCTACGGGCGCGACTACGGCGACATCAGCGCGAGCGGTCTCTCCGACATCGAGAGCTACATCCTCACCATGAACAACCGCGTTGGCAACTGGCAGTGGATGCTGAACGGCCTCTCCGCCAAGGACAACGAGGCGCGCATCAATGACGGCGGCGCGGGCAGCGAAGCGGCGAACAAGGGGGCCCACACCCTGGTGGCCTACCACGCCGACAGCTTCTTTGGCATCAACCCCGGTTTCTCCAAGGCGGCGGTGCTGTATGGCCACGGTCTGGGTGCCGAGCTCAAGGGGCTGGGCTCCGACAGCGAGCTGCTGCCGGATGCCGATGCGGTGCGGGTCGCCGTGTTTGGCGCCACCGATCTTGCCCCTCGCTGGCGTGTCGCCCCGGCCCTGCTGGCCGAGCACAGCCAGGATCGTTACGTGAAGGGGGACGAGTACCGCTGGGTGACCCTCAATGGCCGCCTGGCCCAGGTGCTGAGCCAGAACGTCGAGCTGGTCTACGAGGCGACCTGGCAGTACATGGACCTCGATCCCAAGGGCTACAAGGGTCGTCAGGCGGTGAGCGGCGATTTCACCAAGCTTACCTTCGCGCCGACTTTCAAGGCGCAGACCGCCGGCTTCTTCGAGCGGCCCGAGCTTCGGGTGTTCGCCACCTGGATGGACTGGTCCTCCGAGCTCGACAACTACGCCAGCTCCGATGCCATGGGCCAGAGCAACTTCACCGCCGGGGGCGAGTGGAACTTCGGCGTGCAGATGGAAACCTGGTTCTAGTTCGTTATCCCGATCACAAAAATGGCAGGCGGCCCCGGGATCTGTTGGTTAGCTAAAACGGTTTAGCTGATAATGCGGACCCAGAACCCGGGGCTGACCCCGGCAAATCCTGTGCAGCAGTGGAGTAGCAACAAGGTGACGAATCGTGTGTGGGTAATGGGGGATGCGGTAGTGGACTTGATCCCGGAAGGGGAGCAGCACTACCTCAAGTGTCCGGGTGGTGCACCGGCCAACGTGGCGGTAGGCGTTGCCCGGCTCGGCGGGGAGTCGGCCTTCATTGGCCGGGTCGGCGCGGATCCCTTCGGCCGCTTCATGGGGGAGACTCTGGCCAGGGAGGGGGTCGACATTCGCCACCTGATCCAGGATCCGGCCCATCGCACCAGCACGGTGCTGGTGGATCTCGATGAGGCAGGGGAGCGCAGTTTCACCTTCATGGTGCGCCCGAGCGCCGATCAGTTCCTGAGCCCCGCCGATCTGCCGGTTTTCCAGGCCGGGCAGTGGCTGCTGACCTGCTCCATTGCGCTCGCCAACGAGCCGGTGCGCAGCAGTTGCCTGCAAGCCATGGCGACCATCCGTGCCGTCGGGGGGCGGGTCTGCTTCGACCCCAACCTGAGGCCAGAGGTGTGGGGCAACCCTGCCGAGATGCTGCCCGTGGTGCGCGAGGCCATGGCCCTCGCAGACGTGGTCAAGCTCTCGGTGGAGGAGCTGCAACTGCTGAGCGGTCTGGACGATCTGGCGGCGGGGCTTGCCACTCTTTCAGGCCCGGCACTGGTGCTGGTGACCCGGGGGGCGGGGGGCGTGGTGGCCCGTCTGGGTGGCGAGTTGCTGGAGTGGGTGGGGCCCAAAGTGACGCCACTCGATACCACGGGGGCGGGGGACGCCTTTGTCGCCGGGCTGCTGGCGGCCTTGGCCGAACGGACCTCGCTGCCGACGCTGGCCGAGCTGCCCGCCATTCTGGCTCAGGCCCACGGCTGCGGGGCGCTCGCCACCACCGCCAAGGGGGCGATGACGGCACTGCCCACCCGCACCCGGCTGGATGAATTTTTGCGATCAGGCGCAGACGGCTGTTGATCTGCGGCTAGAAGCCCGGCTCGACAGCCCCTACTCTCATGTGACAAGGGCCCGCCAGCGTGGCGGGTCATAAGAGGAAGAATATGAATATCAGTGCGATAGCCCAGGATCTGGTGCCCCTGCTCGGGGGCAGGGAGAACATCGTCAGCGCCGCCCACTGCGCCACCCGGCTGCGGCTGGTGCTGGCGGACGACAGCAAGGTGAACAAGGCCGCCATCGACAAGCTGGAGGGGGTCAAGGGGTGCTTCAGCAACGCCGGCCAGATCCAGGTCATTTTCGGCACCGGCCTGGTCAACAAGGTCTATGCGGAGTTCGTCACCCTGACCGGGACCGGCACCGCCAGCAAGGCGGAGCTGACCGACATGGCGACGGCCAAGCTCAACGTGGCCCAGCGTCTGGCGCGGACCCTCTCCAACATCTTTGTACCCATCATTCCGGCCATCGTCGCCTCCGGCCTGCTGATGGGGCTGCTCGGCATGGTGCGCACCTACGGCTGGGTCAACGCCGACAGCGCCCTGTTCGTCATGCTCGACATGTTCAGCTCGGCAGCCTTCATCATCCTGCCGATCCTCATCGGTTTTACGGCGGCGCGGGAATTTGGCGGCAATCCGTACCTCGGGGCGACGCTGGGCGGCATCCTCACCCACCCGGCCCTGACCAACGCCTGGGGCGTGGCCGGGGGCTTCAAGACCATGGATTTCTTCGGCCTGGATGTCGCCATGATCGGCTACCAGGGCACCGTCTTCCCGGTGCTCCTGGCGGTCTGGTTCATGTCCCACCTGGAGAAGCAGCTGCGCAAGCGCATCCCTGACGCCCTGGATCTCATCCTCACCCCGTTTTTGACCGTCATCATCACCGGCTTCGTGGCGCTGCTCTTCATCGGCCCCGCCGGTCGGGTGCTGGGGGATGGCATCTCGTTCGGTCTGAGCGCCCTCTATGAGCAGGCAGGCTGGCTGGCGGGGCTGGTGTTTGGCGGGACTTATTCCCTTATCGTCATCACCGGCATCCACCACAGCTTCCACGCCATCGAGGCGGGGCTGCTGGCCAACCCTGCCATCGGCGTCAACTTCCTGCTGCCCATCTGGGCCATGGCCAACGTGGCCCAGGGCGGGGCTTGCCTCGCGGTCTACTTCAAGACCCGGGACGTGAAGATCAAGGCCATCACGGTGCCGGCGGCCATGTCCTGCCTGCTCGGCATCACCGAGGCGGCGATCTTCGGGGTCAACCTGCGCTACATCAAGCCCTTCCTGGCCGGTCTGTTCGGCGGGGCCTGCGGCGGCGCCTACGTGGTGGCGGCCAAGGTCGGCATGACGGCGGTGGGCCTGACCGGCATCCCGGGCATGGCCATCGTCCAGCCCATGAGCCTCATCCACTACGTCATCGGTCTGGTGATCGCCTTTGGCGCCGCTTTCGTCGCCTCCTACCTGCTCAAGTACAAGGTGGAGTGATGAAGGAAAGCCATCTCCTGAACCAGGTTGTCCGGTCCCTGCTGGCCGGACAGCTCAAGGCGGCGGCCGATCCCCATCGGCCCCGCTGGCATCTGGCAGCCCCGGTGGGGCTGCTCAACGATCCCAACGGCTTCATCGAGCACGACGGGCACTACCATCTTTTCTACCAGTGGAACCCGCTCGGTTGCGAGCACCGCAACAAGGGCTGGGGGCATGTCACCTCCACCGATCTGCTGCACTGGCAGCACGAGCCGGTGGCGCTGCTGCCCACCGAGGCCTATGAGAGCCACGGCTGCTATTCGGGCTCGGCGGTGAGCGATGAGCAGGGGCGTCTGACCCTTATCTACACCGGCAACGTCAAATACCCGGACGGCAGCCGCACCGCCTACCAGTGTCTGGCCCGCGCCGACGGTGCGGGGGGCTTCGAGAAGCTGGGCCCTGTGCTGGATCTACCCGCAGGCTACAGCGGCCATGTGCGCGACCCCAAGGTGTGGCACGACGGTCGGCAGTGGCTGATGGTGCTGGGGGCTCGTACCCTGGACGATCGGGGTGAGGTGCTGCTCTATCGCGGTGATACCCTGGATGCCTGGACGCTGGTGGGTTCCATCGCCGGCAGCGGGCGCGGCGGTCTCGGGGAGTTTGGCTACATGTGGGAGTGCCCGGACCTCTTCCCCCTGGGAGATCGCCATGTGCTGATCAGCTGCCCGCAGGGGATTGCCCCGCAGGGAGAGGATTATCGCAACCTCTACCAGTGCGGCTGGCTGGCGGGTGACTTCGACGGGACGCATTTCGCCCACGGGGCTTTCCATGAACTGGACCGGGGATTCGAGTTCTATGCCCCCCAGACTACCCAGGATAGCCAGGGGCGGCGCCTGCTGTTCGGCTGGCTGGGCTTGCCGGAGGAGAACGAGATGAGCCAGCCCACTCTCGAGCACGGCTGGATCCACCAGATGAGCTGCCCGCGGGAGCTGTTCTGGCAGGATGAGTGGCTCTGCCAGCGGCCGGTGGCAGAGCTGGGCGCCCTGAAAGGGGAGCAGACCCGCTTCGAGGGGGCGCCGGATGAGCTGCCTGCCCTGGCCATCGACTCGGCCTGGCTCGATCTGGCGCTGTGCGGTGAAGGGCGCATCGGGTTCGGGGCCGTGGTCGAGCTGGTGTGGCAGCCGGGGCGTCTTGTCCTGCGTCGCCAGAACTGGCAGAGCGGGGAGTGGGAGGAGCGAAGCGCCCCCTGGCTTGGGGGCAAGATCACCGTCTTGTGTGACCGCTCCAGTCTGGAGTGCTTCGTCGATGGCGGGCGCCAGAGCTTGTCGACCCGTTACTTCCCCGGCGAAAACCCAGTACTTTCCGCACGTTGTGGTGGTGATGGCAGCAAAATTTGCCTCGATCACTGGCCGCTGGCGACCTGCCTAGTACAATAGCCCGGTCTCAGTGTGCCGGGAGGTCAGGTGGAGAAGAAGAAACGGATCACGATTGCCCAGATAGCCACGCTCGCGGGGGTCTCCAAGGCCACCGCCAGTCTGGTGCTCAACGGTAAGAGTGCGGAATACCGCATCGCCGACGATACCCGCAAGCGGATCCAGGCGGTGGCGGACGAGTGCCACTATCAGCCGAGCATCCACGCCCGCTCCCTGCGGGAGGTGCGCAGCTACACCTGGGGGCTGGTGATCCCCGACCTCACCAACTTCGGCTTCGCCAGCATCGCCCGTGCCCTGGAGGCCCGCTGTCGGGAGGCGGGGATCCAGCTGCTTATCGCCTGCTCCGAGGATGATCCCACTCTGGAGCAGCGGGTGGTGGACAACCTCATCAGCCGTCAGGTGGATGGCCTCATCGTCGCCTCCAGCGGCCACAGTGACGATATCTATGCCCGCATCCACGACCGCTTGCCGGTGGTGCAGCTCGACCGCCACATCGGTGAGTCGCGCCTGCCCATGGTGATCTCGGACGCCTGCAAGGCTACCGCCGAGCTGGTGCAGGATATGGCCGAGGATTGCGGGGAGGAGATCTACTACTTCGGCGGTCTGCTGGATCTCTCCCCCAGCCGCCACCGGCTGGCGGGTTACGAGCTCGGATTGCACCGGGCCGGGCTGGAGGCCACTTCAGACCGGGTCCGCCACCGTGACTACCAGCCGAGCTCGGGTTATCAGCTGATGTCTGAGCTGGTGGACGAACTCGGGGCACCGCCGAAGGGGCTTTTTACCGCCTCTTTCACCCTGCTGGAGGGGGTGCTGCGCTACCTCAACGAGGCGGGACTGATGGAGACCGGCATGCGCCTGTGTACCTTCGACGATCACGATCTGCTCGACTGCATCCCCATGCGCATCGATTCCGTGGCCCAGGATTGCCCGGCCCTGGCCCGGGCCGCCTTCGAGATGATGCAGCAACTCATCGCGGGCAATCCCCCAGCCCAGACCGCCCAGGTCATCAACCCCAGGGTGCGCTGGCGCAGCCGCCGCTAGGCATACGGCTTCCCTTTCCTGTGAAAAAGCCCCGCCGGTTCCGGCGGGGCTTTTTGTGCTGCGACTGGTATGAGGGCGTCAATCGGTAATGCTGGCTCGCCAGAAGATCTGCTTGATGTGAGGGTGCTCCCCGAGCGTGTTCATCAGGGCATCGAGCTTGGTGCCATCGATGGCAGTGGCGAGCAGCGCCGCCGAGATCTCGAGATCCTGATCGCCGAAGGGGGTGATGTCGAGCTCGCTCAGGGGGTAGTGGGCCTGCTCCAGCATCTGCTCGAGCCAGGGCAGTACCTCCTTCTGGTGAGCGCGACCGATGAGAGCGGTCACGTGATAGGTCACTTCGGTGTCCATGTTGTCCACCGGGTCACGGTTTATCTGGTTGACCAGGGGGCGCAGCAGGGTGTTGGCGGCCAGCACGAAGAGGGCGCCGAGGATGGCCTCCAGGGCGAACCCGGCGCCGCAGGCGGCCCCGACCGCGGCCACGCCCCACAGGGTGGCAGCTGTGTTGATGCCCCGGATGTTGCCGGATTCCCGCATGATGACGCCGGCGCCGAGAAAACCGATGCCGGAGACGATGTAGGCCACCACGTGGACGACCCCGTAACTGCCACCATGCAGGTCATAGATGCGCTGGGCCAGGTTGACGAACAGGGCCGCCCCCACGGCGACCAGCACGTTGGTGCGAAGGCCGGCGGTGCGCTGGCGGTACTGGCGCTCCAGGCCGACCAGGCTGCCCAGCACGAAGGCGAGCAGCAGGCTGGCCAGGGTGTCGAGCAGGGCGAGAAAATCGAGTTGTTGCCACATTCTCATGAAGGGTCTCCTTCTGGGGATGCCGACCAGCCTGCTCCCCCGGGTTGTGTGAGAGACGGGTGGCAAGGTCGACATTGTGGTGAATGCAAGGGCGCGACCCGCCTCCTGACGGGGCGGGATGGCGCAGAACAGGGTACAGGCCCTTCACGGTTGCCCGGGAAGGACCTCGCCTCATTCGAGGGTCAATGCCTGGTGGCGTCGTCCCCGGCGCGGGGGCGCAGTTCCCAGCGTACCGGGTGGACAGCCCCGACCTGGTGGATGAACTGCACCAGATAGCGGCGCTGGGGCGGCGTGCAGTAGAGGCTCAGCACCAGCACGCGGCCTTCACCGCGCCCGGGCTTCATGGACTGCAGGGGACTGAGTCCGGCCGGTTGCAGGGTGTGGCTCACCGCCGCCAGCACCTGCTCCATGTCGGCTCTGTCTTCGCAGCGGATGTGCAGCCGATAGAGGTGCTGACGCCGTCTGCCACGTTGCCAGAGTGGTCGCAGGCCCCGCCCCAGTCTGCTCAGCAGGGAAGGGGATTTGTCAGCGACAGGGTTGTTTGAAATCAAGCGCATAGCAGCCTCCTTTTGGGAAGCAGAAACTATGCAGGCAAGGTGTCGGGGGATGAGTCCGCGTCACCTGACGTCAAGTGTGAAAAGCGGGGAAAAGAGGGATCCACTTCTCGCAGGGTGGCGAGTCGCGGCAGAGAATAACCTGCGGCTAGCTCGCGACCAGGGTGCCGACGACAAGGGCCGGCGTGCGTCTGTCACTTGATGAGTTGCCCACCGATGGTCTCCGCTAGTGATAAAGAGGCGACATGGTAGCCGATACGGCGGCCTGGGTAAACCCCGAGCCATTGATAGCAACATATTGAAACATAATAAAAAAGAGATGAAATCGCCGGTAAAGGGAGCCCTCTTCCCTTCACCGGCGGGCCCTTGGGGGGTTACCGGGTCTTGTCGATGCCCAGGTATTTGAGCATCAGTTTTTCATAGATGGGTTCGGTGTCGCCCACCTGCATCTTGTGCAGGAAATACTTCTCGAACGCTATCTTGGCCAGGTGGACCCACTTCCCTTTCTTGAACCAGGCGACGTTGCGCGGCGGGATCTGCGGCATGGCCACGAAGGCGGCCCCTGTGTCCCCCATGTCCGCCAGACAGATGGCATTCCACACCGCCCGGGTGACCGGGGGCTGGCCGTCCAGCTCCGCCTTGATGTTGTGGCTCAGGGTGCGCACCATGGCCTCGATCATGTAGCCGGTCTTGGGCACCCCGGTCGGGACCGGCGTCTTGTGCTGGGGCGGGATGGCGATGCAGACCCCGGCGGCGTAAATCTGCGGGAAGACAGGGTTGCGCTGGTGTTCGTCGACGATGACGAACCCGCGGGGATTGACCAGCCCCTCGAGGCCCCGCAGGGGGCTGATGCCGGCGAAGGCGGGCAGCATCATGGCATGCTTGTAGGGGAGGCTGTGAGTGCGCTTGACGTTGCCATCTTCATCCAGCTCCTCCACCGTCATCACCCCATCCCTGGCCGCCACGGTGCGGGCATTGCAGATCCATTGCATGTCGCGCATGCGCAGCTCGCTCTCCAGCATGCCCTTGGAATCCCCCACGCCGTTGAGGCCGAGGTGACCGATGTAGGGTTCGCTGGTGACGAAGGTCATGGGCACGTCCTTTCTCACCTTCTTGTCGCGCAGGTGGCGATCGAGGATGAAGGCGTATTCGTAGGCCGGGCCGAAGCAGGAGGCGCCGGGCATGGCACCGACGATCACCGGACCCGGTTCGTCGAGCAGCCCGTTGACACTGTGCAGGCACTCCTCTGCGTGGGAGAGGGTACAGACGCTGGCGGTGCCGCCCGCCGTCGGGCCTGCTCCCTGCACCTCTTCAAAGGCGAGTGCGGGGCCGGTGCAGAGCACCAGAAAGTCGTAGTGCAGGTGCTGGCCATCGGAGAGGCGGATCTGCTGTTCGAGGGGTTGCAACCCGGTCAGGGCGGCGTGGATGAAGCGGATCCCCTTTTTCTTCACATGAGGCTCTATCGGGAGGGAGATATCCTTGCGCTCTCGCCACCGGACCGCAATCCACGGGTTGGAAGGGTTGAATTCAAAGTCGGGTTTGTCGTTCACCAGGATGACGTCGTGCTGCTTGCCGAGTTCGGCCTTGAGCTCGTAGGCGGCCGACATGCCCCCCAACCCTGCCCCGATGATGATGATGGTTGCCATAATGAGCCTCCGCTCTATTACACGGCTCCTGTGAGCCAATATGTCCGCCTGCCTATTTGAGCCCCATTCGCCTGAGCACGGCGGCGGCGGGACAGACCCCGGTGAACGCGCTCTGGATCAGGTTGACCCCGACAAAGACGCTCAACCAGACAAAGCCCGGGTGGACCCAGGCCGTGAGCAGCAGCGACAGCAGCAACATGCCACCCGCGACCACTCTGACTCCGTTATCGACGGTCATTTCTCGTCTCCCTTTTGTTTAGTGATTGCTAATTTAGCGTTGTTTTATACAATAGAACAAATATCAGCAATTGCTAATTTAATCTTATGAGCCACTTCGACGAGATGAACCGACATGCGACTGCCGCCGCCGGCCTGCTCAAGGCGCTGGCTCATCCCGAACGCCTGATGGTGCTCTGCCAGCTGGTGGAAGGGGAGAAGGGGGTCGGGGAGCTGCTGGCCCACAGCCAGCTCGGGCAGTCGGCCTTCTCCCAGCAACTGTCGGTATTGAAGCGCCAGGGCCTTATCCGCTCGCGCAAAGTCTCCCAGCAGATCTACTACTCCCTGGTGAGCGAGGCGGCGGCCGATGTGCTGGCGGCGCTGCAAACCCATTTTTGTCACTCAGATGAGGAAATTCGATGATGGAAAGCCAATGGCTGCTCTCGTTGGGGGGCGGCATGCTGGCGGGGCTCTCGGCCCTGATCCTGATGTTGTTCAACGGCCGGGTGGCCGGGATCAGCGGCATTCTGGCCGGTGCAATGCAGTACAAGACCCCCTGGCGGGTGCTGTTTCTGCTGGGATTGGGACTGGGGGCCTGGCTGGCGCTGACCCTGGGTTGGGCCACCATGCCCGCCTTTGATGCCTTGCCCGGCTGGCCCGTGGTGCTGCTGGCCGGCCTGCTGGTGGGCATCGGCACCCGTCTTGGCAATGGCTGCACCAGCGGTCACGGCATCTGCGGCATGGGGAGGCTGTCGACGCGCTCCGTGGTGGCGACGCTCACCTTTATGGGGATGGGCGTGGCGACCGTGTTCTTTACTCACCACATATTCTGACGGGTTGATTGCCATGAAATTGCTGACAAGTGTGTTTGCGGGTCTGTTGTTCGGGCTGGGAATGGCCCTCTCCGGGATGATGGATCCGGCGCGGGTCACCGGGTTTCTCGATCTGGCCGGTGCCTGGGATCCCAGCCTGGCCTTCGTGATGGGAGGGGCCCTGGCTGTCTTCATGCCGGGCTACTTCCTGCTGGTGAAACCCCGTCGTCTGAGCCTGCTGGGGGAGCCCATGGCCCGGGTTCCCGCTCCCGTGCTGGATCGCCGCCTGATGGGCGGGGCCGCACTGTTCGGGATCGGTTGGGGCCTGGTCGGCATCTGTCCAGGGCCTGCCTTGAGTCTCATTTCCAGCGGACAACCCATGATATTGTTGTTCATCGGGGCCATGGCGGCCGGGATCCT
Organism: Aeromonas sp. R7-2; assembly: GCF_040908105.1. Classification (NCBI taxonomy): domain Bacteria; kingdom Pseudomonadati; phylum Pseudomonadota; class Gammaproteobacteria; order Aeromonadales; family Aeromonadaceae; genus Aeromonas; species Aeromonas sp. R7-2. The sequence continues at coordinate 182,638 of NZ_JBFODC010000020.1, read as the reverse complement.
GCTGGTGGACAAGGTCTGGAACAGGGTGCTGGAGAAGGCTCGCCAGCACCGTATTGCCTGAGTTTTCAAGGTGCCCATGAGCCAGGGAAGGAGAATCATGATGAACACAATCCGGTTGCTGGTGACCACCCTGCTGGTCATGACATCCACCCTGGTGGCGGCCGAGGAGGCCAAGGGGTCGCTGACGCTGACCCCGCAGCGCGTCACCGACTGGCTCACCCTGAGCGGTACCGTGAGCGCCATTCATCAGGGGACGGTCGCGGCCCAGACCAGTGGCCGGGTCTCCCGCATGCTGGTGGATGTGAACGACGAGGTACAGGCCGGGCAGCCCCTGCTCGAGATAAGCGGCAAGGAGCAGTCTGCCGCCGTGACCGGCGCCGAGGCGCGGGTGGCCAGGGCCCAGGCCCAGCAGGTGGAGGCCGAGCGCCAGCTCACCCGTTATCAGGCCCTCATCGCCAAGGGGGTGATCACCCGGGCCCAGCTCGACAACGCCCAGGCAACGGATCGGGCCGCCCGCGCCGAGGTCAATGCCGCCGAGGCCGCCCTCATCCAGGCCCGGGAAGCCTACGGCTATACCCGTATCCTCGCCCCCTACGCCGGGGTGGTGACCAGGCGGCTGGTGGAGCTGGGGGAGACGGTGGCCCCCGGTACGCCGCTGCTATCCGGTTTCTCCCTGGGCGAGCTGAGGGTGGAGCTGGAGCTGCCCCAGTCCGCACTGGCTCTCGCCGGCCAGCCGTCGGATGTGCAGGTGCTGCTGCCCGGTGGCAAGGCCGTGACTCCCGTCAAGCTGACCCGCTTCAACTACGCCGACAGCCAGAGCCACAGTTTCCGGCTGCGCCTCGATCTGCCGCCGAACACGGCAGGGGTGCTGCCCGGCATGTGGCTCAAGGTGCAGCTCAAACAGGGTGAGCGTCAGGTGTTGCAAGTGCCGGAGCCCGCCCTGCTGCGGCAGGGGGAGTTCAACGGCGTCTACCTCAAAGAGGGGGAGGGCTGGGCCCTGACCCCGGTGCGGGTCGGCCACTGCGAGGCTGGGCTGTGCGAGGTCCTGGCGGGTCTCAAGGGCGGTGACACCCTGGCCCCCGATGCCTGGACCCGTCAACAGGAGGTGTCCCATGAGTAGCGAGCTGAACGGCAACCATGGCCACCTGGGGCCGGCGGGTCGGCTGGCGGCCCTGTTTCAGGGCTCGGCCATTACCCCGCTGCTGGCGCTGGTGGGGCTCTTGCTCGGCCTCTTTGCCGTGCTGGTGACCCCCAAGGAGGAGGAGCCCCAGATCGATGTCACCTTCGCCGATGTCTACATTCCCTTCCCGGGGGCCAGCCCGGCAGAGGTGGAGTCCCTCGTCACCACCCCTGCCGAGCAGGTGGTCTCCCAGATAAAGGGGATAGATACCCTCTACTCCTTCTCCCAACCCGATGGCGCCCTGCTGGTGGTGGTGTTCAAGGTAGGCGTGAGCCGGGAGCAGGCCATCGTGGATCTCAACAACCAGCTCGACTCCAACCGCGACTGGTTGCCACAGGGGATCGGAGTCGGTCAGCCGCTGGTAAAACCCCGGGGGATCGATGATGTCCCCATCGTCAGTTTGACCTTATGGAGCAAAGAGGGGAGCAAGCAGCTGGGGGCCCCCGATCTGACCCGGGTCGCCCATGAGCTAGAGACCGAACTCAAGCGCATTCCCGGTACCCGGGACATCTACAGCCTGGGGGGACAGCGCGCCGTTCTGCGGGTGATCCCGGACCCGGCGGCCCTCAGCGCCCATGGCATCAGCTGGGGCGAACTTAGCCAGCGTCTCTCGGCCGCCAACCGGGTGGGCAGCGAGCAGGCCGTGGTGCAGGATAACCGGGAAATCAAGGTGCAGGTGGGGCAGTTCCTGCAAAGCGAGCAGGAGGCCCGGGAGCTGGTGGTGGGGTTGCGCGACGGCAAGCCCGTCTATCTCGGTGAGGTGGCCCGGGTGGCGCTTGGGGAAGAGACCCCGGTCCAGCGCAGCTGGATGGGGCAGGGGCAAGCCAGCTACCCGGCGGTGACCCTGGCCATCGGCAAGCAGCCGGGGCAGAACGCGGTGGAGGTGGCTAAGCGGGTGGAGGCACGGGTCGAGAGCCTCAGGAACCGGCTCATCCCGGCTGGCGTCGAGGTGACGGTGACCCGTGACTACGGCGTCACCGCCGAGACCAAATCCAACACCCTCATCGGCAAGCTCATCTTTGCCACCACGGCGGTGGTATTGCTGGTGCTGGTGAGCATGGGGTGGCGCGAGGCGCTGGTGGTGGGGGTCGCCATCGTCATCACCCTGGCACTGACCCTGTTCGCCTCCTGGGCATGGGGCTTTACCCTCAACCGGGTGTCCCTCTTTGCGCTTATCTTCTCCATCGGCATCCTGGTGGATGACGCCATCGTCGTGGTGGAGAACATCCACCGCCATCGCGGCCTGGGCAAGGGGTCCCTCAAGGATCTCATTCCGGGCGCGGTGGACGAGGTGGGGGGGCCGACCATACTGGCGACCCTGACCGTCATCGCGGCCCTGCTGCCCATGGCCTTCGTCAGTGGCCTGATGGGCCCCTACATGAGCCCCATCCCCATCAATGCCAGCATGGGGATGCTTATCTCCCTGCTGGTGGCCTTCATCTTCTCCCCCTGGCTGGCCAATCACCTGCTCAAGCGCGAGGGGCATGTCGCCCACGGGGAGGCCAAAGTCGGGCTCTTTCACCGTCTGATGACCCCTTTCCTGATGGGGGCGGGTGCCAAAAGAGCGAGACATAAGCTCTGGCTGGTCATTCTGCTGTTGGTGGCGGGGGCGGCCGTCATGCCCGTGGTGCAGTGGGTGGTGCTCAAGATGCTCCCCTTTGACAACAAGTCGGAATTCCAGCTGGTGCTCGACATGCCGGAGGGGGCGACCCTGGAGCAGACCGAGCGCACCCTGCTGGCGGTGGGTCGGGAGCTTGCCAGGGTGCCCGAGGTGAAGGATTACCAGATCTACGCCGGCACCGCCGCCCCCATCAACTTCAACGGGTTGGTACGCCACTACTTCATTCGCAGCGGCGCCAACGTGGGGGACCTCCAGGTCAATCTGGTGGACAAGCATGAACGGGATCGCAGCAGTCATGAGATTGCCCGGTCGGTGCGTGCGCCCTTGCAGGCCATCGCCAGCGCGGCAGGGGGCAATCTCAAGGTGGTGGAGGTGCCCCCGGGACCGCCTGTCTGGTCACCTATCGTCGCGGAAGTGTATGGCCCGACGCAGGCCGCTCGCGAAGCCGCTGCCCGCGCCGTAGAGGCCCGCTTTGTGGCCACGGCGGATCTGGTGGACGTGGACATCTATCTGACCGACCCCCAGCCCAAGTGGCGGCTGGTGGTGGATCGCGCCCAGGCGGCCCTGATCGGGGTCGATCTCGGGGATCTGGTGGCGACCCTCAACGGGGGCGTGGGTTATCAGGATGCCAGCTGGCTGCAGGGGCAAGGCGCCAAGTATCCGGTACCGATCCGTATCGAGCTCGCCCCCGGTGACAAGCGGGATCTGACCGGCATCCTGGCCCTCAAGGTGCGCAGCCAGAGCGGCCAGCTGGTGCGGGTCTCCGAGCTGGTGAGCCGTCGTGACGAGGTCGCCCCCAGCTACCTCATGCACAAGAACATGCAACCCATGGTGATGGTGGTGGCTGACATGGGCGGCCATGCCGACAGCCCGCTTTACGGCATGTTTGCCGCCGGTGCCGACATCTCGATGCCACAGTATTACGTGCATCAGCCCGACAAGCTGGGGGAGGTGGCGCTCTTGTGGGACGGGGAGTGGAAGATAACCTACGAGACCTTCCGCGACATGGGGCTGGCCTATGGGGTGGGGATGATCCTCATTTACCTGCTGGTGGTGGCCCAGTTCCGCTCCTATCTGGTGCCGCTCATCATCATGGCCCCCATTCCGCTCACCCTCATCGGGGTGATGCCGGGTCACGCCCTGCTGGGGGCCCAGTTCACCGCCACCTCGATGATAGGGATGATTGCACTGGCCGGGATCATCGTGCGCAACAGCATCCTGCTGGTGGATTTCATCGAGCAGCAGCGGGCGAGTGGCATGGCGTTCGAGCAGGCGGTGATCGAGGCGGCGCAGGTGCGAGCCAAACCCATCATGCTGACGGCGCTGGCGGCCATGATAGGGGCGCTTTTCATCCTGGATGACCCCATCTTCAATGGCCTCGCCATCAGCCTTATCTTCGGGATCCTGGTTTCCACCCTGCTGACCCTGGTGGTGATCCCGCTGCTCTACTACAGCCTGCTTGTTCGCCGAAGTCAGAGGTAAACACAGGGGGCACGTGCCCCCTGTTTTCTGGCATCACACCGCCTCGCGGGCATCGCAGGTTTTCATCAGGGGGAAATAACGGCGATCCGCCTGGCTCATGTGACCCACGACCAGCTCCTGGATGATGAAGTTGAGCAGGGCATCGTTGCCAAGGGTGCCCGCCTGTGCGGCCGCCATCAGCTGACCGGCTTTTTTCAGCAGATGCTGGTGCTCCTGGCGATGGGCCGCCAGCTCCTCATAGCCATATTGCGCGAGGACCTGCTCTTCGAGGAGGAAGTGCTGGCGCGCCATCTCGAATATCTGCGCCATGTCTGCCAGCAAGGCATCGGGATGGATGCCGGGATCCTGCATGTGCTCGAGCAAGCGGTTGGCCAGCAGGTAGAGCTGGCGGTGGTCCGCATCGATGCGGGGGTGGCCGCATGCGTGGGCGGGCTGCCATTGCAGGGTGCCGGGGAGAGGATCCTGCCCGGTGGAAAACAGGCAGACCCTGCCCCGGCCATGGTGCTTGGCCTGATACATGGCCTGATCGGCGTGGTGCATCAGGGTCTTGGGGTCGGTGCCGTGATCCGGATAGAGGGCGACCCCTATGCTGCCGGAGATGCGCAGCGCCTGCTGTTCAAGCTGGAAGGGGTGATGCAGGCAGTGGTGCAGCTTGTCGGCGACCGCGAGGCCTGAGACATCCGTATCGGGCAGCATGATGACAAACTCGTCCCCCCCAAGGCGTGCCACCAGGTCTTCTTCCCTGACGCACTCCCCCATGCGCTCGGCCACCAGCTTGAGCAGCAGGTCGCCGGTTTCGTGGCCGAAGGTGTCATTGATGGGCTTGAAGTGGTCGAGATCGATGAAGACCAGGGCCAGGGGCTGCTGTGGAGCCTGCTCCAGGGTCTCCTTGAGCCGCTGTTGCAGCAGGCGGCGGTTGGCCAGGCCGGTGAGGGGGTCATAGAAGGCGAGGCGGCGCATCATCTCCTCCCGGGCCGAACGTTCGGTGACATCCCGGGTCACCCCCAAAATGGCGTCCGGTCTTGTGCTGGTGCTGCCGTGCAAGGTGGTGACCGTCTCGATGGTCACCAGATGACCCTGCTTGTGGCGCAGCTGGGAGTGGATGACGCACCGGGTCTGTCCATGATCCCCCCGTTGCCAGGCCTCGAGGGAGACGGTGATGCCGTCGCGAAGCTGTTTCCAGGACTCATCGGGGAGCAGCTGGCGCAGGGAGAGGGCAAAGAGTTCGGCGGGTTCATAGCCGCTCAGGGATGCGATGGCGGGGCTGATGTAACGAAAACGCAGGCTATTGGTATCCATGGTCCAGATCACGTCGCCGCTGTTCTCCGCCACGAAGCGGTAGTGCTGCTCGCGCTGGGCCAGTTCCCGGGTGAGCCGCTGTCGGTCACTGGCCTCTTCCCGCAGACGCAGATAGAGGTGCAGGAAGACGCCGAGCAGGGCCAGCAGGGAGAAGGAGATCAGCATGGCGATGGCCACGCTCCTGTCGAGCAGTTGGCGCTGCTGGCGAAGGCTCGCCTGGGTACTGTTGTAGAGGAAGGGGGTGAGGTTGGGCACCGCCTTGATCATCCCGGCCTCCTGGTAGGTGCGGGCGATCTGCTGCCAGCGATCCTGCTGCATGTAACCGGGCTCGATGATGTCGGGCTGCATCAGGGTCCGGGTTTCACGGGCCTCGAAGGCGAGCGCCTCGCGCCCGGCCCCGCTGGGGTAGTGCTCCAGGATCAGGTTGATCATCTCCTCGGGATGATCCATGGCATAGCGCCACCCCTTGAGGCTGGCCTGCAAGAAGCGCTGGACCCGCTCCTGCTGGTTGATGACCTCACTCTCCGAGGTGAAGAGGTTGTCTCCGTAGAAGTCGTAACCGATGTCGCGGGGGCTGAACACCCGGAAGGGAATGCCCAATTGCTGCAGGGTGAAGGGCTCGGTTGTGCTGTAGGCGCTGATGACGTCCGCCTCGCCCCTCAGCAGTGCCTGGACCCCCCGCTCGTAGGGCAGGGTCTCCCACTGCCGGCTGCGGGTGTAGCGATGCAGGTAGGTGAGCAGCTCGTTGGAGCCGGGTTCGAGCATCAGCCGCTTGTTGGCCAGATCGCCCGGGGTCTGGATATCCGGCCGCTCCAGGGTGATGAGCATCAGGGGGGAGTGCTGCAACATGGCGGCGAGCACCACCACAGGGCGGCCTGCTGCCCGGGCCAGCAGCAGATCGCTGCCGCGGATGCCGAACTGGGCGCGACCCGTGGTGACTTCATTGATGACGTCGGTGCCCAGCCCCGCCTCCCGCAGGGTGACCTGCAGGCCGGCCTCCCGGTAGAACCCCTTGGCGATGGCGGCGTAGTAACCGGCAAACTGGAACTGGTGCTGCCAGGGAAGTTGCAGGATGACGCGCTCATCCGCCCTGAGGTGAGCCGTGGTCAGGGTGGCAATCATCACCCAGAAGGGCAGAAGCCAGCGTACAGGCTGGCGAGATGCATCGGACTCCGTCATACCGCTGTTCTCTCGGGAGGTGCTCTTCTGGCTAGAGTCAAACAATTTCCTGTTATTCGCAAGGGGAGCAAGCCCCAATAAGATGGGGCGCGGGAGGCAGTAAAAGTCATTTTTGTGTCATTCATCACGTCAATGGGCGTCACGGCTCATTTTGAAACCTTGTCAACCCGTCACCGGCCCGGTGACAAGGGCATAAGGTGTCATTCCAGGAGGGGTGGCTGCCGCCTCTCTTCTCGCCTGTTAATGATAAGCTGCATGTTTTCGGCGACTCCCTCTTGTCTTCTCCTGTCGTATCAGAAGTTGATGCTCTTGCCCCGATCGGGTGTCGACCTGTGGCGGTCGGGGGACGCCTTCCTTCGTTCAGGGTGGTATGGTAGTCATCCGTTTCCTGTTTTCCGAGAAGGTCCTGTCATGTCTTCCTTGCGCCTGCTGCTCTCCGATTCCCACGATCCCCTGTTCAACCTCGCGGTGGAGGAGTGCATTTTTCGCCAGATGGACCCGGCCCAGCGGGTGCTGTTCCTGTGGCGCAACGACAATACGGTGGTGATAGGCCGGGCCCAGAACCCCTGGAAGGAGTGCAACACCCGCCGCATGGAAGAGGACGGGGTGACCCTGGCCCGGCGCAGCAGCGGGGGCGGCGCCGTGTTCCACGACCTTGGCAACAGCTGTTTCACCTTCATGGCGGGCAAGCCCGGCTATGACAAGAGCGTCTCCACCACCATCGTCATTGATGCCCTCGCCAGACTCGGCGTGAGCGCTTTTGCCTCTGGGCGCAACGACCTGCTGGTGGCGACCCCGGACGGGGATCGCAAGGTGTCGGGTTCGGCCTACCGGGAGACCCATGATCGCGGCTTTCACCACGGTACCCTGCTGCTGGACGCCGATCTCGGCCGCCTCGCCCACTACCTCAATCCCGACCCCAAGAAGCTGGCGGCCAAGGGTATCAGCTCGGTGAGAAGCCGGGTGGCGAACCTTGGCGAGCTGTTGCCTGGCCTGGGTCATGAGCAGGTGGTGCAGGCCCTGTGCGACGCCTTCTTTGCCCATTACGGTGAGGTGGTGCCGCCCGAGCACATCTCCCCCGAGCGGATGCCCGACCTGCCCGGCTTTGCCGAGACCTTTGCCCGCCAACGCAGCTGGGAGTGGAACTTCGGCCATGCTCCCGCCTTCAGCCACCTGCTGGAGGAGCGTTTCCCCTGGGGTGGGGTCGAGCTTCATTTCGACGTGGAGAAGGGGGTGATAGGAAGGGCACAGATCTTCAGCGACACCCTGGCCCCTGCGCCCCTGGATGACCTGGCCGCACGCCTGCCCGGGGTGGCCTATCGTCCCGACGCCATCGCCGCGTTGCTGCGTCAGTGGCGGGCGACGTTTTCGGCCAACTCCGAGCTGGAAGGGTTTTCGGCATGGCTGCTGACCGCCCTGCGCTGACCTTGCCCATGGCCAGGATCACAAGATGAACAGGGGAAAAGAGGGGAGAGAGGGCGCGGCGCCCGTCAGGGCGCCAACATGACAAAAAGTAGGGCAGACCATTAGTTATTGTCTCTGTTGATAGAGGTGTCACTGGAGTATAAAAACCGCACCTCAGCAGTATCAATGGTATAAAAATGAATCACTTGGTCTATCTGAAAGATGAGGGCGTCAACGCCGTCTCCCCCGAATTCGCCCGCCGTTTTGCCGCCGTCAAAGCCCACTTCTTCTCCCGCAACCCCGACCTCTGGCCGGTCTTTCGCGAGCCCGGCTTTGCCACCCTCAACGAGTTTCGCGCCCGTGGACTTGCGCCGGATGCGCGGCTCAATGCCTGGCCCGATGGTCGCGCCCGCCTCGCGGATCTCTGCGAAACCATGCCGGTGCCAGCCACCATGCGCACCCCGGGGGAGCCCATGGCCGAGCTGCTGTTTGCCGGCGCCTTGTCAAAGGATTGGGAGAACCCCTCCAGCGTCGAGAACGTCATCACCATGTCGGCGGATCCCGCCATCTATGGCGCCCAGATGGGCATATTGGCCAACCCCAACCTGGTCTACTCCGAATACGCCGGGGTGGCGGAGGAGCTGGAGAAGAAGGTGGTGCGCCAGATAGCGCTGCTGGCGGGTTATGACCCGGCCCGCGCCACCGGCATCTTCACCCAGGGAGGGACGTTTTGTAACCTCTACGGCTACCTGCTCGGCATCCGCAAGAGCCTGCCACAGGCCAAGCACAAGGGGCTAGGCCATTATCAGGACTACCGCATCATCAACTCCCAGGGCGGTCACTACTCCAACATCACCAACCTCTCCCTGCTCGGGGTGGACATCGAGAACAAGACCATCCGCATCCAGGTCGGCGAGAACAACGACATCGATCTCGACCACCTCGAGCGTACCCTGACCGCCTGCTTTGCCCTTCATCACGTGGTGCCCACCATCATGCTCACCATGGGCACCACCGACACCTTCGGGGTGGATAGGGTCAAACCCGTGGTCGAGCTGCGGGATCGCCTCTGCGAGCGCTTCGAGGTGGCGGTCAGGCCCCACATCCACGTGGACGCCGCCATCGGCTGGTCGATGATCTTCTTCCTGGATTACGACTTTGCTGCCAACCCGCTCGCCATCAACGCCGCCACCCTGGCGGGGATCGAGCGCAACGTGAGCCGCTTCGCCGAGCTCAGATACGCCGACTCCTTCACCGTGGACTTCCAGAAGTGGGGCTATGTGCCCTACACCTCCAGCCTGGTGATGATAAAAGAGCAGAGCGATCTCAAGGCGATGGAGAACGATCCGGAGAACTTCTCCTACTTTGAGCGGGACATCCAGGGTCAGACCCACCTGCAATCCACCATCGAGTGCTCCCGTGGGGCTAGCGGCCTGTTCGGTGCCTATGCGGCCCTCAACTACCTGGGGGTGGAGGGGTATCGCACCGTGCTGGCCCACTGCCTGCAAAACGCCAACTACTTCCGCTTCCGGTTAAGCCAGCTCGGCAACGTCAAGCTGGTGGCCCAGGAGAATCAGGGGCCCAGTGTCGGCTTCAAGATCTACAACCCCGAGTGGGTGCAGGACCCGGAAGCCGAATTCGCCTTCGAGCTGGCCCGCAGCCCGGATGCGGCCTACAAGGCGCGGCTGGCACGCAACACCGACTACCACCGCAGCCTGTTCAAGGGACGCGGCAAGGTGGGGCTCTACACCAACTGGGTGGAGGCGGTGGCGCACTCGGAATACGACGAGCGCGGCAAGTACTCCTACATCGCCGGCGAGAAGGCGGTCTTTATGAACCCCGCCTGCACCCGCGAACAGATCGACGCCTTTATCGCGCATATTCGTGGCTGAAAGAGCCACATCTTGTGATGTCATAAATAAAGACGGCGGATGATCCCGCCGTCTTTATTGAAATGACTCCGCTTACTGTTTCTGGATGGCGGTCACGGTGAGCTTGCCGGCCGGGTTCTCGGCGTGAAAGCGCACCGCATCCCCCACCTTCAGATCCTTGAGCAGGGCTGGATCAGCCACCCGAAAGACCATGGTCATGGCGGGCATCTTGAGGTTGTCGATCGCCTCGTGCTTGATCCCGACCTTGCCGCTCGCGGCATCGAGGCGGGTGATGGTCCCCTTGATCAGGGTCTGCTCGGTTTGCATGGCGGCCATGTCGTGGCCCTCATGGTTCATCCCCTCCATTTGCGCCATGTCGTGCCCCTGGTGGTTCATCATCTCCTCGGCCTGCAGGCTGGTGTTGGTGGCAAGGCCGAGCAGCAATGTCAGGGTCAACGTCTTGTAATTCATGATCTTTTCCTCGTCGTTTATTCAAAGTCGGTGGTGAAGTCGGGTCAATCGGCTTGCCGGGTTTCGGTCTTGCCAAGGCTGCGGCTACGCCACAGGTAATAGGCGGCGGGCAGCACCAAGAGGGTCAGACCTAAGGCGCTCACCATGCCGCCAATCATGGGGGCGGCGATGCGCTGCATCACCTCGGAGCCGGTGCCGTGGCTCCACATGATGGGCAGAAGGCCCGCGATGATGGTCACCACCGTCATCATTTTGGGGCGCAGGCGCAGGGCGGCGCCGTGGATCACTGCCCGGTGCAGGCCCGCCTGGTCCGGCTTGCCGCAGGCGACGAGGTCATCCCAGGCGTGGTTGAGGTAGACCAGCATCAAGACGCCTGTCTCCACCGCCACCCCCGCCAAGGCGATAAAGCCCACCCCTACGGCGACTGACAGGTTGAAGTCGAGCAGCCAGAGGGTCCAGATCCCGCCCACCACCGCCAGCGGCAAGGTGGTGAGAATGAGCAGCACCTCCTGAACGTGGCGAAACGCCAGATAGAGCAGCAGCACTATGATGGCGACCGTGAGCGGCACCACGTAGGCGAGGCGCGCCTTGGCCCGCTCCATGTATTCGAACTGACCGGACCAGGTGAGGGCGTAGCCCGCTGGCAGCACCAGCTGCTTACCCACCTCGGCCTTGGCTTCATCGACGAAGGAGCCGATGTCACGGCCACGAATGTCGACGTAGACCCAGCCGTTGAGGCGCGCGTTTTCACTGCGCAGCATGGGGGCCTCGTCGCTGATGTAGACCCGGGCCACGTCCGCCAGGGCGATACGAGCGCCACTCGGAGTGACCACCGGCAGCAGCTCCAGGCTCGCCACCGAGTCGCGATAGCTCTGGGGGTAGCGCAGGTTGATGGGGTAACGCTCGCGCCCCTCGATGGTCTGGCCCACCTCCATGCCGCCCACTGCGGTGGCGAGCACCGCCTGCACGTCGGCGATATTGAGGCCGTAGCGGGCCGCCTTGAGCCGGTCTATGTCCACCTTCACATAGCGGCCGCCCGCTACCCGCTCGGCGTAGACCGATGAGGCGCCCTCCACCTTGCCGATGATCTGTTCCAGCTGCTGGCCGAGCTGCTGGATCACCTTGAGATCGGGCCCCGCAATCTTGATGCCGACCGGGGTCTTGATGCCGGTGGCCAGCATGTCGATGCGGGTCTTGATGGGGGGCACCCAGGCGTTGGTGAGACCGGGGAAGCGGATGAGGGAATCCAGCTCCTCCTTGAGCTTTTCCGGGGTCATGCCGGGTCGCCACTGATCGCGGGGCTTGAGCTGGATGCTGGTCTCCATCATCACCAGATCGGCGGGGTCGGTGGCCGATTCGGCGCGCCCCGCCTTGCCGAACACGTTCTGCACCTCGGGCACGGTACGAATGAGCTTGTCGGTCTGCTGCAAAATCTCCCGCGCCTTGCCCACTGAGATATTGGCCGCCGTGGTGGGCATGTACATGATGTCCCCCTCATCGAGCGGCGGTATGAACTCAGAGCCCAGGTACTTGAGCGGCCAGAAGCCCGCCACAGTCACCACGGCGGCGATGGCCAGGGTGGTTTTCGGACGAGCCAAGACGGCTTTCAGCAGTGGCACATAGCCCTGGCTCAGCCAGCGGTTGAGCGGGTTGGCCTGCTCCGCCAGCACCTTGCCACGGATGAAGTAACCCATGATCACCGGTACCAGCGTGATGGCGAGCCCGGCCGCCGCCGCCATGGCATAGGTCTTGGTGTAGGCGAGGGGGTGGAACATCCGCCCCTCCTGCGCCTCCAGCGCGAACACCGGCAGGAAGCTGATGGTGATGATGAGCAGGGAGAAGAAGATGGCGGGCCCCACCTCGATGCTCGCCTCGGTGATGATGCGCCAGCGGTTCTTGTCGGTGAGCGCCTCCCGCTCCATGTGTTTGTGGACGTTCTCGATCATCACGATGGCACCATCGACCATGGCGCCGATGGCGATAGCGATGCCGCCCAGCGACATGATGTTGGCGTTGATCCCCTGCAGGTGCATCACGATAAAGGCGGTCAAAATCGCAATAGGGAGGGAGATGACCACCACCAGCGACGAGCGCAGGTGGAACAGGAAGGCGAGGCAGACCAGCACCACCACCGCGAACTCCTCCACCAGCTTGCCGGAGAGGTTGTCGATGGCTCGCTGGATAAGGTCGGAGCGATCGTAGACGGTGACGATCTCTACTCCTTCCGGCAGGCTGCTCTTCAGCTGGGCGAGCCGCGCCTTGACCCCGTCGATGGTGTGCTGGGCATTCTCGCCATAGCGCATCACGATAATGCCGCCCACAACTTCCCCTTCGCCATTGAGCTCGGCCAGACCGCGCCGGCTCTGGGGGCCGGTGACTACATCCGCCACGTCACCCAGCAGCAGCGGGGCACCGCGCACAGTGGTGCCGAGGGGAATCTGTTTTAAGTCCTCCACGCTTTTCAGATAGCCGTTGGAGCGCACCATGTACTCCGCTTCCGCCATCTCGATGACGGAGGCGCCTGTCTCCTGATTGCCCTGCTTGATGGCTGTCTCGATAAGGGAAAGCGGGATGCCGTAGGCGCGCAGCTTGTCCGGGTCGACCCGCACCTGATACTGGCGCACCATGCCGCCCACGGTGGCGACTTCGGAGACCCCGTCCACCGTCTGCAACTCGTACTTGAGGAACCAGTTCTGCAGGGAGGTGAGCTCGCTGAGATCATGCTTGCCGGTTTTGTCCACCAGCGCGTACTGATAGACCCAGCCCACCCCGGTAGCATCGGGGCCGAGTTGGGGGCGGGCGGAGGTGGGCAGATTGGGGGCCACCTGACTCAAATACTCCAGCACCCGGGCGCGGGCCCAGTAAAGGTCGGTGTTGTCGTCAAACAGCACATAGACGAAGGAGTCGCCGAAGAAGGAGTAGCCGCGCACCGTGGTGGCCCCCGGCACCGCCAGCATGGCGGTGGTGAGCGGGTAGGTCACCTGATCCTCCACCACCTGAGGTGCCTGGCCCGGATAGGCCGTCTTGATGATCACCTGCACGTCGGAGAGATCCGGCAGGGCATCCACCGGGGTTTGCTTGACCGACCAGAGCCCCCAAGCGGTGAGCATGAGGGTCAACAGCAGCACCAGAAAGCGGTTGCCGATGGACCAGCGAATGATGGAAGGGATCATGATTGGGCTCCTTGCTCATTGGGTGCAGAGAGCGAAGAGCGGTTGCCTGTCAGGTAGCGAATGATGGCAGGGATCATGACTTCTTCTCCATCTCGGGCATCGCCATCTGACGCTGGCTATGGTCCATGCCTTCCATCTTGCCCATCTCACCTGCCGCAGGCTTGGCGTCGCCGTCAGTGGCGGGGGCCTTCTCCTGATGGATGCTGGTGATGCGGTACTCATCCCCCTCCTGCATTACTTGCAGGTGCAGGGTCTGTCCCTCGGCCAGCTTGCTGATATTGACCCCTTCGGCGACGGTGAACTCCATCTCCATGGCGGGCCACTGCCACTCGGGGATGGGCTGGTGGGAGACCATCAGGGTGCGGTTGGCCAGATCGATGCTTTCAACCTCGCCCTGAGTCCACACCTGGGCGGGGCGTACCGCCGTCATGCGCTGGAAGTCCGAATCGATGGCCGACTCGGAGTCGAGCAGGAACTGGGCCGAGCTGACGATGTTATCCCCAGCCTCTACCCCTGCCTTGATGGCGACCTTGTCGCCAAACTGGGGGCCCAGGGTGACAGCGACCGACTTGAAGCTGCCATCCCCCAGTGCCAGCACCAGCCTGTCCTGGCTGCCGGTGCGGATCACCGCTTCGCTCGGCACCACCAGTTGCGGCTCTCCCTTGCCCGCCTGAATGGTCACCTTGGCAAACATATTGGGTTTCAGGAACTCGTCCGGGTTGGCGAAGCGCAGCCGCACCTTGAGGGTGCGGGTGGCAGCATCCAGAGTCGGGTAGAGGTAATCCACCTTACCTTGCCAACTGCGACCGGGGGCATAGTCGAGGGTCATGGTGACCGGATCGCCCACCTTCAGCTGGGCGGCCTGACGTTCGAACACCTCGGCGCTCACCCACACCTGCTTGAGGGTACTGATGTTAAAGAGCGCTGCGGCGGGCTCCACATACTGGCCCTCGCGCACCTTCAGCTCGGAGACATAACCGCTGCTGGGGGCATAGATGCGCACAGTCTCCTGCACCTGACGGGTGCGCTTGAGGGCCGCAATCTGATCAGCCGGTACCTGCAGAGATTTGAGCTTGCCCTCGGCGGCGCGCAGCAGCAGTGGATTGGCGGTGTTGAGGGCGAGCAGATACTCGTGCTGGGCGTTGACCAGATCCGGGGCGTAGAGCTCGTAAATAAGGCTCCCCTTGCTCACCTGCTGCCCCTCGCTCTTGATGGCGAGGGTGCGGATCCAGCCCGCCATGCGGGCGTTGACCGCCTCCAGCTTGTCCTCGTCATAGCCGATATAGCCCACCGTCTCGATCTGCTGGTGGATGGGGAGCTTCTCCACCTTGGCGAGCCGCACCCCCAGGTTCTGCTGGATCTCGGGGCTGATGGTGACGGTGCCCGGTGAGCCGCCCTGTTTTTCCTCATAGACGGGGATGAAGTCCATCCCCATGTTGTCCTTGGCGGGGGCATCGCGCTTGTCGCGGGGATCCATGGGGTTGACCCAGTAAAGGGGCGTCTTCTCCTTGGCTGCAGTGCCAGCGGAGGTCTGTTTGGCGGCCCAGTAGCCGCCACCGGCACCGAGGGCCAGCAGCAGGGCGGACATCAACAGCGTCTTGTTCATGACAAGCCTCCGGCGCGCGGGAGGCGAAGGGAGGGCTGGCACGGCTGCGCACAGGCAGACCGGGTAACGGGGGTGGATGACATGGTATCTCTTCTCTTCTGTCAGGCCGCCAGTGTGGTGGTGCGCGCGGGCAGGGCATCACCATGAGGCGGCAAACGGGGCGCAGCTGTATCAGCGCGCACGGCTCCCTGCGAGCGGGCCGGTTTGGCCAGGGCGCAGGGTCAGGCAAGGCGGCAGAAAACGGGCAAGCCGAGGCGTGCTGTTGCCGCGAGAGAAGCGCTTTCTAGTGGCGCAGCACCGACAGCATCAGGTGTCGGCGCGGCCAGGAGGGAGGGTGGGCACCACGCAGGCGCAGGAAGAGATCCCGCAACCAGTTGTCCAGCAGGGGGGCGAGGCGCCACGAAGGGAGCAACAGCAGGGGAAGCAGCAGTGACAGCAGCAGGCCGAGCAGGGGCGGCGCACTGGTGGCGCCGAAGAGGCCGCTCTGCATCTGGCACTCCTCCCCGGGCGGGGCCGCCTCACTCAGGGGGCCGCCGTGGCAGGAGAGGGAAGCTGTGTCGGCCTGGTGCATGGCGGTGTGCTGCATCGGCTCGCTCTGGTGCCGTCCATGAGACAAAGGGGACTGCGCCGGAGTCAGGATGGATGCGGATGCACTGCTTGGCAGGGCGGTGGCCGCCCCATGCCAGCCGATGCACAGGGTGAGATTGCAGACGAGCATCAGCCCCAGCAACAGCCGGGCGATGAACGTGGTGGGCAATCTCGATGAGAGCATGGGTGGTTTCCCTGTGACGGATGGGCCGAATCTAAACCTTGCCGAAAGGAGAAGGTCAAGGCCTGGCAAGCGCCGTCTGCCTGGGAATTGACATGGATTAAGAAAGGGCGGGGCAGTGAACAGAAAAAGCCCCCGCATGGGCGGGGGCAGGTTCTTTTGGCGAGGGCTAGCCTGGCGTGGGGATCAGGCGAAGCAGGTCCAGATGGGGGCGTGATCCGAGGGCTTGTCGATGCCGCGCAGCTCGTAGTCGATGCCGGTCTCGGTCACTTTGTCCTTGAGGGCGTCGGAGGCCATGATGAGGTCGATGCGCAGGCCCCGGTTCTCGTCAAAGCCCCTGGAGCGGTAGTCGAACCAGGAGAAGCGCTCGCACTCGGTGGGGTTGGCGGCGCGGAAGGTGTCGGTCAACCCGAAGCCTTTCAGGCGCTCCATCCATTCCCGCTCGATGGGCAGGAAGGAGCACTTGCCATCCCGCAGCCAGCGCTTGCGGTTCGCCTCGCCGATGCCGATGTCGAGATCCGTGGGGGAGATGTTCATATCCCCGATCAGCGCAATCTGGTCGTCCGGGGTGTGGTGGGTCTCGAGGTAGTGCTGCAGGTCTTCATAGAACTTCTGCTTGGCCGGGAACTTGGTCTCGTGATCCTGGCTCTCCCCCTGGGGGAAGTAGCCGTTCATCACCTTGATGACGGAGCCGTCTTCCCGCTTGAAGCTGGCCATGATCATGCGGCGCTGGGCATCTTCCGGATCGGTGGGGAAGCCCTTTTGCACCTCGATGGGAGCCTGCTTGCTCATGATGGCGACCCCGTAGTGCCCCTTCTGGCCGTGGAAGACCACGTGGTAACCCATGGCCTCCACATCCGCGACCGGGAAGGCTTCGTCGTGCACCTTGATCTCCTGCAGGCCGATCACGTCCGGCTGGTGCTTGTCGATAAGGGCTTGCAACTGATGAAGACGGGCGCGCAGGCCATTGATATTGAAAGAGATGATCTTCATGTTCGGGGTGCTCATGTCGTTTTTGTTCGTCGCTTATTGGACTAGGAATCCGCGATGGATGCAAGTTCGGGGACTGTGACTGGCGCAGCGGCTCGGTAATCTGTTCACGATCTGTCGCGTGAGTCTGTCAGCAAGGTGACGCGCAGCAGAGGAACCTGAGTGTATATGTATACATGAGAGCGCCTGGCGACACATAAGCGAGCAGCACATGAGCCTTGGAAGCGGCTTCCCAGCAAGATCGTGGACAGGTTTCTAGCGGGTCATCTTCTTGACAAACACCACCACGAACAGTGCCAGCGTGAAGCTGCCGGTAAAGGCTTCGAAGGCGGCAAAGATCCGCGACAATCCCACCGGGGTGAAGTCCCCATACCCCAGCGTGGTGAAGGTCACCACGCTGTAGTAGAGGCACTCCATCAGGAAGATGGTGTTCTGCTCCAGAGGAGCGTCCGGGCGATAGATGAGGTGGGTGCCCGCGAAGTTGAGGCCGCAGAAGAAGTAAAAAATGCTGCAGATGACGATGAGCAGCAGGGAGAAGAGTACCACCCGCATGGGGGCCTCGCCGTAGCCGCAGAAGAGATCCACTATCCAGGAGGCGAAGCGGCGGTAGGACCAGAACGGCATCTGCAGGCGGCGCATGGTGAGCTCCTGCTGGATGTAGCGACCGGACATGGTGAAGATGCCCTGGGCCTCCGAGGCCTTGCGCAGATCCCGGTAGGTCTCCTCCGCCTCCTTGAACCAGACGCGGGCCTGCGCCGGGTCCCGCTCGCGGCGCCCCTTTCTGTCCTGCATCAGCCGCTTGCCCGTCTCCAGGTTGTCGAGGCGGGTGTTCTTCCAGCGGATGCCGAGCAGGTTGACGTCGTCGAGGGTGGCGCAGTGGAGGTTCGCTTCGCTCAGATCGGCCTTCATCAGGCTGCCGCCCTTGATGCGAATGCCGTAGAGATGGGCACCTCGCAGGTTGGCGCGATAGAGGTTGCACTGCTCCAGCAAGAATCCCTCCGGACCCTGCCTGTTCACCAGGTTGAGATCCGCCAGCTCGGCGCGGGCCAGTTGCAGGCCGTGGCACAGGCCTCCCTGGCGCACATAGCGCTCCAGCGCCTCGGCGGTATCAGGGGTGTTGTGGGCCGCAGCGGGGTCGTGCCAGCGGCAGAGATCATGATCCTCTGCCTCTTCGGTGCAGTGGCGGCCATCGGCCACCAGGTATCGGCACATTGCCATGGTGTTGCCCCTCCCTTCCCTGAGTCAGTATCAGCATAGGTGAGGGGAGGAGGGGGATTCAGCTGTGCTGATGATATTCCTGGCGCAGCTTGCGAAAACGTTCCTGCTGGGCGGGGTTGAGGGGGATGCCCTCCAGCACCTCCAGGGTCTCCTTGCACTCGGCGCCAAACTCCGGGCTCTTGCGGTTCTTCTGCATGAGTTGCAGCAGCACCTGGATCTTGTTGAGGGCGGCCCCGGTATTGGCGGGCGCCCGGCGCAGGGCCTCGCGAAAGTGGCCGAGGGCCTGCTCCAGCTCCCCGGCCTGATAGGCCTTGATGCCCAGATCGTTGAGCTGCTGATAGCGCTGGCGCCGCTCCTGCACCGTCTTGTCATCCCGGGTCACCTGGATGCAGGTGGTGAGCAGCCGATCCTCATCCTCCGCCAGCAGGGGTTGCAGGCTCTCGGCGTACTCGAACTCCCCGAGCTGATAGAGGGCGAGTATGGTCTCGCCAAGGAGGGCCGGAGGCATGGTGGCGGGCTCGTCCAGCCAGTTCTGGTTGGCGCGATAGAGCATCTTCTTGCCCTTGAGCAGCTCCCCCAGGGCGATGCGCACCCGGGCCTGGCAGATCTGCTCGAACACCGGGTAGTTGAACTCCGACATCATCAGGGAGTCGCGGATGCGCGACAGGGCGGAGTTCACCTGCTTTTGCAGGTTGGCGATGTGGTAGCCGTCGTTGCTGTTGAGGGCATAGAGGGTAAGGGTCTGGATATAGGCCCCGAGATAATGCGGCGTGCGGTGGATCGAGTTGCGCGACAAGTCGATGAGGGCGAGCAGCACGTCCTTTGCCTGGGCGTAGTCGTGCCGTTGCAGGCACACCTCCGCCAGACGGCGGGAGAGCTGCACCGACTGGGGAGAGATGTCCACCGCCCGGCGCAGCTCCTGCTGGGCCTGCTCGTCATTGCCCAGCGCCAGCAGGGACTCCGCGAGCCAGAGGTAAGCCTCCACCATCAGGGGGGTGTGTTTCAGGGTGGCTTGCAGGTGGCTCACCGCCTCCTCGTGCAGACCCAGGGTATGGCACGCCTTGCCCAGGGTGAGGCGAGCCCAGCTGTTCTCCTGCCCCGCCAGCAGCTGGCGCATCAGGCTGCGGGCCTCCTTGGCCTGGCCCAGCTTGAGCTGGGTATCGGCCTGCAGGCAGCGGCAGAAGTTGGCAAAGCGGGGCACCGCGTCCGCCTGTTTGGCACAGGCCTCCACCAGGGCGGGCAGATCGTCCCGGGTGAGGGCGCTGAAGACGCTCTCCAGCGCCTGGCGACGGGCGAGGGCACGTTTGAGACGAAACGAGAACTGCTCCTGGGAGAAGGGCTTCATCAGGTATTCGTCGGGCTCGGCTTCCAGCGCGCTCAGCACCATGGCGCGGGAGCCGTCGCTGCTGACCATGATCACCACGCTTTGGGGCGGAATGAGTTGCTGATCCCGCAGGCTTTCCAGCAACTGGCGGCCGTTCTCGCCCGCCCCCAGCTCATAGTCGAGCAGATAGATGTCGAAGCTCTCTTTCTGGCAGCGGCGGCGCGCCTCGTCGGCGGAGTTGGTGTAGGTGATGCGGTTGATGCCGATGTTGATCAGCATCGCCTTCATCATCATCTGGAAGGAACGCTGTTCGTTGACCAGCAGGATGCGCTTGGGCTTGGGCTGGGGTTTCTTCTCGGGTACGGAGTCCGGTGTCTGCATCTGTCTGGCATCAAGGCGCTACGGGCTGGTGGGAGAAGTGTGCCACCAAAGTCCGCAGGCAGGCAATTGCACATGGGGAGGGGCCCCGGTTTTTCCCGCAGACCTTGGGTGAAAAAAGGGTGTCTTGCCTTTGATCCCGGTCAAGGGAAGGCGAGTTGGCACTGGCAGGCGCTGTCCCGGTTTTTAGACTTGAAGAGCGTCAGCATGCGGGAGGCAACAGAGGGCAGAGTGCCCGTCTGCTCCCTTGCCCGCTCACAAGGAGGGATCAGATGAGTTTGCTACCAAGTCGCACCAGCCTGTTTGATGACCTGTTCCACGACATGGCCTCCGGCTTCTACATCCGCCCCCTGCACGGGGACTCGTTGCCCGGCCAGATCAAGCTGGATCTGCGGGAGAGCGGGGATGACTACCTGCTGCAGGCGGAATTGCCCGGGGTGGCGAAGGAGGACATCCACGTGGACGTGCACGGCAAGCTGGTGACCCTGAAGGCGGAGATCCGCCAGTTTGACAGCCAGAACAAGGATGAACGGGCCCTGCGCAGCGAGCGCTACTATGGCAGCGTGTCGCGCAGCGTCGAGCTGCCGGTGGAGGTGTCGCCAGAGCAGGTGAGCGCCCGCTTTGACAACGGCATCCTCACCCTGCGCCTGCCCAAGCAGGCGGCCAGCCCCGCGCCCCACCGCATCCCCATCGAATAGGCGGTCAGTGAACGAGGCCCCGCACTGCGGGGCCTCGTCATTCAGGGCTGCTTGCGCACCAGATAGGGGGCAAACTCGGGGGTGTGGCTGGCGGCAAAGCCCGTGGCGGTCTTCTCGATGAGATAGACCGCCAGCTTGTGCTCCCTGGCAAAGGCCATCGCCCGCTCGGGGCCCATCACCATGAGGGCGGTGTCGAGGGCATCGGCCTCCAGGGCCGTGGGGGTGATGACGGTGGCGGAGACCAGCTTGTGGGTCACGGGCTCGCCGGTGGCAGGATCGATGATGTGGGAGTAGCGCTTGCCGTCGAGCTCGTAATAGTTGCGATAGCTGCCGGCGGTGCTCACCGCCATGCCGCTCGGGGTCACCACGTCCTCGATGGCGCCCGGTCTGTCAGAGGGCTCGACGATGGCCACCCGCCAGGGATTGCCCTTGTCGTTGTGCCCCTTGCTGCGCACCGCCCCCGCCACCTCGATGAGGTAGTTGTGGACCCCTTTTTGCTCCAGCAGCCCGGCTATCTCGTCGGAGGCCGCCCCCTCGCCCAGGGTGGAGAGATCCAGATAGAGGTCTGGGATGGCCTTGCCGAGCAGGAAGTGATCCCCCTCGGGGGTCAGGGTGAGCTTGTCGATGCCGACCCGCTCCCGCGCCTTGGCGATCTGCTCTGCGCCGGGCCGCCTGACCGGGCGCTTGTCCGGCCCGAATCCCCACAGATTGACCAGGGGGCCCACGGTGACATCGAGAACCCCCCGGGTGAGGTGCCCGGCGTCAATCCCCTGTTGCACAATCTTCGCCATGGTGGCCGGGATGACCTGGGGGGGCTGCCCCGTTCCCTGATTGAAGCGGGAGATGAGGGAGCCCGGATCATAGGTGGAGATCTCCTTGTTCAGGCGTGCCAGCAGCGCCTCCACCTCCTGTTGCAGTGCCCCCTGTCCGCCGGGGAAGGGGTCGCTCAGGGTCACCGCATAATAGGTGCCCATGGTGTTGCCCTGGATGCGGGTCTGGGTTGGGGCCGGCTGGCAGGCGCCAAGCAGCAGGATCAGGGAGAGCAGCAGGGTGCGCGCCAGCGCAGGCGCAAAGGGGAACTTCATCTCTCATTCTCGCGGGAGTCATCGACGGGGGAGCAGCTTAGCCAACGGCTGTGGTGTTGGCGAGTGGCCGTGGGCGGGAAGGCCGCAAATAATTAAGCTGGAGGGGAATTTGATCAACCCGCTTTGGGCCCGGGGTCGGGAGAAAAGAAGTGACCGGGCCCGCAGGCTGGCCCAAAAGCGGTCGTCCTTCGGTGACATTTGAATACAATGAAGATCGATCCTGACAGCATCTTTGCGGGTCTCGCCCACGGGGGCGAGATGCCTGTGCTGTCATCCTTCGTCAATCAAAGGAGAACGTGATGAAAAAGGTGTTAACCCTGCTGCTTCTTGGCTCCCTCGCCACCCCGGTCCTGGCCGACGAGTGCGCACTGGTGATCGAAGGCAATGACGCCATGCAGTTCAACCAGACGGCGATGAGCGTGCCGGCCACCTGCAAGGAGGTAACGGTGACCCTCAATCACACGGGCAAGCTGCCGGTGGCCAACATGGGCCACAACTGGGTGCTGGCCAACACCGCCGACTATCAGGCCATCGCCACCGCCGGCATGAGCGCCGGGGTCGATCACGACTACCTGCCCAAGGATGACCCCAGGATCCTGGCCCACACCAAGCTGGTGGGGGGCGGCGAGAGCACCAGCGTCACCTTCAAGACCGACGGCCTGGCGGGCAAGGATCTCACCTTCTTCTGCTCCTTCCCGGGCCACTTCGCCCTGATGAAGGGGGCCTTCAAGGTGGGGTAGTGCCAAGGACTGTGTCGCCGCCAGCACAAACAAAAGCCGGGAGGGTCCCGGCTTTTTTGTCTTCGCTTGCGCTGCGTCGCGGTGCTTTCATGATCTGGTCTGGGGTGGCAAGGGGATGAGCGGCGTAGAATAGGCCGCAAATGGGCCAGTGGCCCGCCTACGCCCCTTCGGAAAAGAGAGCATGAACGCAGTGAAATGGATGCTTGGCTGTTGCCTTATGCTGTTGTGTGCCATGGCGCTGGCCGCCGAGCCCCCGGTGAAGAAGAGCCGGAGCGGCATCTGTCACCCCAAGGGCGGCACCTACTACAGCCGCACCAGGCACTATACCCCCTATGACACCATGCAGGCCTGCCTCGACAGCGGGGGCCGTGCCCCCCGGCGTTAAACGGCGGCTTGCTTGGGCTGCAGGGTAAAGAAGGCGAGGGTGGTCTTCTTCCCGCACTCGAAGCGGATGCTCTCCTCCCCTCGCACCACCAGGGTCTCTCCCGGTGCGACCTGTTGCCCCTGCACGGTGAGCTGGCCCTCCAGCAGGTGGCAGAGGTAGCACTTGTCCGCCTCCAGGGTGAGGCTGAGGGGGAAGGGCAGGTTCAGCACCCGCACGTTGGCGCTGATGCGCGCCGGGTGGTAGATGAGCCCGAGATCCGTCACCTCTTTTTTCAGCAGCTCGCAGCGGGTCTCGTCATCCCCGCTGAAGTGGGCTGCCTCGAAGGTGGCGTAGGGGTGGCCGTTGAGCACGAAACCGGCACCGCTGACGGGCAGCAGGATGCGCTGGTAGCCGGGAAAGCGTGAGAAACTCCCCGCTTCCTTGATGGGGGCCGAGCTCAGCCGGTAGTCAAAGTCGAGCTTGTCCAGGGTCGAACCAGGGGGGGAGATCAGGATCTGGGCCGTGGTGCCCTGCCTGTTCTTCCAGGGCATTTTCAACTGGTCGGACTCTTTAATCAGGGTGATCACGATGGCGCCTCGGCGGGAAGGGGAGAGTGGGGCCAGTGATACCATCTCCGGGAGTGGCTCACAAGGCGCCGCCAGCACAGGCCGCGCTGGTTGGCCACAAATCAGGCAGCGGCCCCCCTGACGCTGACCCTAATCGGTCGACTCAAGCCCTTTTTCTATCTTGTCCAGCAGTTGCTGCAACTGCGCTATCTCCGCCGGCGTCAGCAGGGAACACAGCCGTTCGTCGAGCCGTGCGGCCTCCTGCTCCCCCTGGTTGACCCGCTCGCAGGCCAGCGGGGTCAAGGCCAGACAGATGCTGCGTCTGTCAGTGGGATGGGGCCGCTTCTCGATGAGCCCCTGTTTCTCCATCTCCTGCAGCAGGCGCGTCACCTGCGCCTTGTCGCGGCCCGACCGCTGCGCGATGAGCTGCGGCGTGGCGGGATCCAGCGCATGGATCAGTTGCAGCACCTTGTAATGGAGGGGGCTAAGGGCGATCTGCTGTGCCCGGAAATGCTGCGTCATGGCGATTTTGTACTGATCGAGGATCCGGAAGAGGCGGTTTGACAACTTCATGGTTGATAAAGTCAACTTAAAAGGGTTTAATTGATTTTATCAACCATATGGGCAAAAGCCCAGCCCGAGAGGAGATGAAAGATGCCACACACCTATCGTGTACAGGTCCAGTCGCTGGACCGCGAGGTGCCCCCGTTGCAGTTCGACTGCCAGAATCACGACGACATCTTTGCCATCCTGGCGCTCAGCAAGGGGAAGCTGGCCATGTCGGAGCAGGAACATCAGGCGTTTATCGTCGGGTTGAAGCTGTTTGGTGAAGTCATGATGCAGCATCGCAAAGAGGAGCTGTTCAAGGGGTTTCTCCCCCATTTCAAGCAATTCATGGGGCAACTGAAACGCACCGCCAGGGGAGAGGAGGCCGTGGTCGCCCCTTCCGAGTAACCCTGCCCTGACCCAAAGGGCGAGTGGTCCCGCCAGCATGCCTGATGCAAAGGAAACCCCGAGGTTGTGATCCCGGTGCTGTCAAAGCGGCGACGGCCCGCTACACTGGCAGCTCGTTTCACGGAGGACCCATGACCCACAAGATCATTCTGGATACCGATCCCGGCATCGACGATGCTATGGCCATTCTGTTTGCCGAGGCGCACCCTGCCATCGAATTGCTCGCCATCACCACTGTGTTTGGCAATGCCACCATCGAAAACGGCACCCGCAACGCCCTCTGGCTCAAGCAAAAATATGGCATGAAGGCGGACGTGGCCCGGGGCGCCGCCGCGCCGCTGCTGCGCGAGCCCGTGGGCCCGACGACGGTGGTGCACGGCCCGAGCGGGTTTGGCGACGTCCAGGCGGGGGAGGTGACCCTCATCCCGGATCCCCGCCCGGCCTGGCAATACATCGTCGAGACGGTGAAGGCCCATCCCGGCGAGATCACCCTGGTGACCATCGGGCCCCTCACCAACCTGGCGCTGGCGCTCGAGGCGGCCCCCGAGGTAGCCGCCCTGGTGAAAGAAGTGGTCGTGATGGGCGGCGCCTTTGGCGTCAACGGCCATCGCGGCAACGTGACCCCCTATGCCGAGGCCAATATCCACGACGATCCCGATGCGGCGGACCGGGTCTTCACCGCCCCCTGGCCCCTGGTGATCATCGGGCTCGACGTCACCCAGCAGAGCATCTTCACCGCCGACTATCTGGATGCCCTGCGGGACGATGCGGGGGAGCCGGGCCGCTTCCTGTGGGATGTCAGCCGCTTCTACCTGCGCTTCTATTCCGAGCGCATCGGCATGGCGGGGTGCCATGTGCACGATCCCTCCGCCATCGCCTATGTGATCGATCCTGCGCTGTTCACCCTGCGCAAGGGGCCGGTGCGGGTCATCACCGAGGGGCCCGCCATCGGCCATACCCTGCAAAAATTTGACGACACCCGCCATCCCCATGACGAGTGGGCCGACTGCCCGGCCCAGCAGGTCGGGATCGCGGTGCGGGATCAGGCCCTGCTCGCCCTCTATCGGGATACCCTGGTGGCCTGGGGCAAGGGGCGCCGATAAGGCCCGGCAGTGAGTGAAAGCGTGATGGCGGCCGGGTCATGGTGAGGCGCCCCCGGTTATACTGGCGAACATCGGGTTGACGGGAGGAAGACGCAATGGCCTGGTTGTCTCTGTTGGTGGCGATAGCCCTGATCGGGTGGTTGATGACGCTGGGGCGCGGCGCCCTGTTCGAGGTCCGGCTCGCGCCGGGCAAGGTGGTGGTGAAGCGGGGCTCGGTGCCGCCGCGCTTTGTGACCCAGGCGACCCAGATCCTGCACCATGAGCCGGTGCGCGGGCGCATCCTGGGCTTGCGGGACGGCAACGGGGTGAGGCTGGTCTTCTCCCGCTCCATCCCCGAGCCCGTGGCCCAGCGCCTGCGCAACATCTTCCCCTACGGGGATTACCGGGGGCTCTCCCCAAGCCCTGACGGGCGAAAATCACGCTGAGCGGTCGCCGTGGCGACCCTCATTTCCAGACGCCGGGCCCTGTGCCCGGCGTCTGCGTTTTCAGCGTTTCGCCAGGAGGCCCTGTTGCGGTCAGCGCGGCCCTTGCAGGGGCCTGATCGCCTCGACCAGAAAGTCGATGAAGGCGCGGGTCTGGGGTTTGAGGAAGCGGCCGCCACGAAACACCGCGTGGATCTCGTCCTGGCGATCCTCGTAGGGGGAGGCGAGCCACTCTGACAGCAGCGGCAGCAGGGTGCCCTCGTCGATGCTTTGCTGCACCATCCAGCTCGACAGCAGCAGCACGCCGCACCCCGCGAGGGCGGCGCAGAGCAGGGGCGTGCCCCCGACCGAGGCAAGGTTGCCCTGCACCGCCACCTTCTCGCGCTCCGTGCCCTGCTGGAAGTACCAGTGCTGGCGTTGGCGCCCATGCCCGCGAATGAGGCAGTTGTGGTGGGCCAGCTCGGCGGGATGGACGGGTTCGCCATGGCGGGCCAGATAGGCGGGGGAGGCGACCAGCAGCGAGCGGTTGGTGAGCAGATGGCGAGTGTGCAGGCTGCTGTCGGCGGGCTTGCCGATGCGCACCGCCACGTCCACGTTCTCGGCATCGAGATCCACCATGCGGTTGTCCAGCGCAACCTCCAGGCGCACCCCGGGGTAGCGGGCGAGGAAGTCGGGCAGGCGGGGAGAGAGCCAGGACGCGCCGAAGCTCTCGAACACCGAGACCCGCAGCGGCCCCTCTGGCGCCACCGAGAGGGGTTGCAGGGATTGCACCAGCTGATCCGCCTCCTCCAGCAGGGGCAGGGAGCGGGCGAGAAAATAGGCGCCCTGCTCGGTCAGCACCAGTTGGCGGGTGCTGCGCTTGAAGAGCGGGATCCCGAGCTGCTGCTCCAGGGCGTCGATGGCACGGGTCACGGAGGAGGGGGCCTGGTTGAGGGCGCGGGCGGCACGGGAGAAACTGCCCGATTCCACCACCTGGGCCAGGATGCGGATGCGATCCAGCATGGATTCACCTTTGCGATAAACGCAAAACTGTTGCAGGTTATGACGATATTCTAATCAACAATGAAAAAGTGAACAATCAGCTCACCGCCCCATCCGGGGTCCATCACAGGAGTCTTGCCATGTCACACCGTATCCAGCTCGCCAACCAGGTGCCCGCCGCCGTCTCGGCCATGATGGGCCTTGAGTCCTACCTCGGGGGCACCGACATTCCCCTGTCGCTCAAGGAACTCATCAAGCTCCGCGCCTCCATGATCAACGGCTGCGCCTACTGCATCGAGATGCACGCCGACGTGGCGATGAAGCACGGAGAGAGTGCCCAGCGTCTGCTGGCGCTGGCCGCCTGGCAGGAGTCGCCGCTGTTCGACGCCCGGGAGCGGGCGGTGCTGGCCCTGACCGACGAGGTGACCCTGATCGCCGACAAGGGGCTCACGACGCAGACCTATGAGGCGGCGCTGGCCCAACTGGGAGAAACCCTGCTGGCCCAGTGTCTGGTGCAGGTGGTCACCATCAACGCCTGGAACCGGATCGCCGTGGCGACCCGGATGGAACACGATCACTCCTGACTCCGACTCCGAGGGAGGGAGAGAAAACGATTGTCAACGGGCCCGCACAAGGGCCCGTTTTGTTACGAAGTGTGCCTTCTGGCGCCAGGGGTTGCGACCGTTGTCGGGGGGCGGGAAGTTAATCATACATTCGTTTGATTAATTATTTTTTTAATCTTCCCCGAAAAATACCCATCCAGATCAAGGTGTGGAAAAATGACCTGTGAGTCGAAAAGGGGCTGTATGGCTCTTTTTTGATCGCAATGGCGGGTTAAAAACAGACCAGATGGATCTTTTTGGTTAATTGGTGGTCACTTTTGGTGGCGCGAGAGATTAACGGAAGATGAATTGCCGCGGTGTAACTTGAATAAATTGGTCATTGTCAAGGGATTAACATCTGATACCGCTTTCCATCACCTTTTGAACATTTTTGGGATTAATTTTTCATGTTGTTCACATGCCGGTCTGATGCAATAAAATGCTGCATTTTTTTATACCAATAAGCCTTCAAAAGATGAGGACATTGCATGAGACTCTTTGATGTGAAGAGGGGCTTGGGCGCTTTGCTGCTGCTCGCGACCGCCAGCTTGCTGAGTGGCTGCGACATGGCACTGATGAGCCCCAAGGGGCAGGTCGGTATGGAGCAGAAGTCACTGATACTCACCGCACTCGGCTTGATGCTGATCGTGGTGGTGCCCGTGATTGTCATGGCGGTGGCGTTCGCCTACAAATACCGGGCGTCCAACACCAGTGCCACCTATGCGCCGGACTGGGCCCACTCCAACAAGATTGAGGCAGTCGTCTGGACTGTACCCGTCATCATCATCGTCATCCTGGCGGTGATCACCTGGAAAACTTCCCACTCCCTCGACCCCTACAAGCCGCTGGAATCGGACGTCAAACCGGTTCAGGTGGATGTCATTTCCCTGGACTGGAAGTGGTTGTTCGTCTATCCGGAGCTGGGCATTGCGTCGGTCAACGAGCTGGCCTTCCCGGTCAACACCCCGGTCAACTTCCGGGTGACCTCCGACACCGTGATGAACTCCTTCTTCATCCCGCAACTGGGCGGCCAGATCTACGCCATGGCCGGCATGCAGACCAAGCTGCACCTGATTGCCAACGAAGCGGGCGAGTACAAGGGCATCTCCGGCGGTTACAGCGGTGCCGGTTTCTCCGGCATGAAGTTCAAGGCCATCGCGACCCAGGACCAAGCCGGTTTCGACGCCTGGGTAGCCAAGGTGAAGGCCTCTTCCAAGGCCCTGAGCACCATGGATGAGTTCAATGCCTTGGCCAAGAAGAGCGAAAACCACCCGGTGGAGTACTTCGCCAGCGCCGATCCCAAGCTGTTCGTCAACATCATCAACAAGTTCATGGGCGGCATGTCCCATGGTGGTCACGCCACCCCGGCTGCGGGCTCCGCGGATCACGAGGGCATGAACCACGAGGCCATGAACCATGACGCCGCCCCGAAAGCGGGTGCCATGGACCACGAAGGGATGAACCATGAGGCCTCGCAAGAGGACGCCATGGAGAACCAGGCCATGAACCATGACGCCCATGCCGGACACATGGCCATGTCGGCCGACAAGAGTGTGAAAGCAGGATCCGAGGAATAATCGATGTTTGGAAAATTGACACTCGAGGCTATTCCGTACCATGAACCCATCATCATGGTCACGATAGCCGGTATCATTCTGGGGGGCCTGGCCATCGCCGGTCTCATCACTTACTACGGCAAGTGGCAATATCTGTGGAAAGAGTGGCTGACCTCGGTCGACCACAAACGCCTCGGTATCATGTATCTCATTCTGGGCATGGTCATGCTGCTGCGTGGCTTTGCCGACGCCGTGCTGATGCGTGGCCAGCAGGTCATCGCCTCCGGCGGTGGCGAAGGCTACCTGAATGCGCACCACTACGACCAGATTTTCACCGCCCACGGCGTCATCATGATCTTCTTCGTGGCCATGCCGCTGGTGATCGGTCTGATGAACATCGTGGTGCCGCTGCAAATCGGTGCCCGTGACGTGGCCTTCCCCTTCCTGAACAACCTGAGCTTCTGGTTCACCGCCGCGGCCGTGGTGCTGATCAACGTCTCCCTCGGGGTCGGTGAATTCGCCCAGACCGGCTGGCTGGCCTATCCGCCCTTGTCGGGGCTGGAGTTCAGTCCCGGGGTCGGGGTCGATTACTGGATATGGAGTCTGCAGATTTCGGGTCTGGGGACCCTGCTGACCGGCGTGAACTTCTTCGCCACCATCATCCGTATGCGTGCCCCTGGCATGACCATGATGCGCCTGCCGGTCTTCACCTGGACCGCCCTGTGTGCCAACATCCTGATCATTGCCTCCTTCCCGATCCTGACCGTCACCATCGCCCTGCTCACCGCAGACCGCTACCTGGGTACCCATTTCTTTACCAATGACATGGGTGGCAACATGATGATGTACATCAACCTGATCTGGGCCTGGGGTCACCCCGAGGTGTACATCCTGGTGCTGCCGGTGTTCGGGATCTTCTCCGAAGTGGTAGCGACCTTCTGCAAGAAGAAGCTGTTCGGTTATACCTCCCTGGTGTGGGCGACCGTGGCGATCACCGTGCTGTCGTTCATCGTCTGGCTGCACCACTTCTTCACCATGGGGTCCGGCGCCAACGTGAATGCCTTCTTCGGCATCACCACCATGATCATCTCCATCCCGACCGGGGTGAAGATCTTCAACTGGCTGTTCACCATGTACCGGGGTCGCATCGAGTTCACCTCGCCCATGCTGTGGACCGTCGGCTTCATCATCACCTTCACCGTGGGTGGCATGACCGGGGTACTGCTCTCCGTGCCGGCCGCCAACTTCGTGCTGCACAACAGCCTGTTCCTCATCGCCCACTTCCACAACGTCATCATCGGCGGCGTGGTGTTCGGCTGCTTCGCCGGTATCACCTACTGGTTCCCGAAAGCGTTCGGCTTCAAGCTGGATGACGTCTGGGGCAAGCGAGCCTTCTGGTGCTGGATCACCGGCTTCTTCGTGGCCTTCATGCCGCTCTACGTGCTGGGCTTCATGGGCATGACCCGTCGCGTCAGCCAGAACATCGATCCCGAGTTCCACGGCTGGCTGGTGGTCGCCGCCTGCGGCGCCGGTCTGATTGCCCTGGGCGTGCTGTGCCAGGTCATCCAGATCGTGGTCAGCATCCGCGACCGCGAGAAGAACCGCGACCTGACCGGCGATCCCTGGGGTGGCCGTACCCTGGAGTGGGCGACGTCCTCTCCGCCGCCGTTCTACAACTTCGCCATCGAGCCGAAGGTCACCGGTCTGGACGCCTTCTGGGAAGCCAAGGCTGACGGCAGCGCTTACAAGAAGCCTGCCCAGTATGCCCCCATCCACATGCCGAAGAACTCCGGTGCCGGTGTCATCATCGCCGCCTTCAGCGTGGTGTTCGGCTTTGCCATGATCTGGCACATCTGGTGGATGGCCATCGCCGGCTTCATCGGCATGATCGCCACCTGGATCATCCACAGCTTCAACGACGATGTGGACTACTACGTACAGGTTGACGAGATCGAGCGCATCGAAGGTCAGCATTTCGACAACATCAACAAGGTGGCTTAATTCCATGGCGACTGACGTACTACATCACTCTCACGGTGCCCATGAGGATGGGCACCACGATGCCGGTGCCACCAAGGTATTCGGTTTCTGGATCTACCTGATGAGTGACTGCATCCTGTTCGCGACCCTGTTCGCGACCTATGCGGTCCTGGTCAACGGCACTGCCGGCGGCCCCACCGGCAAGGACATCTTCGAACTGCCGTTCGTGTTCGCCGAAACCATGCTGCTGCTGCTGAGCTCCATCACCTTCGGGTTCGGCATGCTGGCCATGAACAAGAACAAGGTCGCGGCGGTCAACACCTGGCTGTTCGTCACCTTCCTGCTGGGTGCCGGCTTCATCGCGATGGAAATCTACGAGTTCCATCACCTGATCGTGCACGAGGCGGGCCCGGATCGCAGCGGCTTCCTCTCTGCCTTCTTCACCCTGGTGGGGACCCACGGTATCCACGTGACCAGCGGCCTGGTCTGGATCATCGTGATGATGGTGTCGATCACCAAGAAGGGGCTGACCGAGCGCAACCGCACTCGCCTGATGTGCCTGAGCCTGTTCTGGCACTTCCTCGACGTGGTATGGATCTGCGTCTTCACCGTGGTCTATCTGATGGGGGTCATGTAAATGAGTCATTCCGTTGACAATCACGGCGCCAGCCACGGCAGCGTCAAGTCCTACATGATCGGTTTCGTGCTGTCACTCATCCTGACCGCCGTGCCGTTCTGGATGGTGATGGACGGCTCCGCCTCCCACGCCGTGGTGCTCGGCACCGTGGTGGCCATGGCGGTGGTGCAGATCTTCGTACACCTGGTCTACTTCCTGCACATGAACACCTCCTCCGAGGAGCGCTGGAACCTGGTGGCACTGGTCTTTACCGTGCTCATCATCGCCATCGTGGTCGTGGGTTCCCTGTGGATCATGTACAACCTCAACATCAACATGATGGTTCACTGAGCGGGTTGATGATGATGAAGCAATACCTGCAAGTGACCAAGCCGGGCATCATCTTCGGCAACCTCATCTCGGTTATCGGGGGATTCCTGCTGGCCTCGAAGGGGAGCCTGGATGTGCCCCTGTTCATCCTGACCATGGTGGGGGTGTCACTGGTGGTGGCCTCCGGTTGCGTGTTCAACAACTACATCGACCGGGACATCGACTGCATCATGGAGCGCACCAAGAACCGCGCCCTGGTGCGGGGGCTCATCGCCCCCGGTGTCTCCCTCTGGTATGCGACGGCGCTGGGCGTTGCGGGCATTGCACTGCTCTACTTTGCGGCCAATCCGTTGGCCGCCTTGCTGGCGGTGCTGGGCTTCCTGGTTTATGTGGGGGTCTACAGCCTCTACATGAAGCGCCACTCGGTCTATGGCACCCTGGTCGGCAGCCTCTCCGGCGCCGCGCCGCCGGTCATCGGCTACTGCGCGGTGAGCGGGCAGTTCGACTCGGGGGCCCTGATCCTGCTGGCGATCTTCAGCCTGTGGCAGATGCCGCACTCCTATGCGATCGCCATCTTCCGCTTCAAGGACTACCAGGCCGCCAACATCCCGGTGTTGCCGGTGGTGAAGGGGATCCCGGTGGCCAAGCTCCACATCACCCTCTACATCCTGGCGTTCATGGTGCCGACCCTGATGCTGTTCCTCGGCGGCTACGCCGGGTACAAGTATCTGGTGGTGGCCACCGCGGTGAGCGTCTGGTGGCTGGGGATGGCGCTGTCGGGCTACAAGGCGGCGGTGGACGACTCCCTCTGGGCGCGCAAGCTGTTCATGTTCTCCATCGTCACCATTACTTGCCTGAGCGTGATGATGTCGGTGGACTTCCAGCCGGACGCTGCGCCGGTGCTGGTGAGCATGCTGCCCTGATAGTGTGAACTGCACCCCTGAAATGCATGAAATCCAGAGCCGGGAATCTTCCCGGCTCTGCTATTATGGGCGCCGCCCTGCGAGGGGCATCGCCGATTTTTCGGGGGCGGCCGGGCGCCTGTCACCCCTTTCTTTTCCTCTTCTTTTTGACTCATCGAGGCCCTCATGAATGATTTCACCATGACGAGGGGCGAGCGACGCGCGACCTGGGCGCTCGGCTCCGTCTTCTCGCTGCGCATGCTAGGCATGTTTATGGTGCTGCCGGTGCTGACCACCTACGGCATGTCCCTGGCGGGCGCCTCCGAGGCGCTCATCGGGCTTGCCATCGGCATCTACGGCATGACCCAGGCCCTGTTCCAGATCCCCTTCGGCCTGCTCTCCGACAAGGTGGGGCGAAAGCCCCTCATCGTTGGCGGCCTGCTGATGTTTGCCCTTGGCAGCGTCATCGCCGCCCTGAGCGACGCCATCTGGGGGGTCATCGTCGGGCGCGCCCTGCAAGGGAGCGGCGCCATCTCCGCCGCCGTCATGGCGCTCCTGTCGGATCTCACCCGGGAGCAGAATCGCACCAAGGCGATGGCCTTCATCGGGGTGAGCTTTGGCATCACCTTCGCCATCGCCATGGTGACCGGCCCCCTCATCACCCATGCCCTGGGCTTGTCCGGCCTCTTCTGGCTCATCGCCCTGCTGGCCCTGGCCGCCATCGCCATGGTGCTCTGGGTGGTGCCGACCCCGGCGGCACACCTGCAAAATCGCGAGTCCGCCATGGTGCGAGGCAGCTTTCGTACCGTGCTCACCAACCCTCGCCTGCTCAAACTCAACCTCGGCATCCTCTGCGTCCACACCCTGCTGATGTCGAGCTTCGTGGCCCTGCCGCCCCTGCTGGAACGTGCGGGCCTGCCCCGTGACAGCCAGTGGCAGGCCTATCTGGTCACCATGCTGATCGCCTTCGTGAGCGTGGTGCCCTTCATCATCTATGCCGAGAAGCACCGCCAGATGAAGCGGGTCTTCATCGGGTGCGTGGTGGTGATGCTGGCCGCCGAGCTGGTGCTCTGGCAGAGCGGCCAGCAGCTGTGGGGTCTGCTCGCCGGGTTGCAGCTCTTCTTCATCGGCTTCAACGTGATGGAGGCGCTGCTGCCGTCTCTCATCAGCAAGGAGTCCCCGCCGGGCTACAAGGGCACCGCCATGGGGGTCTACTCCACCAGTCAGTTCCTCGGGGTCGCCATCGGCGGCAGTCTCGGCGGCCTGCTCTACAGCCTGGGGGGCGGCCCCCTGGTGTTTGGCGGTTGCGCCGCCCTGGCCCTCGCCTGGCTCGGGGTGAGCCTCACCATGGCCGAGCCCCCTTATGTGAGCAGCCTGCGCATCGTGCTGCCGGAAGGGGTCGAGGCCACCCCGGCCCTGGAGCAGCGGATCCGCGCCTGCGAGGGGGTGAGCGACGTGCTGCTGGTACGCGAGGAGCACTCCCTCTACGTGAAGGTGGACAGCAAGCGCCTGACCCGCAGCGATCTGGAGCGGCTGGTCTCTTTGTGATGGCTGGCTGCGCGGGGCGGCGCAGAGCGCGGGCTGAAGGGCGGCTGCTATGCTGAGATCCTCACTCACTGGAGGAACCTCTGATGTCATACGTGGACGGATTCGTGCTCGCCGTGCCGACGGCCAACAAGCAGGCCCTGATCGATCATGCGGGGCAGTTTGACCCCATCTTCCTCGAATACGGCGCCACCCGGGTGCTGGAGTGCTGGGGGGACGATGTGCCTCACGGCAAGCAGACCGACTTTTATCGGGCGGTGGCGGCCAGGGAGGATGAAACCGTGGTCTTCTCCTGGGTGGAGTGGCCGAGCAAGGCGGTGCGGGACGACGCCATGGGCAAGATGATGCAGGACCCCAGGATGGATCCCGCCAATCCCCTGCACCAGACCATGCCGTTTGACGGCGCCCGCATGATTTTCGGAGGCTTCACCACCGTGCTGGAGCTCAAGGGCTGAGACCTGCCATCGGGGCTTCACCCTGATGGCAGGAGCGCAAGGGCCGATAGCAACACCCAGTCCCGTCAGATGATGAAAAAGCCCGCCAGCCGGCGGGCTTTTTGCTGGGCGTTATCTCATGGTCGCTCTCCATGGGGGACGTTCAGCCCGGGCGCCAGAAGGGCTTGTCCCCGAGAATGGTGGCCCTGTGCATCACCCGGCGGGCCGGCAGGTAGTCGGCATTGGCATAGTGCTGGGTCACCCTGTTGTCCCAGATGGCGATGTCGTTCTCCTGCCAGCGCCAGCGCACCTGGAACTCGGGGCGGGTGATGTGCTCGAACAGAAAGCCGAGCAGGGCCTCGCTCTCTTTGGGGGGCAGCCCGGGCAGCCGGGTGGTGAACCCCTCGTTGACGAACAGGGCCTGACGGCCGCTCACCGGATGAGTGCGGATCACCGGGTGGCGCAGGGGCGGGTGACGGGCCACGGCCGCCTGCCAGCGCTGGCGCGCCTCCTCGCTGTCATCATGGCGATGGGCCGGGAAGGACTTGGTGAAGTCGTGCTCGGCTTCCAGCCCTGCCAGCAGGGTTTGCAGGGGAGGGGAGAGGGCCGCCAGCGCCGCGATGCCGCTGGCCCAGAGGGTGTCCCCCCCGGTGGGGGGCAGCTGCTTGGCGGCCAGAATGGCCAGTGCCGGGGGCGTCTCGATAAAGGTCACGTCGGTGTGCCAGTTGTCGTTGTCCGGCGGATTGTCATCGTGGGTATCGAGCACGATGATCTCCTCGGCCTCCTCCGTGTGGGGGTAGACGGGGTGGATGTGCAGATCCCCGAAGCGGTTCGCCAGCGCCCGCTGGGCTCGCGGGGTGATGGGCTGGTTGCGAAAGAACAGCACCTGGTATTTGAGCAGGGCGCGATGGAGCTGCTCGAACTGCCCCTGGCTCAGGGGCTCGGCCAGATTGACGCCGGCGATGACGGCGCCGATGTGGGGGCCGAGGGGGGTAATGGTCAACTTGTCGGTCATGGTCTTGCTCCATGTCTGGGGGCGTGAAGGCCCGATACCAATAGGAAAGGGAGGCGAAGGAAAGAGGTCAGCCTGTGGCTCATTGTCCTTCTCCATGCCAGGGGGTGAGCCTGCGCTGCAGGGCGCGCAGTCCCAGTTCCAGTACGAAGGCGATCAGGGCGATCACCAGGATGCCCGCCAGCACCACGTCGGTGGCGAGAAACTCGCCGGCGGATTGCACCATGAAGCCCACCCCCCGGGTGGCGGCGATAAGCTCGGCCGCCACCAGGGTGGACCAGCCCACCCCGAGCCCGATGCGCAGCCCGGTCAGGATGTCCGGCAGGGCGCCGGGCAGGATCACGTGCCAGAGCACCTGGGACCGGGATGCGCCAAGCGCCTGGGCCGCCCGCACTCGCACCGCGTTGGCGCTCTGCACCCCCGCCAGGGTCGCCAGGGCCACGGGCGCGAAGATGGCCAGATAGATGAGCAGCACCTTCGATGTTTCACCGATGCCAAACCAGATCACCATGAGTGGCAGGTAGGCGAGCGGCGGCACCGGGCGGTAGAGCTCGATGAGGGGATCCAGCACGCCGCGCACCGTGGGGGAGAGCCCCATGGCGATGCCCACCGTGATGCCAAAGAACGCCGCGGCAGCGAGCGCCACCAGGATGCGCCCCAGGCTGGCCCCCAGGTGTTGCCACAGGGTGGCATCCATAAAGCCCGTAGGGCCTGCGATGGTGATGAGCTGTGCCAGCACCCGCTGTGGGGGCGGCAGGAACAGGGGATCGACCCAGCCGAAGTGGGCCACCAGCCACCACAGGGCCAGCAGCACGAGCAGGGTGGCGAGGCTCAGGGTCAGACGGCGGGACAGGGGCCAGCCCGCTGCCCGTGCGTGGGTGAGATCCCGTTGCCGGGCGAGGGCGAGGGTCATGCGAAGGCCTCCCGCTCTGCGAACACCCGTTCCAGCACGTATTCACGGCGCTCGATGAAGGCCGGATCGGACTTGATGCTGCGGCAGGGCTCCCCGGCGGCGAAGCGGCGACCGAAATCCAGGGTCAGCCGCTCCGTCACCCGCCCGGGGGAGGGGGAGAGCAGCACCAGATCGGTGGCCATGAAGATGGCCTCCTCGATGTCGTGGGTGATGAGCAGCACCTGACGCCGGTGCTCGTGCCACAGGCGCAGCAGCAGAGTCTGCATCTGCTCCCGGGTGAAGGCGTCCAGGGCGCCGAAGGGCTCGTCCAGCAGGAGCAGGCGGGGCTGGGTGGCGAGGGCCCGGGCGATGCCGACCCGCTGGCGCTGGCCGCCGGAGAGCTGCCAGATGGCGCGATCGCCGGCCCCCTCCAGCCCCACCTGACGCAGCAGTGCCTGGGCCTGTTCGGTGCGCTCGGCTCTGGGCACGCCCGCCAGCTGCAGGCCGAGGGCCACGTTGTCTCGCACGTTGCGCCAGGGCAGCAGCCCCTCGCTCTGGAACACCACGCCGCGCTCGGCGCCGGGGCCGGTGACCGGCTTGCCCTCAAGGCTTATCTGGCCGTGGTGGCAAGGCTCGAAGCCCGCCACCAGGTTGAGGAGGGTCGTCTTGCCCGAGCCCGAGGGCCCCAGCACCACCATCAGCTCCCCCTCGGACAGGGAGAGGTTGATGTTGTCGAGCACCCGCCTGCCGGCGTACTCGGCGCACACATGAGAGAGCTGCAGCATGGTCGTCTCCTTGGATTTACTGGGCCACGGCTTTCACGAAGCGATCGGTCACGAACTGGCGGTAGTCCGAGGCGGCGTTCGCGACCTTGCCCTGGCTCTCGAGGAAGCGGGCGGTGTCGATGATGGTCTGGTTGACGAGGCGCCCGAGCTCGGCACTCTGGGCCTTCGCATCGAGGTAGGTGTTGCCCTTCACCAGAGCGGGAACGTCCGCCTCGGGAACGCCGCTCAGCTTGGCCAGCTTGGCGAGATTGTCCGGCTTGGTGAGCCAGCCGTCGGGGTTGGCCAGGTAGTCGCGCTGGGCGGCCAGGGTGCTGTTCACGAAGGCCTGCACCACTTCGGGGTGGGCCTTGGCAAAGTCCTTGCGCACCACCCAGACGTCCAGGGTCGGCGCCCCCCAGTCACCCACCTGGGCGGAGTCGGTCAGGACCTTGCCCTCCTTGGTGAGCTGGTTGAGGGCGGGGGCCCAGACATAGGCGCCGTCGATGTCGCCCCGCTGCCAGGCGGCGATGATGGCCGGTGGTTGCAGGTTGACGATCTGCAGCGTCGCGGGGTCGACGTTCCAGTGCTTGAGGGCCGCCAGCAGGCTGTAGTGGGTGGTGGAGGTATAGGGCACGGCGATGCGCTTGCCCGCGAGATCCTCGGGTTTCGCGAGCCCCTGCTTCACCACCAGGGCCTCGGACTCCCCGAGCTTGGAGGCGAGCAGGAACACCTCGATGGGCAGGTTCTGGCTCGCCGCCACCGCCAGGGGGCTGGAGCCGATGTTGCCTATCTGCACGTCGCCGGAGGCGAGCGCCCGTACCACGCTGGCGCCGCTGTCAAACTTGCGCCAATCCACGGTGGCGCCGCTCTCCCTGGCGAAGCTGTTGTCGGCCTGGGCCACCTTGGCGGGTTCGGCGGAGGTCTGGTAGGCCACGGTGACGTCGAGGGCCTGGGCGGACTGGCCGAGCAGCATGGAGGCCGCGAGCCACAGAGAGATGCCTTTTGCTGTCATGATGCACTTCCTTGTTGGGGGTGTTGGAAGCCACATCTTTATCTGAACATCCCCGGGGGCGAAGGAACGAGAAGGGTGCTCTCATGCCGTTTGGTTCTTAGAAAAAGAACGGTAAATCAATGATCTGATTGAGATATGCCAGAAAGTGGATAGCTTGCTCACCCGCCGTCTATCGGGTGGCTGGCGCAAGGGGCCAGCAGGTGCGTGCAGGGGCCAGCCACCAGGGGGCGCAGTGACTGGCAGGGGGAAGAGAGGAAAAGGCCCCGCCAGGGTGGCGGGGCCGGGGGATCAGCGCTCCACCAGCGGGGCCGAGCGGTAGCTCCACAGGCCATAGGTGCGCAGGGCGTCCCGGTAGATGCCAAGCAGCTCCTCCGGGCTTGCCTTGGCCAGGGCCGAGAGGGGCTTGTCCGGGTAGGCGACGCTGTCGATGCGGATGTTCGCCGGGCCGCTCTGCCAGCAGGCGATTTCCAGCAGGGTCTGGCCCCGGCGCACATGGCTCGCCGAGCTCACCAGGGTGGCGAACTCAATCTCGTGGCGAGCGAGGGCATAGCCGCTGTAGAGGGCGTTCTCCACCGTGCTGGTGGCGTAGTTCTCCTCGATGATACGGGAGCGGTCGATGCCCTTTTTCGCCAGCCAGTCCGCCATCAGCTTGCCCTCGGTCTGGCGGTTCTGGGGCACGCCGCCGGTGAGGATGACGAGGGCCGCCGGATCGGCCTGGGCCAGGGCGCGGGTGGTCTCGAGGCGTCCCAGCAGGATGTCGTGCATGGAGCCATCGGGATTGAGGGCATAGCCCAGGGTGACGATGGCGCGGCGCCCCTTTTTCTCGCCCCGTCCCTGACGCTCCTTGAGGGGGGTGGCGACCACCCTGTCCACGGTGGCGAACAGTCGCTGCAAGTCGGCGGCGCGACCGGCATTGAGCTCACCGACCCGCTTGAGGTAGCCATCGGATTTGGCCTGGTTGCCCTTGAAGCGCTGCCAGGTGGCCAGATAGGTGTTGATGTCCAGATCGTCCGGGGCGGCGGTGAGGGCCTGCTCGAACAGGGCGATGGCCCTGTCCACGTTGCCGTTGTAGATCTGGGCGTTGGCCGCCGAGATGAGCAGATCGGTGCGATAGGGCTCGAGCTGGTGGGCCTCCAGCAGCAGGGTGGTCACCTGCTCCATGTTGCTCGGCATCTTGGCGGTAAAGCCCGCATCGGAGACCCGGGCGGGGGAGTGGAAGATGCGGGCGGCGTCTGCCAGCAGTTGATCCACCACCTGGCGCTTGCTGATGAACTGCTCGTAATTCTGCTCCTTTTGCAGGGAGCGCACCGGGGCGGCCCAGGCATCGGATGAGACAACGAGCGGCAGCGTCAGCAGGCTGGTGAGGGTCAGGGCAATCGCGGTTTTCTTCATCATGGGGCTCCCTGTGGGGTGCGGGGCGCGATGCCGTGGCTCGTCCCCTGAATGCTTTTCCAATAAAAACAAATGTTTGGTTTGCTGCTTACTCTACTCCCTTCCCGATGAAAAAAACGTGAACCGTTCCGGTTATCCCGATGCCCCCCTCAGCGCAGCCCCAGACGTTCCTGCAGGAAGGCCAGCCAGGCCTCCACCTTGGCGGGCAGGTGGCGGCGCTTGGGATAGACGCACCAGATGC
This sequence comes from Aeromonas sp. R7-2, assembly GCF_040908105.1. Taxonomy (NCBI): domain Bacteria; kingdom Pseudomonadati; phylum Pseudomonadota; class Gammaproteobacteria; order Aeromonadales; family Aeromonadaceae; genus Aeromonas; species Aeromonas sp. R7-2. Next base: position 142,482 of record NZ_JBFODC010000020.1, on the reverse strand, counting down.
CGTGCTCGGGCAGGGCATGGTCTGGCAGGACGGGCACCAGCCGCCCGATGGCGAGATCCCGCGCCACGATGAAGTCCGGCATGTTGCCGATGCCAAGCCCCGCCAGCAGCGCGGTGTGGATGGCATCGCTGTTGTTGACCTCGAAATTGCCCCTGGGGGTGATGGCCACCTCTCCTTCGGGCCCGTGCAGCCGCCACTGGGTGCCGCCGCGAAACAGGGAGTAGAAGAGGCAGTTGTGGTGCTCGAGATCCGCCGGGATGCGGGGCGTGCCGGCCTGCGCCAGGTAGGCGGGGGCGGCGCACAGGGTGCTGAGACAGGGGGCGAGGCGGCGGACGACCAGGCTCGAATCCTCCAGCTCGCCGATGCGCACCGCCACGTCGAACCCCTCGGCCACCAGATCCTGCCGGGCGTCGCTCATCTCCAGCTGCAACTGCACCTCGGGGTGAAGGGCGAGAAACTCGGGGACAAGGGGGGCGATGTGACGCCGGCCATAGACCATGGGCACCGTCACCCGCAGCAGGCCGCGGGGGGCCGATTGCAGGGCGCCGATGGCATCTTCCCCGTCGCTGGCCAGGCGCACTGCATGGCGCACCGTCTCGAAGTAGCGCTCCCCCGCCTCGGTCAGGGTGAGGGAGCGGGTGGTGCGATAGAGGAGCTGGCAGCCGAGGGCCTGCTCGAGCTGGCTCACCTTCTTGCTCAGCACCGACTTGCTGAGGCCGAGCTGACGGGCGGCGCCGGAGAAGGTGCCCGACTCCACCACGGCGACGAAGGCCGGGAGCAGGGCGAAGGCTTCCTGGTTCATGTTGTTCTCGTTATGGAAACAATGTTGTTCCAGGAGGGTAGATTATCCCCAAATCAAAAACAATTTACCCTGCTCGTCAGTTCAACCAAGGAGCAACCCCATGATCCCCCCGCTTGTTGACCGCGGCCCCGGCCGCCCCGCCCTCGGACAGACACTCGGCCAGACCCTGGGCGCCCTGGCCGCCTTCGCCGCCGGCCTGCTGCTGGCGCTGATGATCGCCCAGAACGGCGCCCTGTCCCGCGCCACCGACCCCTGGCTCGCGAGTTGGCTGGCCCACGGGGTCGGCACCCTGGTGGCCGGGCTCCTGTGGTGGCTCTCCCCAAGGCCCCCGACGCCGGAGGCGGCCCCGCCCTGGGCCTGGCTCGGTGGTCTGCCGGGGGCGCTCACCGTGGTGCTGGCGGCCCTGTGCCTCAACTCCCCCCTCGGCATGGCGGGCACCCTGGCCCTGCTGCTGCTCGGCCAACTGCTGTTTGGTGCCCTGTGCGATGGCCTCGGCTGGCTCGGACTGGCTCGCCGCCGCCCCTCGGGAAAAGACGCGCTCGCCGCCCTGCTGGTGCTGGCCGGCGCCCTGCTTATCGTGCTGCATTAGGAGAGACACCATGACCTTATTGATCCTGCTGGGATTGCTGAACGGCGTGGCGGTGAGCCTGTCGCGCACCCTCAATGGCCGCCTCGCCAGCGCCCGGGGCGCCATGACGGCGTCCCTTGCCAACCACCTGCTCGGCTTCGGGCTGCTCGGCGCCCTGCTCATCCTCAAGGGGGCGCCCTGGGAGCGGCTCGCCGGGCTCGATCCCTGGCTGCTGCTCGGCGGCGTGCTGGGGGCGCTGTTCGTCGCCATCAGCAGTTGGGCTGTCGGCCGGGTCGGCGCCCTGGCCTGCGCCCTGCTCATCGTCACGGGCCAGCTGGCGGGGGGCGCCCTGCTCGATGCCCTGGCCGGACGGCTGGCCGCGAACGATCTGCTCGGCATCCTGCTGGTGCTGGCGGGTGCTGCGCTGCAACGCTGGCAGGGCGGCAAGTCGCGCTCCCGAGGGTGAGTGATGCTGTGATGGCCTGGGTAAACCGGCAGGGATGACAGGAGCGCCTCCCTGCCTGGATGCCAAAGGCGGCCTGCCAGCCGGATCAGGGCCCAGATGAAAAGGAAAAGTCGAAAGAAAGGGAGGGAAAGGAAGACAAAGGAAGGCAACAGAGAGCAAAGAAAGAGAGGCGCCTGTAACCCTGGGCCGCCCTTAACAGCAGAACACCGGCGCAAGGCCGGTGTTCTGAACAGCATGGCGGCGGGCCCGGCGGGGCGCGCGGTCAGGGCCGCTTAGGCGTAGAAAGCCTCGACGGTTCCCTTGACGGTGATCAGCATGGGGTTGCCGTAGCGATCCTTGGCCTTGGGGGAGGGGATCTTCACCCAACCTTCGCTGATGCAGTACTCCTCGACATTGGTGCGCTCCTTGCCGTTCACGCGAATGCCGATCTCGTGCTCGAAGCACTCCGCCACATGGTGCGGGCTGCGCGGGTTGGCCGCCAGACGGTCGGGCAGTGCAGGTTTGTTGTCGCTCATTTTATTTACCTGAGAGTGATAAAAAGTGGGTCATTGTAGGCAATGCCCGCCATGGGCTCAAGGCTGCGTCTGCGCAGCCTTGAGAATCTGTGATGAGGTCGGTCAGGAGGCGCGCCAGGCCTTGATCCTGCCATAGGTGGTGCCAGCCAGAGTGACAAGAAACATGACGACATAGCTTAAGAGCGGCGGGTCGAAATAGAGATCCTCCGGCAGGCTGCAAAGATAGAGGAAGGCAACCGCCAGAAGCGGTGTCAACAGAAGTTGGATAAGTGTTCTTATCATGGGGCGATTCACTTATTGGATGCGAAATATGGAGGATCAGGCGCTTGTCGCTAGCCTTTCGCTGCGTTAATCAGCCATGCCAGCTGGTGTGATTCAACGATGGGTCTTCTTCTTCGGGCATTCTATTTTGTCACGTGCGTGCTATTTTGCGATTCCGGCCTGACGGGGTGTTGCCTTGTCACTCCGGTAGTTGAGATAACCATGCGACAAACCATTCAGCAGGCATGGAGGCAGACTCTTTATTCAGTGCAACGTGGATATCCCAGTTCGTTTCTACCTCCGCGAGTATGGGCATCACGGCATCAATCTCTGCGGGGGCATCTATATCAGCGTATTTGTTCCAGAAAGCCTCACACCAGTGAGCAATGGACTCATGATGGTGAGGTGCACTTTCTGGATGGGCGCCCCATGTCAAAACCTGTTTTACATTGTCTGGCGTAAATGCCAGCTGTATTTCATCGGGCATATTGCTTTACCTGCAACATCTGGTGTGGTGACGATGGTTGATATGTCCAGTGACACGACTCTGTGTAGGGCATGTATTTGCACCAAGACATTCGTCGCTCTTTTTGGGGCGCAAGTCGTTTGCGCAATGCAGAAAAATAAGGGTCAACACAGTACGCTAGTTCGCGCAGTGGTCCTGCCGCTGCGCCTGTAGAGACTGGTTGTGCATACAGACGAAAACGGGATGGCTCTCTTTTCTCACATAGCCCCAGACCCGGATACCACGCTCCAGCATGGTAAATTTGACACCGGCCTGGCTCGCAATATGAATCGCTTCATCCGTGAAATCTTCAATATCCGGTGCCAGCAATGCCCCTCTGGAGTGAGCCTGGTATGCCAGGACATCCAGGAACTCCATGGCCCAGAAGTTGCCCCAATATTGGGCCAGTTCTGGTGTATAGCTCTTGCCATCTTCTGGAAATGTGGAACCATCCAGATCCGTTCGCCGGTATTGGAAGAACCTGTTGCTCTGATGCAGCAACGCAAAAAGACGATTCCATTTGGAATTGTTCGAAACAGACGTCATGCCTGCCTTGATAACATACTCTTTGACGGGTTCTCTATGTCGAATGTCCATCATTATCCTCCCGATCGAATGACACCTTGCCCGGGAAATCTACGCCGCCCTGTCGTGACACGACCCACTAAAACCAGATATGGGTTTGATAAACGACAGGTGTTGTAGATCACCTGTCAAGCGCCATTTTTATAACGCGGTCAAGCAGTTCTTCATCCTCATAGAGCTCGCGGTACGCGGTGAAAGAGAGGTTGCCTTCATTGTACTGTTTTTCAAAGAATATTTTTAAGCGCCATTCGTCGGGATCTGGCTTGTTGAAATCAAAGTCTATTCCACCGACAGAAGCAGTTCGGTATATATCGACACCAACACCATGAGTACGATAGACCCAATGAGTCCCTGGTATGGTCATGCTTCCCCTATGCTTTGGCTCCAATATTTCCTCTGCGGAGGCCAGATGAAAAACACGTACAAGCAGCTCTTCAGCCCACTTCCTTTGTGCATACCATAGCGGAATAAGGTTTTTGATTTTTTCCAGATTGTCCATTTTGCCTTCTCAGATTCTATGTTATGGCGTGTTATATCCAGCGGCGGCGGTCGACATGCATAACAGAAATTTGTTCTGCGGCAGATTCTGTGTTTGGGATTTGGCTTCAATATTGCCCGACCTGTTGGCAAGATGGGGTGTTCAATCCAGACCAGTGAAGGCTATGAACGTCTTGAATGACAGGCCGACAAGACAAGAGTGATCATGGGAACAACCGCTCATAAAGCTCTTGTTCAAATGGCATGCCAAACGGGCTGGCAGTCACCAGATTCTTGCTGTAGCCATGTTTGTTTCCCTGTGCAATAAACCCCAGTGGCGTACCCTTGACCAACAGGGCGACGGAATGACCGTCAGGCGCCCAACGCAGCTCAATATCGCTTTCGAGGGGCGCATCACCTTCACTACCAGGAACAACAAACTTGAGGATTGCCGGCGGTGCGTTGTTGCCGCAGTACTCATTCAGATGTTCAGGGGATGGTACCGTATTGAGCAGCCAACAGTCCGCTGCAGGGTAATCAGACCCGGAGTCTGTCATGTAGAGCCAGACCGAAGTTCCTTCATCAGCAAGAATGGCCGCCTTATGGGAAACAGGATGTCTTTCGGATAGAAAAAGGGGGTTCATTTTTGATGAGCCTCAGATTGAGAGCATGAGCGCACCATCAGATACCAGGTCCGTACCGGGATATCCGAATATGTCTGATGGAAATATATTCATGGTGAGGGATTGATACACGGCCTGGATTGCGGTGCAAACATGAACATTAACCAGGGAAATTCATATAGCGCCAGTTCACAGCGATATAATTTGTTTTTTCCAAGCATATTGACTGATTTTTAGAGCCTGCCAAATTGATAAAAATGAATCGCTACATGATCCACCTGTTATCAAAAAATTGAAAGGCATCATGGTTAAAGCATGTCTTGTCATTGACTTTCTGTTCTTTTTGGAACCAGAGCCAATATCAATGTTGCAACCGGGCCTAGCAGCAATGAAATAAAAAACCAGGCCAAACCGCTGCGATTCTTCCCTTGGGCGAGGACAGCATTGATTAGCATCAATGTCCCCCACCCAACAAAAAACTGTTTGCCGGTTTCAAGGTAGTCTGGGTTCAAAAGATGCTCCTTTTCTTTTATCTGCTGAGGTCCGAGTTCAGGCGCCGTTATGAGAAGCCCGACAGGAATGGGTGACCGCTGACACCTAGTAGTTTTCCAGCTCATATGCCAGGGCTGCCGATAACGCTTGTGCCGTCATGGTCACAGCGGCGTCCTGAGGGGTGGGGAATATTGCGAGCGGAATGCCCAGTCTGGACATTTCAGGCAACCACTCGCCTATCAGGTCGTCCAGGCCAATGATCTCAGGTTTCGCCGTTGACCAAGGACCCGTGGCACATACGCTGGCGTATTCAGGGTGAGGCCAGATGGCAAATGCTGGCTTGCCACAACCATCAATATCGCCAGACACCCAGCCGTCAGATGCACGCAATCCCCAGGCAGACTCCTGGTCTGCGACGCGTTTGATGAAATGCATGACACGCTCTGTCGACGGAAGAGCAAGGACGTTTTGCATTTCCTTTTCAGTGAGTCGGTAGCTCATATTTTCTCAATGGTTAATATAGAACCCGTGGCTGTTTTCAAGTGCCGGTTTTTGGTGAGTGGTGTGCTGCATGGTTTGCCAACAACTGGCTGCTACAGAGACATCTCAATGTTGGCAAGCGCCATTTGCTTTTTTGGATCCCAGTTTAATGGAATCGATTTTTTTACTCCCCCACCATGCGCAATTTTTTGTTTCAACCCATTGATGACGGATCTTGGCAAAATGCTCAGGTGTGGAGTGTTGATCATAATCAAAACCTGACTCGGCACCACAACATTCGCAAATATCAAAAGTGGTGCAATTTGACTCATCCAACACGGTTATATCTGTAAAGTCACAGATTGGGCATCCTTCACTTTTCAAGAATACCTCAATAGTAATTAGCCGGAAAGGCGGTAATAATAAAAAGGTGGTCTCATCATCAAAGAAGAACCACCACTGGTCAATAGGCAGGTGAACTGATTATCCCGCCTGTTTCAAAGCGTCCCTGGTCTCAACACATGCATCTGTTTATAAATATCAAGACCATTTCACCAAACCCGAGTAGTTTTCAATGGCATCAACCAATCGGGTGATAGTGGCATCATCGACAGTGAAATTATGATTCGTATCAAAATAAGAGATCTGAATATTCTCACTGAGAGGGTAGTGATCTTCTATACCCAGACCACCATATTCATCATGAACACCCTGGATAATCAGCATGGGAGTTTGGAGATTGGCCAGATGCTGATAACGTTCTGGCTCATCCTGCGAATCAGGATGTTTGAAAGGGTAGCCCAGGCAAATTATTTTCTTGAGACCCAGTTCATCGGCGATCAATGATGACACCCGTCCACCTGAAGAGCGTGCAAGCACGATGACACGCTCAGCGATACCCTGGCTGCTGATTGTCTTCTTGAGAAAATCACAACGAGATAACACAGCGTTGTCTTTCCTGTGATACAGATAGGAAAAATACGATGGGTGCAAGATACCATAGAGTACCTGTGCCGCCCGAAGATGTAATCGTTCCAGGCGTTTTGGAAGAAGACGGAGCCGTTTTACCCATTTTCTGAATGAAAAAATGAAGCCGGCCGCTGGATCCTCCCAACGAATGTCGACATTGTTTTTTCTCAATCTGGTCAGCAGGGCCTGGTTCAATGCCTCATCTCTTTGCCAATCGTCGCGGCCGACTAAAAGCAGAATTGGAGTCTTGGTCACACTCAGATCTCGATACGATGGAAAAGTCCCGGCTATGTTGCCGGATTATCGGTCGATATCGAAGCCCTTGCAGTGGTTGAACCTGCATTGAGCGCCATATTTTTCGAGTCTGGCGCCACAATCCTGGCAAGGCTACCGCCCCTGAGTTCCAGCCCCCAGTCTGCTGCCTGTCATCTGCGAGATAGCAACAATCGCTGTCATGGCCTTCTCCCGAGAGAGGGATTGTCGTTTGGATATCTTAAGGGCCCTGAACGAGGCATGGGAAGGGGTGGTTGATAGAAATCTGAGCCGGTTCAATCAATTAGTGAGCAACTGTCGTTCTAGTTGGCTGTTGGGTGAGCAGAATAGAGGGAATTCCCCTCACCCCAACCCTCTCCCGGTGGGAGAGGGAGCTTGTTTGCGGCTAGACGGGGGCTGTGGGCTGGCACGGTTTTGTCTTGATCCCCCTCCAAGCTGCCGAGTCGAGCTCAATGGGTCAGGAGCGCCGTCAGGGATGACGGCGCAGTCGCAGTTGGTACAGGGATGTACCATCTGCGGCGTTCCGTCCGACCCAGAGAGTGAGGCGAGGGAAACCGCCGTAGGCGGGCGGCTTGGTGGGGGAGAAGACCTTTGGTGACTTTGGGTCTTTCCAAAGTCACTCGCCCCAGCCCGAAGGGCGGGCGAAACCCTGTCGAGGGCAGTGCCCTCGCGTTCCATGCGGCGAAGCCGCACCGCATCAAGGGCTCAACCGCTGGCTCGGGAATTCGGCGAGAGTCTGTCGTCGTGGAACAGACGATTTCTTGCGGTGCAATGCGCTGCGCTTATTGCACCCTACGGTGCTCCATTGCATGGCGAAGCCGCGCCATCAGATCAACGTCGCGAACGTCTGATTACGCTTCGCTAATCAGACCTACAGAGAAGCCAACCGCTGATGCAGGATAACAAAAGGGAGCCTATCAGGCTCCCTTTTTGCAAACATGGCCAATGGCATCTGACCCATGCCGCCCCTTATCGATTGGTCGCGGCCTTCATCCCTTCCACAAACTCCTTCAGACGGGTGAGCATATGCTCCGGGTTCTGGTGGTGGGTCTCGATGATCTTCACCACGGCGGAGCCGGAGATGGCACCGGCGGCGCCAGCGGCAATCGCTTCACGCACCTGAGCCGGTTCGCTGATGCCAAAGCCGAGCAGGGCGGGGGGGGCGTTGAACTCGCGCAGGGTGTTGATGAGGCCCTCCACCGGCATGCCGGCCTTGGTCTCGGCACCGGTCACGCCGGCGCGGCTCACCAGATAGGTGTAACCGGAGCCGAGCTCGGCAACGGCCTTTAGCGTCTCGGCATCGCCGTTGGGCGGGGCGATAAAGATGCTGTCGATGCCGAACTTGTCGGCGGCCGCCTTGTAGGGTTCGCACATCTGCACCGGCACGTCCGCCACCAGCACCGAGTCCACCCCTGCCTGCTGGCACTTCTCGTAGAAGCCGTCGATGTGGCGCACATAGACCAGGTTCGCGTAGACCAGGAGGCCAATGGGCAGCTGTGGGTACTTGGCGCGGATGCGGGCGAGCAGGCCGAAGCAGTCATCCGGGGTGGTGTGGCTGGCAAAGGCACGCAGGGCGGCACCCTGAATGGTGGGGCCGTCCGCCACCGGATCGGAGAAGGGAATGCCGAGTTCGAGGGCGTCGGCGCCCCCTTCGACCAGGGCATCGACGATGGCCAGGGACAATTCGGGGGTGGGGTCACCCAGCATCACGAAGGGCACGAAGGCGCCCTGATTGGCCTTGTCCAGACGGGAGAAGAGTTGTGCGTAACGGTTCATGACAAGGTTCCTTCTTTTTCAAAGATGTCGGCAACGGTGAAGATGTCTTTGTCGCCACGGCCGGAGAGGTTGACGATGAGCACCTGCTCTTTTTCCGGTTCACTGCGGGCCATCTTGAGGGCATGAGCCAGGGCGTGGGAGGACTCCAGCGCCGGGATGATGCCTTCGGATTTGGCCAGCTCCTGGAAGGCGTCCAGCGCCTCCTTGTCGGTCACCGAGGGGTACTCGGCGCGGCCGATGGCGGCCAGGTGGGCGTGCTGGGGGCCGACGGAGGGGAAGTCCAGCCCCGCCGAGACGGAGTAGGACTCCTGGATCTGGCCCTGGTTGTCCTGCATCAGGAAGGAGTGCATGCCAAAGAAGACCCCCTTGCTGCCGTGACCGAGCGGCGCCCCGTGCTCGCCGCTCTCGATGCCGTGACCACCCGGCTCGACCCCGATAAGGCGAACGGAAGGCTCATCGATAAAGTCGGCAAACATGCCGATGGCATTCGAGCCGCCGCCGACGCAGGCGATCACCGCATCGGGCAGGCGCTCTTCCTTCTCGAAGCACTGGGCCTTGGCCTCTTCCCCGATCATCTTCTGGAACTCCCGCACGATGGTGGGGAAGGGGTGGGGACCGGCGGCGGTGCCGAGCAGGTAGTGGGCGGTTTCATAGTTGGCGGCCCAGTCCCGCAGCGCCTCGTTGCAGGCATCTTTGAGGGTGCTGGAGCCGGAGTGCACCGGGATCACGGTGGCGCCCATCAGCTTCATGCGAAACACGTTCGGCTTCTGGCGCTCGCAATCCTTGGCCCCCATGTAGACCCGGCACTTGAGGCCGAGCAGGGCGCAGGCCAGCGCAGTGGCCACACCGTGCTGACCGGCGCCGGTCTCGGCGATGATTTCGTGCTTGCCCATGCGCTTGGCAAGCAGGGCCTGACCCAGCACCTGGTTGGTCTTGTGGGCGCCGCCGTGCAGCAGATCTTCACGCTTGAGGTAGAGGCGGGTCTTGGTGCCCTTGGTCAGATTGCGGGTCAGGGTGAGCGGGGTCGGGCGACCGGCGTACTCGGTCAGGAGCGCCTGAAACTCGGCGATGAAGGCCGGATCGTCCTTGGCATCGACGAAGGCCTTCTCCAGCTGGAGCAGGGCGGGGATGAGGATCTGGGGCACATACATGCCACCAAATTCACCGAAAAACGGATTGAGCAGGGTCATGGTTATCTTCCTTTACATTCTGCAATTGAGATCAGGTATGAGCCTTGGCGGGCTGAGGCGTATGGCTGGGGCACATACATGTCATCGACGAAATTCACCAAAAAACGGATTGAGCAGGGTCATACATTATTCCTTGTGCTTATGGGCAAACGCAGTTCATTAATTCGTTGAATGAGTCACGGGGGCGCTCACAGTTGGCGCAGGGCGCCAAAGGCGGCCGCCAGCTTGTGGGCATCCTTCCTGCCCGGGGCACTCTCCACCCCGGAGTTGAAATCAAGGCCCACACAGCCCACCCGGGCGGCCTCGAGGGCGTTGTCGGGGTTGAGCCCCCCTGCCAGCATCAGTTTGCTCTTGTCGAGGTGGGCCAGCAGAGTCCAGTCGAACGCCTGACCGGTGCCGCCGCTCTGGCTGCCGACTTTCGTATCCAGCAGCAGGCGATCCGCCGGGTAGTCGAGGGCGGGCAGGGGCTCGCCACTTGTGACTCCGACGGCCTTCCAGATCTGGCAGCCTGCCGGCAGCAGGGGGCGCAGGGTCTCGATATAGGCGGCGTCTTCATCCCCGTGCAGTTGCACGGCGGCGAGCCCCAGCGCATCCACCGTCTTGGCGATGGTGGCGGGCTGGGCATTGCGAAACACCCCGACGTAAGAGAGCGGCGCACCCGCCATCACGGCGCGGGCGGCGGGAATGTCCACGTAGCGCGGGCTTTTCGCCACAAAGATGAGGCCGCCGAACACGGCGCCCGCCTGATGGGCGGCGGCGGCGTCCTCGGGACGGGTCAGGCCGCACACCTTGTTCTGGCCGAGCACGAGCTTGCGCACCGCGGCTTCCAGATCCGGCTCCGCCATCAGGGAAGAGCCCACCAGGAAGCCCTTGGCGTGGTGGCGCAGGGCCGCCACCTGGGCGCGGTGGTTGATGCCGGATTCGCTGATCACCACCCGATCCCCCGGGATCCTGGCCGCCAACTGCTGAGTGCGGGCAAGATCGACGCTCAAATCCCGCAGATCCCGGTTGTTGATGCCAATCACCGGGGCGCCGAGGTCGATGGCGCGGGTCAGCTCCTCCTCGTTGCTCACCTCGGTGAGCACCCCCAGGCCCAATTCTTTCGCCACTTTGAACAGGGCGCGATACCCCTCGTCGGTGAGCACGGAGAGCATCAGGAGGATGGCGTCCGCCTGATAGTGGCGGGCCAGATAGACCTGATAGGGGTCAATCATGAAGTCCTTGCAGAGCACCGGCTGCTGGACGCGGCCGCGTACCCGGGGCAGGAAGGCGAAATCCCCCTGGAAGAACTTCTCGTCCGTCAGCACCGAGATGGCGGTGGCGTAGTGGCCATAGATGTCGGCGATGGCCTCCGGGCTGAAGTCGTTGCGGATCAAGCCCTTGGAGGGGGAGGCCTTCTTGCACTCCAGAATGAAGCGGGTGGAGCCTTTGCGCAGATCCCCCTCGAAATCCCGATCGCTCGGGGTCAGCGCGTCCTGGAAGCTCGCCAGGGGCTGGCTTTCCTTGCGGGCGGCGACCCACTCCTGCTTGGCCGCCACGATCTTGCCGAGAATGGTCTGGCTGATGGAGGCCATGTTCAGAAAGGCGTGGGGAGCAATGACATCTGACATCTCGTTATCCTTGCGAAGCTGGCTGTTGCCCGTCGGGCGTTCTGGGTGAGTGCCCCTGGGGCACGCTGTGGTGGTGGCTGACATCATGCCTCCTGATGGCTCAGGGTAGCGAGATCCCGGGCGAGGAGGGCGGCCTGGCCGCTTGCCAGCACCGCCAGCACCCGGGCGGCGGCCTGCCGAAAGTCCGGGGCCTCGCCCGCCATCACCAGGAGCGGCGCCACGTTGGCGGCGATGGCGGCGTTGTGGGCCGGGCTGCCGCGCCCTTCCAGGATGGCGGCGGTGATGGCGCGGTTCTCCTCGGGCTCACCGCCCTGGATGGCGCTGACCGGGTAGGTGTCGAGGCCAAAGTCCGCCGGGGTGAGCAAGTACTCGCGAATTTCGCCGTCGCGGATCTCCGCCACCTGGGTCGGGCCGTGGATGGCAATCTCGTCGAGGCCGGCGCCGTGCACCACCATACCGGTTTTCAGGCCGAGTGCCAGCAGGGTTTCGGCGATGGGGCGCACCAGCTCGGGGGCATAGACCCCCATCAGCTGGAAGCTGGGGCGAGCGGGATTGATGAGCGGCCCCAGCACGTTGAACAGGGTGCGGGTCTTGAGGGCCTGGCGCACCGGCATGGCATGGCGCACCCCGGCGTGGTACTGGGGGGCGAACAGGAAGCAGACCCCGAGCTCGTCCAGGCAGCGGCGGGCCTGGGCCGGGCTCATGTCGAGCTTGATGCCCATTTTATCGAGCAGATCGCTCGACCCCGACTTGCTCGAGACCGAGCGGTTGCCGTGCTTGGCCACTTTCAGGCCGCAGGCGGCGGCCACCAGGGCCGAGGTGGTGGAGACGTTGATGGTGTTGAGGCCGTCTCCCCCGGTGCCGACGATGTCGCAGAAGGCATAGTCCGGGCGCGGGAAGTCGCGGGCTTCGGCCAAGAGCGCCTCGGCGGCGCCGGCGATCTCCTCCGGGGTCTCCCCCTTGATCTTGAGGGCGGTCAAAAGGCTCGCGAGCACGATGGGATCCACTTCACCACGAACCACCTGGCCGAAGGCGTCGCGGGCGGCGTCGCGGGTGAGAGACTGACCCTGATAGAGGGTGTTGAGATGTTGATGCATGGTCTCTTCCTTACCGCACGTGGCTTTCTGGACGGGTGACATGGGCGAGGGCCTGGGTGAGCAGGCGGGCCCCTTCGCTGGTCATGATGGATTCTGGGTGGAACTGGAAGCCCAGCACCCGCTCGTCACGCTGCTCGATGGCCATGGGCATGCCCTGATAGTGGGCAATCACCTGCAACTCTTGTGGCACATAGGTGGCCACCAGGGAGTGGTAGCGGGCCACCGGCAAGGGGCTCGGCAGCCCCGCGAAGGCGCCATGGCCGTTGTGCTCGATGAGGGAGCGCTTGCCGTGGACGATTTCCCCCGCCGCCCCGACGGTGCCGCCGTAGGCTTCGCACAGGGCCTGATGACCGAGGCAGATGCCGAGGATGGGCACCCGGCCCCGGGCCAGCTTGATGAGGTCGATGAGGCAGCCCGCCTCATGGGGAGCGCCCGGCCCCGGGGAGAGCACCAGCACGGCGTCCCCTTCGCAGGCGTCGATCTCCTGCATGATGCGGCTCGCAGGCAGGCTGTTGCGGTAGATGCGCACCGGGTAGCCCAAGGTGCGGAACTGGTCGACGAGGTTGTAGGTAAACGAGTCGAAGTTGTCGAGCAGGAAGATGTTAGTCATGGGACTGCTCCTTCGAAGTGCGGAACTGGTCGGCCAAAGCGTTGTAAGTGAACGAATCGACGTTGTCGAGCAGGAAGATGTTAGTCATGGCTCACGTCCTTGTGTTGTTCCTGCTGGGCGCTGAGGGCCTGCAGGGAGGTGCCATGGCTGGCAGCGATGGCGGCCAGCACGGCCGCCGCCTTGGCGCGGGTCTCGTCCGCCTCGGCCTGGGGTTTGGAGTCATAGACCACCCCGGCGCCGGCCTGGACATGGGCGACCCCCTCTTTCACGAAGGCGGAGCGGATGACGATGCAGGTGTCCATTTCCCCTGCGCCGTTCAGGTAACCCACGGCGCCGCCGTAGCTGCCGCGACGCTTGCCTTCCACCATGCGGATGAGCTCGCTGGCGCGCAGCTTGGGGGCTCCGGTCAGGGTGCCCATGTTCATGCAGGCCTGGTAGGCGTGCAGGGCGTCAAGGTCGTCGCGAAGGGTGCCCACCACCCGGGAGACCAGGTGCATGACGTGGCTGTAGCGATCCACTTTGAGCAGATCCTTGACGTAGCGGGTACCGGGGGCGGAGATGCGGGCGATGTCGTTGCGGCCCAGATCCACCAGCATCAGGTGCTCGGCCACCTCTTTCTCGTCCTGGCGCAGCTCCAGCTCGATGCGGCCGTCCAGATCCAGGTTGATGCTGCCGTCCGGGTTGAGCCCACGGCGGCGGGTGCCGGCGATGGGGTACATCTCCACCTGGCGGCTGTTGGCGCAGAACTTGACCGCGCTCTCGGGGGAGGCGCCAAACAGGGTGAAGCCCTCGTCCTGCACGTAGAACATGTAGGGGCTGGGGTTGGTCTGCTTGAGGCGGCGATAGGCGGCGACGGGATCCGGGCAGGGGAGGGAGAAGCTGCGGGACGGCACCACCTGGAAGATGTCACCACGGCGGATGAAGCCCTTGAGTTTCTCGACCTCGGCGCAGAATTGCTTGTCCCCCTTGTCGACGGCCAGGGCGCCGGTCAGCGGCGCCGTGCCCTGTGGCGCAGGCAGCGGCTGCAGACAGGCCTGCTTGAAGGACTCGAGGCGAGCGGTCAGGCGGGCGTAGCGCGCGTCCAGCTGCTCATCCTCTTCACCGCCGAACAGGCAGGCCACCAACTGGGTGCTCTGCTTGATGTGATCGATGGTGATCAGGGTCTCGGCCACATAGAAGCAGTAGTCAGGGCAGTCGTTGCTCCCCTCTGGCACCTCGGGCAAGTCTTCAAAGGAGGCGATGAGGTCGTAGGCGAAGCTGCCCGCCATGAAGAGGGCCTCTTTGCCCTGCGGGCATTGCAGCTCCCGCTGCAGGGTGCGCAGCACGTCCAGCACGCTGCTGCCCTTGAGGCGGCTGTCTTCGTCAAGCTCCCGATCGGACGCCGGGAAGTCGAGGTGCAGCTCGTCCGCCACCCGGGTCTGGGTGATGACGGTGGGCAGGCGCTGCTCCAGCAGGCGCAGCAGGGCGGCGCCGTTGTCGCTGAGGGGGCGCACCTGCACGGCGCGGCCGCGGCACTCGATGCGCAGGCAGGCGTCCACCAGCAGCAGGCTCTGGGTGCCGGCCTTGGAGTCGATCTCCACCGATTCGAGCAGCAGGTTGTTGGGTCTGTCCTGGCAGAGTCGGGTATAGAGTGCCAGGGGGTCTGTCACATAGGGGGCATTGAGCCGGATGGTATCGAATTCGCCCAGGGGCAAACGGGTCTTGTTGCCTGTCATAATGCCTTCCCTTGCATGTGTTGTGTGTCACCGATGGTCATGGCGCTGTCTCTCTTGAAAATGGGTCGGGTTCGGGTCACGTCAGCGAGTTCGCCATCGCCATGTCAGTGTGCTTCTCTGAATTGTCGGTTTCATCACAGGTCCATTTGCCGGATAATAAAAAAGCCCGCTGGGGTCAGCGGGCTTTTTCTTTGGGTTCTTAACTTGCTGTCAGATTACAGGTACAGCAACGACCACACGCCCGCATGTCAGGGAGTGTGCCACCACCAGATGGTCAGGATGGAAGTCGCTTGCATGAGATTGAGTCCTGTAAAAAGATGTTTGCAATGAAGTGCCTACAGAAAACGATAAAGCCGCGGCCAAGTCAAGTCGCTTTTTTGCCGGCCTTTTCCAGGCAGGTCCCAAACAAGAGCGAAACACGCCGATGAGATTCGATCTTCATTGCCACACCACCGCCTCGGACGGGGTGCTGAGCCCCGCCGACCTGGTGCGCCGCGCCGCCGAAAAAGGGGTGGAGGTGTTAGCGGTCACTGACCACGATACCCTCGACGGGCTTGAGGAGGTGCGCCAGACCATCTCGGCCGACCAGTTGCCACTGCGCCTGGTTAGCGGGGTGGAGATCTCCACCGGGTGGGAGCATCACGAGATCCACATCGTGGCCCTCGGGGTGGACGAGAAAAATCCCCAGTTGCTCGCCTTTCTGGCAGGGCAGCGGGCTCGCCGGGAG
Source organism: Aeromonas sp. R7-2 (assembly GCF_040908105.1). Taxonomy (NCBI): domain Bacteria; kingdom Pseudomonadati; phylum Pseudomonadota; class Gammaproteobacteria; order Aeromonadales; family Aeromonadaceae; genus Aeromonas; species Aeromonas sp. R7-2. The sequence goes on along the minus strand of NZ_JBFODC010000020.1, from coordinate 126,741 downwards.
GCGCGCGCCGAGGAGATCGGGCGTCGTCTGGAGAAGTGCCTCATCCCGGGCACCTATGAAGAGGCCAAGCAGCTCGCCGGTGACGCCGCCGTGACCCGGGCCCACTTTGCCCGGGTGCTGGTGGCGCGCGGGGTGGCCGACAATATGCAGAAGGTGTTCAAGAAGTACCTGAGCCGGGGCAACAAGGGCTATGTGCCCGCCGAGTGGCCCGGGATGGGGGAGGCCATCGAGGCCATCCACGCCGCAGGCGGGCTGGCAGTGCTGGCCCACCCGAGCCGCTACAATCTCACCGCCAAGTGGATCAAGCGGTTGCTGGTGGCCTTCAAGTCCGTCGGGGGGGATGCCATGGAGGTCTCCCTGCCCCAGCAGAGCCCACAGGAGCGGGCGAATCTCGGCCAGTGGGCCAGGGAGCACGATCTCTATATTTCGGTGGGGTCCGATTTTCACTTCCCCTCCAACTGGACCGAGCTTGGCCGCCACCTCTGGCTCCCCAAGGAGGGGATGCCGCTGTGGCTCGGTCACCCCGGCCATTTCGGGCTCACCCCCGAGGAGCATGCGGGCCTGCTGGCCAGCCGCTGACCCCCCGGGCCAGCATCTTTGATGCAGGCGAGTCTGCGTCAAACAGGTTAAGGTAGTGTCATGGGCCAAGGGGCCCTTGACCATGAAGCGGGCAACGAGCGTGCCCCCTATCGCGAGAAGAGCATATGAGTCAGCATTTTTACGTACATCCCGACAATCCCCAGGTTCGCCTCATCAGCCAGGCGGTGCAGATCCTGCAAAACGGCGGCGTCATCGTCTATCCCACCGACTCCGGCTACGCCCTGGGCTGCCAGATGGGCAACAAGGATGCCCTGGAGCGCATCTGCCGCATCCGTCGCATCGAGCCGAACCACGACTTCACCCTGGTGTGCCGGGATCTCTCGGAGATCTCCACCTATGCCAAGGTGGACAACACCGCCTTCCGGCTGGTCAAGAACAACACCCCCGGACCCTACACCTTCATCTTCAAGGCCACCAAGGAGGTGCCGCGTCGCCTCATGAACGAGAAGAAGAAGACCATCGGCATCCGGGTCCCGGCCAACAACATCGCGCTGGCCTTGCTCGAGGCCCTCGGTGAGCCGCTGCTCTCCACCACTCTGATCCTGCCGGGCTCCGAGATGGCGGAGTTCGACCCCGAGGAGATCGCCGACAAGCTCGGCAAGCAGCTGGATCTGGTGGTCAACGGCGGGTATCTGGGCGAGCAGCCCACCACTGTGGTGGACTTCTCCGACGACGAGCCCGTGCTGCGTCGCCGCGGTGCCGGGGATCCGACGCCGTTTGAGTGATCTTGCCGACCCCGTGCCCGCGCTGACAACCCCCGCGGGCACGACGGGGGAGGCTTCCCTTCCCCCGCCCATCGCCACCGTGCTGGGGCAGCCCTACCATGAGCTGCCCCAGGACTTGTTCATCCCCCCCGATGCGCTGGAGGTGTTTCTCGACACCTTCGAGGGGCCGCTGGATCTCTTGCTCTACCTCATCCGGCGCCAGCAGCTCGACATCCTCAACCTGCCCATCCTGCAGATCACCGCCCAGTACATGGAGTACGTGGATCTGATGCAGGGTCTCAACCTCGAGCTGGCGGCGGAATACCTGCTGATGGCGGCCTGGCTCGCGGAGATAAAGTCCCGCCTGCTGCTGCCCAAGGCCCCGGAGCTGGAAGACGAGGAGGAGGGAGAAGACCCTCGCGTCACCCTCATTCGTCGCCTGCAGGAGTACGAGCGCTACAAGCTGGGGGCGGAGCGGGTCAATGCCCTGCCGAGGGTGGAGCGGGAGATCTTCGTCGCCGCCGCCATGGCGCCGGATTTTGGTGCCTTGAAGCCATTGGCGCCCGATGTTTCTCTGGTTGAACTCGCCCTTTACATGCAAAGTGTGGTAAAACGCGCGACTCATTTTGAACATCACCAGATCCGCCGCGAGCAGATCCCGACCCGGGTACGGATGGCGGAGATCCTCGCCATGCTCTCCCTGGGCCAGACCCTGCGCCTGGAGCAGGTGCTGCGGGCCGAGGAGGGGCGCATGGGGGTGCTGGTGACCTTCCTGGCCCTGCTGGAGCTGTGCAAGGAACAATTGATCTGGATCTTGCAGGCGGAGCCCCTGGGCCCCATCCATTTTGCCCTGGCCAGTCAGGGGAAAGGGGAGGAGCATGAGCATCTACACTGAGCGAGGGGCTGCGCCAGGGGCGTGGACCCGGGAGGTCCACCGTGGCGCTGCCTGCTGAACGATTGAAGACCCTGATCGAGGCGGCGATCTTCGTGGCGGGGCGTCCCCTCACGGTGAGCGAAATCAAGGGCAGCGTGCTCTCGGACTACCCGGTCACCGGCCGCTATGTCCAGTTGCTGCTGGCAGAGCTCAGACAGGATTACAGCGAGCGGGGGGTCGAGCTCAAAGAGGTGGCCTCCGGCTGGCGTTTCCAGGCCCGCCAGGAGTATGCCGAGGAGCTGTCGCGCCTGTGGAGCGAGCGGGCTCCCCGTTATTCCCGCGCCGTGATGGAGACGCTGACGCTGATTGCCTATCGTCAGCCCATCACCCGGGCGGAGATAGAAGCCATCCGCGGGGTGGCGGTGTCGAGCCAGATCGTCAACACCCTCAAGGAGCGTGGCTGGGTGCGCAGCATCGGCCACAAGGAGGTGGCGGGTCGCCCCGAGCTGCTCGCCACCACCCGTGAATTTCTGGACTATTTCAACCTGCAGAGTCTGGAGCAGCTCCCCGAGCTGGATCCCGAGCTGCAGGCCCCCTTGTCGCTCATGCCGGGCGAGGGCGGTGACGGTCAGCCTCTGGCAGGCCGTGCTGAGCATGAACATGGTGGGGAGGCCAACGGGGCCTTCCCACAAGAGCCAAGGTTGTCCGCGATGTCGGCGGGCAGCGATCAACAATCAGGTAAACCCGATGAGTGAAAAACTGCAAAAAGTATTGGCCCGCGCGGGTCAAGGCTCCCGTCGTGAGATGGAGGCCCTGATCACCGCAGGTCGGGTCAGCGTGGATGGCAAGGTCGCCACGCTGGGGGATCGTGTCGAAGTGAACGCCGTGATCCGGGTGGATGGCCACCAGGTCAAGACCCGCGCCGCAGAGGAAGTGATCTGCCGCGTGCTGGCCTACCACAAGCCCGAAGGGGAGATGTGCACCCGTCACGATCCGGAAGGACGTCCCACCGTGTTTGATCGTCTGCCCAAGATGGATGGCGCCCGCTGGATAGCGGTCGGCCGCCTCGACGTCAACACCTCAGGCCTCTTGCTGTTCACCACCGACGGCGAGCTGGCGAACCGCCTGATGCACCCGAGCCACGAAGTGGAGCGGGAATACGCGGTGCGGGTCTTTGGCGAGATCACCGAAGCCATGCTGCAGCGCCTGCGCAAGGGCGTGCAGCTGGAAGACGGCATGGCCAAGTTCAACAAGATCAAGCCGGCTGGCGGTGAAGGGCTGAACCAGTGGTTCAACGTCACCCTGACCGAGGGCCGCAACCGGGAAGTGCGCCGCCTGTGGGAGTCCCAGGAAGTGCAGGTGAGCCGCCTGATGCGTATCCGCTACGGCGACGTCAAGCTGGATCGCGGCATCCCCCGCGGCGGCTGGCAGGAGCTGAAACTGCCCGAAGTGAACTACCTGCGCGGCCTGGTCAACCTGCCCAACGAGACCGAGTCCAAGGTCGATTTGCAGCAGGATGGCAAGAGCACCCGCCACAAGCAGGCCGCCCAGATCCGTCGCGCCGTGAAGCGTCACAAGGAGATGCAGGGCAAGGAGCCGCGCGCCCGTGCCACCACCGCCCGTCGCAAGCCGACCTCCTCCACCCGCAATTCCGGCACCGGCAGCAAGTAAGCCGCCGCCACGGGCCGCTCGCCCCCGACACGGCACAAGCCCGCACCCCAAGGTGCGGGCTTTTTTGTTTTCTGCTCCTGCCGGGCTCCTTGAGACTGAATCGCACAGGGGAGAGAAAAGGGCCAGACAAGCTCCTCCCCCTTTTGAAGGGGGAGGCTGGGAGGGGGTGAGTAGTTGTTATGCTGACAGGGGTCATAGTCGGAGGAATACTGTCATGAACGAGAAGCCAGTTCGTGTTTTCAACCGCGAGGCCACGCTGGATAAACGGCGTGAACAGCGAAACAATCCAACAGAGCCTGAACGGCGATTGTGGCAGGCGCTTCGGGCTGGGCAACTCGGAGTCAAGTTTCGCCGTCAGCAAGGTATAGGCCCATACATTGCGGATTTTTACTGCCCCGGGCGGTTGTTGGTCATTGAGGTTGATGGCGACAGCCATTTCGACATGCGGGGTTTGCGTCATGACAAGCGACGGGATGCCTACATGGCGGCCCTGTCGCTGACGGTACTGAGATTTAGCAACAGGGAGGTGATGGAAAATCTACCCGGGGTGGTTGTCTCTATTCGGGCATGGCTTGATCGCGTCTGACCCCACCCCAGCCCTCCCCTTGCCAGGGGAGGGGGCCAGAGTGCCCTCTGTACGGGCTGGAAAGCGCCATACACTTCCCTTTTTTGAAGGGGAGGTGGTTGCAGACGGGGATGTGCATCAGGATGGTTGCCCTGTCGGGACGGGCTTGTTAGCCTTTCGCGCACAAAGACAGGAGAAACCAATGAGCAAGGTACTGGATGAGCTGCTGGCGTTGCTGGCGCTCGAAAAGATCGAGGAGGGCCTGTTTCGGGGCCAGAGCCAGGATCTCGGGTTGCGATCCGTGTTTGGCGGACAGGTGATGGGGCAGGCCTTGTCAGCCGCCAAGCAGACGGTGGCAAGCGACCGCCAGGTCCACAGTTTCCACTCCTACTTCCTGCGCCCCGGGGATGCCAACAAGCCCATCGTCTACGACGTGGAGAACATCCGCGACGGCCAGACCGTCTCCACCCGCCGGGTCAAGGCCATCCAGAATGGCAAGCCCATCTTCTACCTCAACGCCTCCTTCCAGGTGGAAGCCGAGGGCTTCGAGCACCAGGCGAAGATGCCGGGCGGCATCACGCCTCCCGAGCAGCTCAAGAGCGAGCTGGAGCTGGTGCGTCCCTACGAGCAGATGATCCCGGCGGCCCTGCGGGACAAGATCCTGTGCGAGAAGCCCATCGAAATTCGCCCCGTGACCCTGGTGGACCCCATTCGCCCGGATGTTCACGAGCCCCTTCGCTACACCTGGTTCAAGGCCAATGGCCCGGTGCCGGACGATCAGCGGGTCCACAACTACCTGCTGGCCTATGCCTCCGACTTCCACTTCCTGTTCGCCGCCCTGCAGCCCCACGGGGTCTCCTACTGGGAGCCGGACATGCAGGTGGCCACCATCGATCACTCCATGTGGTTCCACCGGGAGTTCCGGCTGGACGACTGGCTGCTCTACGTGGTGGACAGCCCGAGCGCCAGCGGCGGTCGGGGTCTGGTGCGCGGCCAGTTCTTCACCCGGGATGGGGTATTGGTGGCGAGCACCATGCAGGAAGGGGTGATCCGTCGCCGGGGCTGAGACGCCCTCTTGCGCCAACGAAAAACGGGAGCCGATGGCTCCCGTTTTTTATTGCCTGCGCTATCAGGCTGCGTCCTGCTCGGTGCTGAGTGCTGGCTCGCCCCGGGCGAAGCGGTCGGCCCACAGGGCGATGACGCCGTCACCGGTGACGTTGCAGGCGGTGCCGAAGCTGTCCTGGGCCAGGTAGAGGGCGATCATCAGGGCGATGGAGGCCTCACCGAAGCCGAGCATGGAAGTGAGCAGGCCGAGCGCGGACATGACACCGCCACCCGGTGCGCCCGGCGCGGCAATCATGATGACGCCCAGCATCATGATGAAGGGCACCATGGTGCCGTAGCCCGGAATGGCCAGGTGTTCGGAGAGGAACATCACCGCCGTGGCGCAGGTCACCAGGGTGATGGTGGAGCCGCACAGGTGGATGGTGGCGCACAGGGGCACGGTGAAGTTGGCGATGCCGTCGCTCACGCCGTTGCGCTTGCTGGCTTGCAGGGCCACCGGAATGGTGGCGGCGCTGGACATGGTGCCAAGGGCGGTGAAGTAGGCGGGCAGCATGTTCTTGATGAGCATGACGGGGGAGCGCCCCTGAGCGAGGCCGGTGCCGACGAACAGGACGCAGAGCCAGATCCAGTGCATGACGATGGCCATCACCAGTACCACTCCGAAGGTCTTGAGGGTGGCGAAGACGGTGCCTTCCACCGTCATCTCGACGAAGACGCCGGCGATGTAGAAGGGGAGCAGGGGAATGATCACGCGTGCCAGCAGGCGGTCGATGATGTCACGGCCCTGATCGGCGACCCGGCGCAGGTCGGTGGCCTGGGTGGCGCTGATGCCGATGCCGAACACGAAGGCGGCGGCCAGGGCCGACATCACCCCGAACAGGGGCGGGATCTCGAGATTGATATAGGAAGCGAGCTTGGTGGCAGCCTCGGCGGTGGGCTCGGCGGCCGTGGTCAGGTGCGGGATCAGGTGGCTCGCCACGGTGAAGGCGAACAGGCCCGCCAGTATGGTGGAGCAGTAGGAGAGCCCCACCGTTTTGCCCAGCAGCTTGCCGGAGTTCTTCGGCAGGCTGGCGATGCCGCTCATGATGAAGAAGAGGATGATGAGCGGGATGGTGAAGGTGATGAGCTGGCCTATCACCGTCTTGGCGGTGAACAGCACGCGGGCGACCCATTCGGGGGCATAGAGACCGAGCAGCAGGCCGGCGAGGATACCGGCAACCAGATTGAGAACGAGTTTCATGGGGGAATCCAGGTGTTGGTGTCTGATTTGTTATTTAATTTTGATTTTAATGCCGCTTTTTAACACAAACACCGCATCTTGTCTGCTTTATGGTGGTTAACTCAGGGTTAAATATTGTTAATGGGCTGAATGCCGTGAGGTGTCACTGCCCCCGGGGGCTTTCGCGGATCAGCGCCGCACCAGCAAGGCGTGCAGCCAGGGGCCGTTCACCTCATCTTCCCCCACCCAGCCATGGTGCAGGGTGAAGGGGAGGGGAGCGATCAGGCGTCGTAGTCCCGCCTCGTCGAGCCGGGTCTGCAGGGGATATTCCCCCGACCGTGGCAGCGGTTCGCCCTTCCCGTGGGGGAAGGAGGCGTAGAGGGGGCCCCCGGCCTTGAGCAGGGTGGCCAGATGACCGAGCGCCGGGGCTATCTCGTGCTCGGGCAGACAGGGGAGGGAGCCGCTGGCCCAGATGCCGTCATAGGGAACGACGCTTTGCATCTGCTCGACGCGGCAGACTCGCACCGGCTGACCGCACAGGCGCGAGGCGGCAGCGGCCTGCGCCCGGCTCGCATCGAAGGCGGTCACGGTGAGGCCTTGCTGGCGAAAGAGGCGCAGATCCTCTCCTGCCCCGCAACCGGCCTCCAGCAGATGACGGCCGTTGCCCAGCAGGGCCAGGAAGGGGGCATGGGCGCCTGCCACGAGGGCGGGGCGAGGGGCGGCGTCGTGCGCCGGCGCGGGGGCGTGTGGCAAGGGTGTCGGGCTCATCGTGGTGGGGGGGCGTTACTCTAGCAGGTTTGCCCCCGGCTGTTGAGCATTGGCGGGGGCGGCGCGTCTTGCTGACTCAGGGGTGGCGGCGAAGGGTGGGGCTCGCGATGAGGGTGAACAGGGTATCGAGGAGGAAGTCCGACTCCTCAATCAGATCGATGCGATCCGGGAAGTGCAGCCAATTGATGATGTAGCCGTCCAGAGTGCAGTGGAGCAGGGTGGCGGCGCGGCGCAGATCCAGCCCCTCGGGCAGTTGGCCGCGGTGCACGGCATTGGCCAGGGTGATCTCCAGATCCCGGAAGAAATTCATGGATTGCAGGTGCATGTGCTCGCGCATGACGGCGGCCTCTCCCTCCATGGATTCCAGATTGAACATGATGGTGAACATCTGCTGGTGGGCGGGCTCGGTGCTGATCTTGAGCATCACCTCCTTGAGAAAGCTGCGCAGCTTGCCCAGGGGATCCGGCTCCGCCTCGTCGACGCAGGCATCGAGCTGGTGGGAGAGGGGGGCACACAGCTCCTCCCACAGGGTGACGAACAGCTCTTCTTTATTCTTGAAGTGCCAGTAGATGGCGCCCCGGGTGAGGTCCGTCGCCTTGGCGATATCGGTCAGGCTGGTGCGTGCCAGCCCCTGTTGGCAGAAGAGATCCAGGGCCGTGCTCATGATGTTGCAGCGGGTTTGCTGCGCCTCTTCTTTGGTGCGTCTGGCCATTGACTCCGGTCCTGTTTAAAAGTGAAAAAAGTTTCTTACATACATTCATGAATGTATGTATATTGCCTCATCTTCGCCGTTTTACCAACAGGGGCCTTATAAACCCTGTGGTTTTGTCGCTTCTTTTTGATTGAAACTGAGGTTCAGAGACTTGATGCATAAACATATTCTCGCACGTTCGGTCGGCCTTGCCTTGCTGGCAAGCGGCCTGCTGGCTGGCTGTGGTGACAAGGACGGGGCCCAGCAGGCCATGGGGGAGATGCCTCCCGCCGCCGTGGACGTGGTCACCCTCCATACGGCCCCCCTGCAACTGTTGTCCGAGCTCACCGGCCGCACCGCCCCCCTGCGGGTGGCCGAGGTGCGTCCCCAGGTGAACGGCATCATCCTCAAGCGCCTGTTCACCGAGGGGAGCGACGTCAAGGCCGGTCAGCTGCTCTATCAGATTGATCCCGCCGTCTATCAGGCCGAAGTGGCTTCCGCCAAGGCCAACCTCGCCAAGGCCGAGGCCAACGAGCGCAGCGCCCGCCTCAAGGCCCAGCGCTACGCCGAGCTGGTGAAGGTGAAAGCCATCAGCAGCCAGGAGTATGACGACGCCGACGCGGCCTGGAAACAGCAGCTGGCCGAGATCGGGGCCGCCAAGGCCGCATTGCAGACCGCCAACATCAACCTGGCTTACACCCGCATCACGGCCCCCATCAGCGGCCGCATCGGCAAATCGGCGGTGACCGAGGGTGCCCTGGTGACCGCCCAGCAGGCGGACAGCCTCACCTCCATCTCCCAGCTCGATCCCATGTACGTGGACGTGCGCCAGTCCACCGCCGACCTGCTGCGCCTCAAGCGCCTGGTGGCCGAGGGCAAGCTGACCCAGGGGGAGAAGGACGGGGCCGGTGTCAGCTTCCAGCTGGAAGATGGCAGCCAGTATGGCGAGAAAGGAGCCCTCCAGTTCTCCGACGTGACCGTGGACGAGGCGACCGGCATGGTGACCCTGCGGGTGATCGTGCCCAACCCGGATCAACTGCTGCTGCCCGGCATGTTCATGCGCGCCACCTTGCAGGAGGGCGAGCGCCCGCAAGGCCTGCTGGTGCCCCAGACTGCCGTGACCCGTACCCCCAAGGGCGGTGCCACCGTCATGGTGGTGACGGCGGACAACAAGGTGGAACTGCGTGAAGTGCAGGTCGGCCGCATGTCCGGCGACAGCTGGGTGGTGGAGTCCGGTCTCAAGGCTGGCGAGAAGGTGATCGTCGCCGGTCTGCAGAAAGTCAAACCCGGGGTCGTGGTGGCGCCCACTGAACGTGCCGGCAACAGCGCACAACAGACCCCGGCAACCAAGCAGTAGGATGGAGTAGTCGCCTCATGGCACGTTTTTTCATAGATAGACCCATTTTCGCCTGGGTGATCGCCCTGGTGATCATGCTGGCCGGGGCCATGGCCATCATCGGCCTGCCGGTGGCCCAGTACCCGACCATCGCCCCGCCGGCGGTTGGCATCTCCGCCAGCTACCCGGGGGCCTCCGCCAAGACGGTGGAAGACTCGGTGACCCAGATCATCGAGCAGAACATGACCGGGCTGGATCACCTGCTCTACATGTCGGCGCAATCCGACTCGTCAGGGAACGTCAGCGTGACCCTCACCTTCAAGCCGGGCACGGATCCCGACATCGCCCAGGTGCAGGTGCAAAACAAGCTGCAACAGGCCATGTCGCTCCTGCCCCAAGAGGTGCAGCAACAGGGCGTGCGGGTCCAGAAGACCTCCAGCAGCTTCCTGATGGTGGCCGCCTTCATCTCCACCGATGGCGCCATGACCAACGATGACCTAGCGGACTATGTGGTAGCCAACATCAAGGAGCCCCTGAGCCGTCTGGACGGGGTCGGTGACATCACCTTGTTCGGCAGCCAGTACTCCATGCGCGTCTGGCTCGATCCCCACAAGCTCAACCGGGTGCAGATGACCCCGGCCGACATTCAGGCCGCCATCAAGGCCCAGAACGCCCAGGTTGCCTTCGGCAAGCTGGGGGGGACCCCTGCGGTGAGCGATCAGCAATTTACCGCCACCATCATGGGCCAGACCCGGCTCTCCACCGTGGAGGAGTTCAACAACATCCTGCTGCGGGTGAACCAGGACGGCTCCAAGGTCCAGCTCAAGGACGTGGCCCGGGTCGAGCTTGCCGGTGAAAACTACGACGCGACCGCGCTCTACAACGGCCAGGCCACCGCCGCCGTCGCCATCAAGCTGGCGACCGGTGCCAACGCCCTGGACACCGCCGAGCACGTGCGGACCAAGCTGGGTGAACTCTCCGAGTACTTCCCGGCCAACATGGAGATCGTCTATCCCTACGACACCACGCCGTTCGTGAAGATCTCCATCGAGGAGGTGGTGCAGACCCTGATCGAGGCGATCTTCCTGGTCTTCTGCGTCATGTATCTGTTCTTGCAGAACTTCCGGGCAACCCTGATTCCGACCATCGCGGTGCCCGTGGTCCTGCTCGGCACCTTCGGGGTGATGGCGGCCTTCGGCTTCTCCATCAACACCCTGACCATGTTCGGTCTGGTGCTCGCCATCGGCCTCTTGGTGGATGACGCCATCGTGGTGGTGGAGAACGTGGAGCGTCTGATGAGCGAGGAGGATCTCTCCCCCCTCGAGGCGACCCGCAAGTCCATGACCCAGATCACCGGCGCCCTGGTGGGCATCGCTCTGGTGCTGTCGGCGGTGTTCGTGCCCATGGCTTTCTTCGGTGGCTCTACCGGTGCCATCTATCGCCAGTTCTCCCTCACCATCGTCTCGGCCATGGTGCTCTCGGTGCTGGTGGCCCTGATCCTGACCCCGGCCCTGTGCGCCACCCTGCTCAAACCCATGAAGCACGGTGAATTCGGCGCCCAGCGCGGCTTCTTCGGCTGGTTCAACCGCTTCTTCGACACCAACGCCAACCGTTACCAGAACGGCGTGCGCAAGGTGATCAAGCAGGGCACCCGCTACGGCATCATCTATCTGGCCATGCTGGCGGTGCTGGCGGTGCTCTTCATGCGCATGCCCACCTCCTTCCTGCCGGAAGAGGATCAGGGGGTCATCATGTCCATGGTGCAGCTCCCGGTGGGGGCGACCAAGGAGCGGACCGAGGTGGTGCTCGGGGAGATGCGCGACTACTTCCTCGAGAACGAGAAGGAGAACGTGGACTCCGTGCTGACGGTGGCGGGCTTCAGCTTCGCCGGTAGCGGTCAGAACAGTGGCATGGCCTTCATCAAGCTCAAGGACTGGAGCGAGCGCAAGGGAGAAGAGCGCAGCGCCAATGCCATCATCGGCCGCGCCATGGGGTTCCTGTTCAGCATCAAGGAAGCCCAGGTCTTCGCCTTCAACCTGCCCCCCATTCCGGAACTCGGCACGGCCACCGGCTTCGACTTCTTCCTGCAGGACCGCGGCGGTCTGGGTCACGAGAAGCTGATGCAGGCGCGCAACCAGTTGCTCGGCATGGCGTCGCAGGATCCCAACTTGGTGCGGGTACGCCCGAACGGGATGGAAGACACGCCCCAGCTCGACATCAAGATCGATTACGAGAAGGCGCTGGCCCAGGGGCTCTCCATCACCGACATCAACAACACCCTGTCGGCTGCCTGGGGCTCCTCCTATGTGAACGACTTCGTCGACAGAGGCCGGGTCAAGAAGGTCTATCTGCAGGCGGATGCCCCTTTCCGGATGAACCCGGAAGATCTGAAGCTGTGGTACGTGCGCAACAGCGCGGGCCAGATGGTGCCCTTCTCCGCCTTTGCCAGCACGGAGTGGAGCTTCGGCTCACCCCGTCTTGAGCGCTACAACGGTGTCTCCGCCATGGAGATCGTCGGTGAGGCGGCCCCTGGCAAGAGTACGGGTGATGCCATGGCGGCCATCGAGGAGATGGTGAAACAGTTGCCGGAAGGGATCGGTATCGAGTGGACCGGCCTCTCCTTCCAGGAGCGTCAGGCAGGCTCCCAGGCGCCGGCCCTGTACGCCATCTCGCTCCTGGTGGTCTTCCTCTGTCTGGCCGCCCTCTACGAGAGCTGGAGCATTCCGTTCTCGGTCATGCTGGTGGTGCCGCTCGGGGTGCTGGGGGCCATTTTGGCCGCGACCCTGCGCGGGCTTGAGAATGACGTCTACTTCCAGGTGGGCCTGCTCACCACGATCGGGCTGTCGGCCAAGAACGCCATCCTCATCGTCGAGTTTGCCAAGGAGCTGCACGACAAGGGGATGAGGCTCGGGGATGCGGTGGTGGAGGCCTCGCGTCAGCGTCTGCGCCCCATCCTGATGACCTCGCTCGCCTTCATCCTGGGGGTACTGCCCCTGGTGATCAGCACCGGGGCGGGCGCCAGCAGCCGAAACGCCATCGGGACCGGCGTGATGGGGGGGATGATCAGTGCCACCGTGCTCGCCATCTTCTTCGTGCCGCTGTTCTTCGTGCTGGTGATGCGCTATTTCACCGAACGCAAGCATGCCGGGGAAGAGAGTGTCCACACCAAGGAGATCAACCATGACTAAGACCCTGATCGCCCTGGGCGTGACCCTGATGATGGGGGGCTGCTCCATGGCCCCCGACTACCAGCGCCCCGAGCTGCCCCAAGGCGCCTCCTGGCAAGCTGACCTGGCCGCCAAGGGGGAACTTGCCCCCTGGCGCCAGCAGTTCCAGGACCCGGCCCTGCAGACGCTGATCGGCACCGCCCTTGAGAGCAACCGGGATCTGCGCCTGGCAGCCCTCAACGTCGAGGCCTACGAGGCGAAATACCGTATCCAGCGGGCGGCCCAGTTGCCGACCCTGGCCGCCAGTGGCAGCGGCACCCGCCAGCAGGGATCCGACGATCTCAGTAGTACGGGGCAGGGCACCATCAGCAGCCAGTACGGCGCCAACATCGGCATCACCGCCTATGAGCTGGATCTGTTTGGCCGGATCCAGAGCCTGAAAGATCAGGCCCTTGAGACTTATCTGGCGCAAATCGAGACCCAGCGCAGCACCCAGATTGCGCTGGTGGCCTCGGTGGCCAATGCCTACTTCACCCTGCTGGCGGATCAGGAGTTGCTGGCCCTGAGCCAGGCGACCCTCGCCACCGAGCAGGAGAGCTATGCCCTGACCGAGCACAAATACCGCCTGGGCGCCGCCTCCGAGATGGAGCTGGCCCAGGGGCGCACGGCACTGGAAAACGCCAAGGTCAGCCAGGCGCAATACCAGCGTCTGGTGAAGCAGGACAGAAACGGTCTGGCCCTGCTGCTTGGCACCGATATCCCGGTGCTGGCGGCACAACCGGCCACCCTGGCCGAGGTGAAACTGGCGCCGATCCCGGTGGGGGCTCCCTCCAGCCTGTTGCAGCAACGCCCGGACATCCTGGCGGCGGAGCACAACCTGAAGGCGGCCAACGCCAACATAGGGGCGGCCCGCGCCGCCTTCTTCCCGACCATCTCGCTCACCGCGACGGCGGGCACCGCCAGCAACCAGCTGAGCGGTCTGTTTGACGGCGGCACCGGCACCTGGACCTTCATGCCCCAGATCAATCTGCCCATCTTCGATGGCGGCAAGCGCGTTGCGGATCTGGACGTGGCCGAGGTGGGGACCAGGCAGGCGGTGGCCAGCTACGAGAAGAGCATCCAGACCGCCTTCAAGGAGGTCGCGGACACCCTCGGTGCCCAGGCGGACTACGCGCAGCAACTGCAGGCGCAACAGGCGCTGGTGGATGCCAACCAGACCTACTTCAGGCTGGCGGAGGTGCGTTACGAGCAAGGGGTGGACAGCTACCTGACCCGCCTCGATGCCCAGCGCTCCCTGTTCAGCGCCAAGCAGGGGCTCATCAGCACCCGGCTCGCCCAGCTGAGTAACCAGGTCGCCCTCTACAAGGCCGTCGGTGGCGGCTGGCAGGCGCCGAAGGACGCAGAGCCGGCATCAGACAAACAGGGTTGACCCCTCGGGGTTGACGTAAAAAGCATCAGGGGCGAACCACTAGGTTCGCCCCGTTTTTTATCTGTCATGTCGAGAAGCCAAATTGAGGCAGGTGACAACGGCGCTCCCTGCCCGTGGCAGGGCGCGGGCAGGAGGAGCCCCACGCTCATGGGCGCCGCCCTCGGCAGTCATCATGACCCGCCTGGAGGTGACCATCTCATCGCCGTCATCCGTTGCGCCGGACCCAGGAGATGCCATTTATCGCATAAGCTGTGCCGTAATTATTCTTTCAAAGAATAAATGGTCGGCTCTTATAGTCAGTCACTCGCCCCTCATTCCAAGGATGTGAAATGAAACGACTCGTGCCCGCCACCCTGCTTGTTGCAGGACTGGCTCTCGCCCCGCTGGCCCAGGCGACCACCCTGCTCAACGCCTCCTATGACGTGATGCGCGATTTTTACAAGGAGTACAACGGAGCCTTCCTGAAGCACTGGCAGGCCGAAGGCGGGGAGCCACTGCAGATCAACATGTCCCACGGCGGATCGAGCAAGCAGGCGCGCGCCGTCATCGACGGCCTGCCCGCCGATGTCATCACCATGAACATGGCCACCGACATCAACGCCCTCGCCGAGCATGGGGGCCTGGTGCCCAAGGGGTGGGCGGATCGCCTGCCGGATCACAGCGCCCCCTTCACCTCGGCCACCGTGTTCATCGTGCGAAAGGGCAACCCCAAGGGGTTGAAGGATTGGCCTGATCTGCTCAAGGAGGGGGTACAGGTCATCGTGCCCAACCCCAAGACCTCGGGGAACGGCCGCTACACCTATCTGTCTGCCTGGGGGTATGTGCTGGAGCAGGGGGGAGATGAAGATGCGGCCAGGGCATTTGTCGGCAAGTTGTTCAAGCAGGTTCCCGTGCTCGACACCGGCGGCCGCGCCGCCACCACCACCTTCATCCAGAACCGCATAGGGGACGTGCTGGTCACGTTCGAAAACGAAGCCGAAATGATTGCCCGGGAGTTTGGTCGTGGCAGCTTCGAGGTGGTCTATCCGAGCGTCACCGCCGTGGCCGAGCTGCCGGTGTCAGTGGTGGACAAGGTGGTCGACAAGCAGGGTACCCGCAAGGAGGCCGAAGCCTATCTGGCCTATCTCTGGTCCGACGAAGGCCAACGCATTGCTGCCAGCAACTATCTACGCCCGCGCAACCCGGCGATCCTCGCCGAGTTTGCAGACCGTTTCCCGAACGCCACCTTCCTCGACGTGGTGAAGACCTTCGGCGAGTGGCCTGTGATCCAGCGCACTCACTTCAAGGAGGGCGGGGTGTTCGACCAGATCTATGCCCAGCGCTGAGGGGCCTCTGGATAACGATGCTCACCCAGGTGCAGCCGGGGCGTGGCTGCCTGGCTGCCCTCTCTGATGGTGGGGCCAGGTTGGTGCGTCAGGCTCTGAAAGATGAACAGGACTGTCGCGGTGGTGGTGTCCTGGAAGGGGAGGGTGTTCTGGCGCAGTCACACCGGCGTCTTGGCCCGAGACCCGGGACAAAAAGCACGAAGGGTTGGCCTCGCACTGAGGCCAACCCTTCGTCTGTCTGGTGCCGGTAATAGGAGTCGAACCTACGACCTTCGCATTACGAATGCGCTGCTCTACCAACTGAGCTATACCGGCGGCTTGATGTTCAGAGTCGTGAAAAAAGCCGGACAAGTCAATTGAGCCAACTCGATTTTATGAGTTGGCTCATGATGTTAAGGCATATCAGAGGTCAACGAACTCCGGGATGTGAGCACGGCCGCGGCTCTCGAGAAAATCGAGCAGTGCGCGGGGGGAGCGGGCCAGGATCCGCTCATGTGGGAAGTTGGCTTCGGTGACCAGCCGATGGCAGTGATCAAAGTCGCCGAGGCTGAAAGCCACGTGGGAGTCGGAGCCGAAAGTGAGGTAGGCACCCAGATCGCGCGCTGCCTCGACGATGGCGCGGCAGTTGCTTTCGCTGCCTGCACGGGAGTGACTGAACGAGGAGTTGTTAACCTCCAGCGCCACTCGATACTCTGCCGCTGCCTTGACCACCGCCTGGATATCGATGGGGAAGGCGGGGTTGCCGGGGTGGCTTATCATGTCGACCCGACCACTTCGAATGGCGTTGATCATGGCCTGGGTATGGGTCGCCTGATCGCAGGGGGGAAACACCGGTTCGTGAAAGCCCGCCATGATCATGTCGAGCCGCGATTCGTAGCGCTCGGGGAAGTCTATTTCACCGTCGATGTTCTTGATATTGGCTTCGATGCCGCGCAGGATACCGACCCCGTCCACGACCCTGGGCAACACGTGCAGATTGACGAAATGCCAGTAATGCGGGGCATCTGCCATGTCCGGGCCATGGTCCGTGGTGGCGAACAGCTTGATCCCCTTGGCTTTGGCGATGGGCAGGTAATCGTGAATGGTGCTGTAGGCGTGGGTGCTGGCGACGGTGTGCGTGTGGGTATCGACCGTATACTTCATCTTCTCTCCCCTCTGGCATGAGGCGACAGCATAGCAAGATTGGCGAAGCCGGGCCATGTGGCTGGTTGCCATACTTTGTCACAATTTGGGTCTGTGCTGACAAAGTCTGATGACGTTTCACTGCGAGGATGGCGACATCGATGCAAGCCTGAACACCCATCGATGGGTCGACATTGGATGGTCAGACCCGTTTTCCCCGCCGTCGCCCCTGCGACGGTTTTTTTTGGTTCTCTGTCGGCGCATCGGGTGACGGCAGGGCAAAAAAATGCCCAACTAGCATGACGCAGGTTGGGCGAGACTTAATGTTTAATTGCAGTGGCATAGATATAGAGTGCCGTCTCGCCGCGAAGTTCCCGCCATCTTCCCTCTTTTTTGATTAAAAACATTTAGCCAACACTTGTTCACATTCTCTTGACATGAGTGGGCGTGAAACGTACTTTTTAAACATTCGTTTAAGTGAGGTGTCCAGTGAGTAAAATAGATACCAAGAACCGTATTCTCGACGCCGCCGAGGTGCTGTTTGCCGAGCGAGGGTTCGCCGATACCTCGTTGCGTCTGATCACCAGCGAGGCCGATGTGAACCTGGCTTCGGTCAATTATCACTTCGGCTCCAAGAAGGAGCTTATCCAGGCGGTGCTCGACCGTTATCTGAGCCTCTTCATGCCGGCACTGGACGGGCGGTTGCAGACGTTGATGGCGCAGGATCAGCTGACCCTGTTGCAGGTGTTCGAGAGCTTTGTCGAACCTCTGATGAAACTGTCGGCCGTCAGGGCGAATGGTCCGGCGCTCTTCATGCAGTTGCTGGGGCGCGGCTATATCGACAGTCAGGGCCACCTGCGCCGCTTTATTACCACCCATTATGGGGCGACCCTGCACGGGATCACCCAGGCCATCTCCAAGGCCAATCCGGATTTGTCGCCAGCGGATCTCTTCTGGCGCCTGCACTTCACCCTGGGCACCGTCGTCTTCACCATGGCCTCTGCGGATGCCCTGCGTGACATCGCCCAGGCCGATTTTGGCCAGCAGCTCGATGTGGAAGGGCTGGTGCGCAACGTCATTCCTTATCTGGCGTCCGGTGTCGGGGCGCCCGTGGAGTCGACCAGGCTCTCCCTGGCCGTGTAACACCTAACAATAATCAACGGAAACAGTGAAATAGAAGGAACTTCGGTATGATCACATTGCTTGTCCTGCTGGTGCTGGCGATAGCCGTGGTGCTCGGTGTCCCCGCCATCCGTAAAAAGGTGGTGACCCGCCCCGTGTTCGGCATCTTCAAGAAGATACTGCCGCCCCTGTCGGCCACCGAGCGGGAGGCCATGGAGGCCGGCTCCGTCTGGTGGGACGGGGAGCTGTTTCGCGGTAACCCGGACTGGAAGAAACTGCACGGCTACGGCAAGGCCGAGCTGAGCGCAGAAGAGCAGGCCTTTATCGACAACCAGGTCGAAACCCTGCTCGCCATGGTGGACGACTTCAAGATCGTCAACGAGACCAAGGACCTGCCGGAGCCGGTGTGGGACTATCTGAAGAAAGAAGGCTTCTTCTCCCTGATCATCCCGAAATCCTACGGCGGCCGCGAGTTCTCGGCGATTGCCAACTCCACCATCGTCACCCGTATCGCCACCAAGAGCCTGAGCGTCGCGGTCACCGTCATGGTGCCCAACTCCCTCGGCCCGGGCGAGTTGCTGATGCATTACGGCACCCAGGCCCAGAAAGATTTCTGGCTGCCGGGGCTGGCCAACGGCAAGGAGGTACCCTGCTTCGCCCTGACCGGGCCGGAAGCGGGCTCCGATGCGGGCGCCATCCCGGACAAGGGGATCGTCTGCAAGGGGATGCACAAGGGTGAAGAGGTGCTGGGCATTCGTCTGAACTGGAACAAGCGCTACATCACCCTGGCGCCGCGTGCCACCGTGCTGGGGCTGGCGTTCAAGCTCTATGACCCGGAAAAACTGCTGGGTGACAAGGAAGAGATCGGCATCACCTGTGCGCTGATCCCGACCAGTCACCCAGGCGTGCGCGTCGGCGATCGCCACTACCCCATGGGGTTGGCGTTCCTGAACGGCCCGACCTTCGGCAAGGATGTGTTCATTCCGCTCGACTGGATCATCGGTGGCCCGGATTACGCCGGCCGTGGCTGGCGCATGCTGGTGGAGTGCCTCTCCGCCGGTCGCGGCATCTCGCTGCCTGCCCTTGGCACCGCCTGTGGTCACATGGCGAGCCGCACCGTGGGCGCCTACTCCTACGTGCGCAAGCAGTTCGGCATGTCCATCGGCAAGTTTGAAGGGGTGCAGGAAGCGCTGGCCCGCATTGGCGGCCTCACCTATCAGCTCGAAGGCGCTCGTCGCATGACCGCAGGTTCCCTGGATTTGGGTCAGGCACCGGCCATCGTCACCGCGATTTCCAAGTACCACATGACCGAGATGGCCCGCCAGGTGATGGATGACTCCATGGACATCCACGCCGGTCGTGCCATCCAGCTGGGCCCGAAAAACTACACCGGCTACGCCTACATGGGCATTCCGGTGGCCATCACGGTGGAAGGGGCCAACATCCTGACCCGCAACCTGATGATCTTCGGGCAAGGGGCCACCCGCTGCCATCCGTATGTGTTTGCCGAGCTGGAAGCGGCGGCCGACACCGATGTGGAGCGCGGTCTCGAGAAGTTTGACGCCCTGCTGATGAAGCACATCGCCTTCGGTACCGGCAACTTCTTCGGTGCCCTGTTCCAGGGGCTGACCCTGGGCCAGTTCAACAGCGCCCCGGTGGCTGGCGAAACCGCCCGCTACTACAAGCAGCTCTCTCGCATGAGCAAGGGGCTTGCCCTGTGCGCCGACGTCTCCATGCTGATGCTGGGCGGGGATCTCAAGCGCAAGGAGATGATCTCCGCCCGTCTGGGTGACGTGCTGAGCCACCTCTACCTGGCCTCCGCCACCCTCAAGCATTACGAGGATCAGGGCCGCATGGTCTCTGACCTGCCGTTCGTCCAGTACGCGGTGGAGCGCAACCTCTACCTGATTGGCAAGGCGTTCGAGGGCTTCTTCCAGAACTTCCCGAACAAGGTGGTGGGTGCCGTACTCAAGCGGGTGGTGTTCCCGTTCGGCGTCGGTTACAAGATGCCGGCGGATGATCGCTGCCATGCCATCTGTCTGGCCATGATGACGCCGGGCGAGTTCCGGGATCGTCTGACCGCGCTCTGTTATGTGGGCAAGGACGAGGCGGATCCGGTGGGGCTGATGGAGCGTGCCTTCCAGGCCATGGTCTCGGTGCAGCCCATCGAGAAGAAGCTGGTGCAGGCCCAGAAAGAGGGCAGACTGCCCCGCAAGCTGGCGCTGCCTGAGCTGGTGGCTGCGGCCCTGTCCCAGTCCATCCTCGGCAAGGAGGAGGCGGACAAGCTGCTGGCCGCCGATGCCCTGCGCTACGAGGCTATCCAGGTGGACAACTTCGCTCCTGGCGAGCTGGAAGGATTGTCTCAACCGAACCCGGTCGAGCACGCAGCCTGACCCGGAGCGTAAACCGACAACCGGCCCTAGTGGCCGGTTTTTTGTTGTTTAACCAGGCATTTACAAGGTCGATTAATTCCAGTTTAATGCAATGGCCCCCACCCTTGGGGCAGGAAGCAAGGCCATCGGAATGGCCGATAACAACAACTCAGGAAGAGTGAATGAACCTCGCCAAAACGGCGATCGAACGCCCCATCTGGGTGGCGGTCTCGGTCGTGCTGATTTTTTTGCTGGGCCTGCTCAGTATCCGGGGACTGCCCGTCCAGCTGTTTCCCGACATAGACCGTCCTCACCTCAACATCACGGTGGACTGGCGCTCGGCCTCGCCCCAGGAGATGGAGTCGGAGATAACCGATCCCATCGAGCAGGAGATGCAGGGGGTACAGGGGCTCAAGAGTCTCAGCAGCAACAGCTACCCCGGCTTCACCGAAATCGACATGGAGTTTGCCCTCGGCACCGACATGCAGCGGGCCCAGCTTGACGTCATCTCCCGCCTGAACCGGGTCTCGGGGCTGCCGGACAACATCGGTGGTCCTTACGTCAACAACTACAGTAGCAACGACACCCTGACCTTCTTCTTCATCCAGCAGCTGCCCGGCGCCAAGGGGGAGATAGACGATCACCAGGCGCTGATCGAGGCGAGGGTCAAGCCCGAGCTGGAGCGGATCCCCGGGGTGTCCACGGTCGACATCGAGGGGATCAATGAGCGCCAGATCCAGATCCGCTTCGACCCTTACCGCGCCGCCGAGCTGGGGGTGGAGATCCCGGTGCTCGCCAGCCGGGCAACGACGGGCTGGGATGTGTCGGCCGGGACCCTCGACATCGGACGCTGGGAGTACAAGCTGCGCTTTGCCGGTCGCTATGACGTGGCGGCCCTGGGGGACAAGGTGGTGGACTGGCGTGACGGCCTGCCCATCTATCTGCGGGACGTGGCCGAGATCAGAGTGGCCCGGGAGGAGCACCCGGTGCTGCGCATCCAGAACGGCAACACCGCCATCGCGGCGCAGATCTTCAAGGAGAGCGGCGCCAATGCACTGGCGGCGCTCGAGGGGATCAAGGCCAAGGTCGGGGAGCTCAACCGGGAGGTGCTGGAGCCGGTTGGCCTGCACATGGAGCAGTCGTTTGACGCTTCTCTCTATATCAACCGGGCGGTGAGCATGGTGACAGCCAACCTGGGGCTCGGGGTGTTGCTCTCTTGCGCCATCCTCTGGGTCTTTCTGCGCCAGCTCAAGGCGACCCTGATGATCGCGATCGCCATTCCCATCAGCATCATGCTCACCTTCTGCCTGCTCAAGGTGATGGGGCGGACCCTCAATATCATCTCCCTGGCGGGCATTGCGTTTGCGGTCGGCATGGTGCTCGACGCCGCCATCGTGGTGCTGGAGAGCATCTACCGGCGCCATGAGCGGGGTGACATCAACAAGGGAGAGGCGGCGCTGGAGGGCACCCGCCGAGTGTGGACCGCTCTGGTGGCGTCCACCCTGACCACGGTCGCCATCTTCCTGCCGGTGCTCCTGCTCAACGATGTGGAAGGGCAGTTGTTTGCCGATCTTGCGCTCACCATCGCCTGCGCGGTGACCGTCTCCATGGTGGTGGCGGTCACGGTGTTGCCTGCGGTGGCGGCGCGCTGGATGGGGCTCGAGCGGCTGATTGATCCCTTTGAGCGCCTGTGGTGCCGCGCCACCCGCCATGTGATCCGCTGGACTGCCACCGCCCCCAGGCGCTGGGCCATCATCGTCCTGATGATGACGGGGCCTGTGCTGGCGAGCTGGCTGCTGCTGCCCAAGATGAACTACCTGCCGGATGTGAAGCGGGACGCCATCGATGTCTGGATGAGTTTCACCCCGGGGGTCAATCTCAAGGCCCAGCGGGAGGAGGTGATCGATACCCTGATTGCTCGCCTCGACCCCTATATGAAAGGGGAGAAGGAGCCTGTCCTCAAGAACTACTACATCCTGCGCTACCCGGGCGGTGCCCAGATCGGGGTGCGGCCAAAGGAGGAGAGCCAGATCAAGGTGCTGGAGCAGCTCTTGATGAAGCAGTTGCTGGTGGGCATTCCCGACACCCGGGTGTTTGGCGGTCAGGGGTCCCTGTTTGGCGGTTTTGACAGTGAAAACAGCATCTCCCTGCTGATCCAGGGAGGTGGGCTGCCCGAACTCTATCAGGCGGCCCGGGAGAGCATGACCATAGTGCAGCGGGACTTGCCCGGCGCCCAGGTCAGGCCAGAACCCGGACTCGATTTCACCGCTCCCGAGCTTCGGCTGGTGCCCCAGGACAGGCGCCTGGCCGAGGTGGGCTGGGATCGTTCCCCCATGCCCGCCATCATCCAGACCTTCGGTGATGGCCTGCGGGTCGGCGAATATTTCGACGGGGATGAGCGGCTCGACATCCTGCTGATGGGGCAGGCCTCCGCCAACCCGGACGAGCTCAAGGCGGTGCCGCTTGCTACCCCGTCCGGGCGCATCGTTCCCCTAGGGGAACTGCTGCGGGTGGAGCCGCAACTCGGGCCTGAGAGCATCTTCCGATCCGATGGGCGGCGCAGCATCAGTCTGCAGATTTCCCCCCCTGCGGGGATGAGCATGGAGCAGGTGCTCGACACCCTGCAGCACAAGAGCTTTGCCGCCATCCGGCCGTTGCTGCCGGCCGGGGGGGAGCTGCGGGTCGCCGGCAATGCCGACAGCCTGCAGCAGGCGCTCGGCAACCTCGGCAGCATCTTCCTGTTCGCCGTGATGATACTGCTCATTCTGCTGTGGGGGGTCTTCGCCTCCCTCAAGGATGCCGTGCTGGTGCTGCTCACCTTGCCGCTCGCCACCGTAGGCGGCGTGCTGGCGCTGCACCTGAGCGGTCTGGTGGCGCCGCTGCCGATGGACTTGCTCACCATCATCGGCTTCGTCATCCTGCTCGGGTTGGTGGTCAACAACGCCATTCTGCTGGTGCACCAGACCAGGATGGCCGAGCGGGAGGGGATGAGCCGACAGTCGGCAGTCACCGATGCTCTGCAAAGCCGGATGCGTCCCATCGCCATGACCAGCCTCACCAGCATCTTCGGTATGCTGCCCCTGATGCTGAGTCCGAGCGAGGGGAGCGAAATCTACCGGGGGCTGGCCACCGTCATCGTCGGCGGCATGAGTTGCAGCACCCTCTTCACCCTGATCCTGTTGCCCGCCTTCCTGCGGTTGGGGGAGCAGACCGACATACCGCACGCCCTTCGGCAGCGTGCCTGAGCAAGGAGCTCATCGATGACACAAGGTTTCACAAGGATGGTGGTGGGGGCCCTGCTGCTGGCTGGCGGGCTGCCTGCGCTTGCACAAAGCAAGATGGTGACGCTGGCGGAGGTGGCCCAGGGAGAGGCGGGGGCCAGCATCTGGGTCAGCGGCACGGTGGCGAGCCGCCAGCAGGCGGCGCTCAGCGCCGAAGTGAGCGGTCGGGTGGAGTGGATAGCCGAGTTTGGCAGCCGGGTGAAGGCGGGGGACGAGTTGCTGCGCCTGGACAGCGCGACTCTGCGCCTCTCGCTGGAGCAGGCGAGAGCGGAACAAGCCAGAGAGGGGAGCAACCTGCGTTACGCTCGCGCCGAGTTCCAGCGCCTGGATCGTTTGCACCAGCAAAAGAGTGCCTCCCAGAGCCAGTATGACAAGGCGCGCTATGACGTGGAGCAGGCTGAGCTGGCCGATCAGTTGGCGCGGGTGCAGGTGCGCCAGATTGAGGAGCAGCTGCGCAGAAGCCGCATCTTTGCCCCGTTTGACGGGGTGGTGAATGAACACTTCATCCAGCCGGGGGAGCATGTGGATGCGGGCGAACAGGCGCTTGAACTGGTCAATCCGGATCAGCCGGATATCCGGTTGCGTGCGCCTATTGCCTGGGCCCGGCAACTGGCCACCCAGACCCGGTTGCGGGTGGAAGGGGAGCAGCTCAGCAGCCACGCCATCTATTACCAGCGGGCGGCGAGCGCCGATCCCAAGTCCCGGCTCATCGAGCTGCGCCTCAAGCCGGAAGCGGGTACCTTCATCATCGGCTCGCCAGTGCGGGTGGCGCTGCCGATGGGAGAGCAGCACACCATGCTGCTGCCACGGGATGCCCTGGTGCTCGGCACCGAGGGAAGCGTGGTCTATCAGGTGGAGCAGCGCGGCGAGGCGCTCACGGTGAACCGGGTGCCGGTCACCGTGCTCTTTGGGGACAGCCGGGAAGTGGCGGTGAGCGGCGCTCTCAGGCAGGGAGACAAGGTGGTGGTGCGCGGCGCCGGCAGCCTGCAGGATGGAGACAAGGTGGAGCTGTTTCGCGGTTGAACCTGGGCAGATCCCATAAAAAAACGGCTCCCGCGGGAGCCGTTTTTGTGGCAGGGAGGAGGGGCGATTACTCGACCATCATCACCTTGCAGGTGTTGGTGCTGCCGACGGTCTCCATCTTGTCGCCGTGGGTGAGCAATACCATGTCGCCGCTTTGCAGCAGTCCCTTGGCCTTGAGCACGTCCAGCGCGTCGCGGCACACCTCGTAGACCGGCTTGGTCTCGTCGCCATCAAACAGCACGGGGGTGACGCCGCGGTAGAGGTTGGCCCAGGCCAGGGTCTTGTTGTGAGGAGACATGGCGAAGATGGGCAGGCCGGAGCTGATGCGGGACATCAGCAGCGGGGTGGTGCCCGACTCGGTCAGCGCCACGATCGCCTTGACCCCTTCCAGGTGGTTGGCCGCATACATGGTGGACATGGCCACCGCCTCTTCCACCGAGGTGAAGGTGTAGTTCATGCGGTGGTTGGAGACGTTCAGGCTCGGGTGCTTCTCGGCGCCCACACAGACGCTGGCCATGGAGGTCACGGTCTCGATGGGGAACTGGCCGGCGGCGGTCTCGGCGGAGAGCATCACCGCATCGGTACCGTCCAGCACGGCGTTGGCCACGTCCATGACTTCGGCACGGGTCGGGAGCGGTGCGTTGATCATGGACTCCATCATCTGGGTCGCGGTGATGACCACGCGATTCAGGCGGCGGGAGTGGCGAATGAGCTTCTTCTGCACACCCACCAGTTCGGGGTCGCCGATTTCGACACCCAGGTCACCACGGGCCACCATGACGGCATCGGAGCCAAGGATGATGTCTTCCATCGCCTCGTCGCTGGCGACGGTCTCGGCGCGCTCGACCTTGGCCACGATCTTGGCGTTGGAGCCGGCTTCGCGGGCCAGTTCGCGGGCGTAGCGCAGATCATCGCCGCTGCGGGGGAAGGAGACCGCCAGGTAGTCCACGTTCATGCGGGCGGCGGTCTTGATGTCTTCCTTGTCCTTCTCGGTCAAGGCTGGGGCAGAGAGGCCGCCACCTTTCTTGTTGATGCCCTTGTTGTTGGAGAGAGGGCCGGCCACGGTCACCGTGGTGTGGATGCGGGTGCCTTCGACCTGTTCGACCTTCAGTTGCACGCGGCCATCGTCCAGCAGCAGGATGTCACCGGATACCACGTCCTGCGGCAGGCTCTTGTAGTCGATGCCGACCTGCTCCTGGCAGCCTTCGCCCTTGCCGAGGGCGGCATCGAGAATGAACTTGTCACCGATGGCGAGGTAGATCTTGCCATCCTTGAAGGTGGAGACGCGGATCTTGGGGCCTTGCAGATCGCCCATGATGGCCACGTGGCGGCCCAGCTTGGCGGCGATGTCACGCACCTGGTTGGCGCGCTGGATATGATCTTCAGGAGTGCCGTGGGAGAAGTTCATCCGCACCATGTCGGCACCGGCGCGAATGATCCCCTCGAGAATGCCGTCGCGATCGGTCGCCGGACCGAGTGTGGTAACAATCTTTGTACGTCTTGGCATGAAAGACTCCAATGTGAAGTTGATATGACTTGAAATACTGCCCCGTCAAGCATGTGGCATGGCGCCAACTGGCAGGCCATCTGGGTGGCCTTGTTTGATTGAATTTCGATACTACACCAAGCCCGTTGGCATAGACAGTCGGGGGCGGACCCCCGAATGATCAGGAGGAGTGCGGGGTATCAAAGCGGGATTCGCGCAAACCTTCTTTGACTTTCTTCAGGTTTTCGCGAAATTTCATGCCACGGCGCAGGGTGAAACCGGTGGCCAGCACGTCCACCAGGGCGAGCTGGGCGATGCGCGAGGCCATGGGCATGTAGACGTCGGTGTCTTCCGGCACGTCCATGGAGAGCACCAGGTTGCATTCGCGGGCTAGGGGAGAGTCCTTGGCGGTCATGCCGATGACGGTGGCATCGTTTTCCCGGGCCAGCGCGGCAATTTCCACCAGGGCCTTGGTGCGGCCTGTGTGGGAGATGAGGACAACCACGTCCCCTTCGCTGCTGTTGATGCAGCTCATGCGCATCATGACGATGTCATCGAAGCTCACCACGGGGATGTTGAAGCGGAAGAACTTGTTCTGGGCATCCCGGGCGACGGCGGAGGAGGCGCCCAGACCAAAGAAGCTGATCTTCTTGGACTGGGTCAGAATATCGACGCAGCGGTTGATGGCCGAGATGTCCAGGCTGTTCTTGGCGGCATCGAGGCAGGCCATGGTGGATTCGAAGATCTTGGCGGTATAGGTATCCGGGCCGTCTTCCGCTTCCACGTGGCGGTTCACATAAGGGGTGCCGTTGGCCAGACTCTGGGCCAGGTGCAACTTGAAATCGGGAAAACCCTTGGTATCGAGGCGACGGCAGAAACGGTTGACGGTCGGTTCGCTCACATCGGCCAGCTTGGCCAGGGTAGCAATGCTGGAGTGAATGGCGGTCTGGGGTGAGGCCAGGATCACTTCAGCCACCTTACGCTCTGATTTACTGAAACTTTCCAGATTGTTCGTAATTTTATCGAGGGTATTCATCATTACCACCAGGCATTTTTGTAATTTAACTTCAGTGTCTGTGCACTAAATTCACAGCTCAAGCAGGTTTCCAGTCTCCGCGATGACTATACAAGACAAGCGCTTATCGGAACTAATCTCGGCCCTGCAAAGTATGACTCATGTCTAATTATTTCGTGTTTTTAGTTGCAAACTTCCATTTGCGTCTTGAAAACGCTTACAAATGTTGCAAAGCAACAACACTGTGAGCGGGCGCACACTTGTCTGCATAAATCGCGCAGCCCGGCTGCGGGCTCGAGTAGTATTGCAGCCAAATAATAATGTCGGGACGGTAAGGGCCGCCCCGAGTCGGTAACGAAGGAGTTTGTTATGCAGCATACCCATGCGCTGGTGGGCGACGTTGGCGGTACCAATGCCCGACTGGCCCTCTGCGAACTGGCGACGGGCGCCATTTCCCAGGCAAAAACCTATTCGGGGCTGGCCCATCCCAGCCTGGAGGCCGTGGTGCGCCTCTATCTCGAAGAGCACGATGCCACCGTGGGCGAGGCGTGCATCGCCATCGCCTGTCCCATCAATGGTGACTGGGTCGCCATGACCAACCACAGCTGGGAGTTCTCCATCCGCGAGATGCAGGCCAACCTCGGCCTTGCGCGCCTGCAGGTGATCAACGATTTCACTGCCGTCTCCATGGCGGTACCCGTGCTCGGCGAGAGCGATCGCATCCAGCTCGGGGGCGCGGCTCCGGTAGCCGGCAAGCCCATCGCCATCTATGGCGCAGGGACCGGCCTTGGCGTCGCCCACCTGGTGCAGGCCGGTGAGCAGTGGCTGAGCCTGCCGGGTGAGGGCGGTCACGTGGACTTCGCCGCCAACACGGAAGAGGAAGATGCGGTGCTGCAGGTGATGCGCGGCGAGCTGGGCCATGTGTCGGCGGAGCGTTTCCTCTCGGGCCCCGGGCTCGTCAATCTCTATCGCGGCCTGGTCAAATCCGATGGCCGCGAGCCCGAACCTTTTGTCCCCAAGGACATCACCGAGCGCGCGCTGGCGGGGGATTGCCTCGATTGCCGTCGCACCTTGAGCCTGTTCTGCGTGCTCATGGGCCGCTTTGCCGGCAACCTGGCCCTCAACATGGGCACCTTCGGTGGTGTCTACATCGCCGGTGGCATAGTGCCGCGCTTCCAGGAGTTCTTCATCGGATCGGGCTTTCGGGTCGCCTTCGAGGACAAGGGGCGCTTCAAGCCTTATCTCAAAGACATTCCGGTCTTCCTCATCACCCATGAAGGGCCGGGGCTGCTCGGGGCGGGAGCTTATCTGCGCCAGTCCCTCGGGATCCGTCTCTGAGCCTTGCCAGGGTGAACATGGTTCAGTCCCGATTCAGTGACCGGGGCGTAAAGTGAACCTACGTACTCAAGAGGACGGGGCTTCATAGGGAATTGAAACCGGTCTTCATCCGCTGGGTGCGCATTGTCACCTGACAAGCCTGAACTGTTTTACCGGCCCTCGCGGCCGGTTTTTTTATGCCTGCCGTTTCTGCGCGAGCATGGGGCCGAGGGGAGCGGCAGGCCAGCTTCTGATGGGGGCGCAAGCTCGTCAGCCTCGCTGCCATGTGATTGGCCTGGTCGAGGCATAAGGAGTGAGGCGTGAGACATGGAAAGCACCGGGATGGCAACGCCCGAATGCGGCAGGAGCCAGGTACTGGCTCCTGCGCTGTCAGGGGAGGGTGATGTGGAATCTCGCGCCGCCGAGCGGGGAGTCATCCACCCGGATCTCGCCGCCGTAGCTGTGCACGATTTCGGTCACCACGGCGAGGCCAATCCCCTGGCCGGGGGAGCTGTCAGCCCGCACGCCGCGCTGGAAGATCTGCTGCGATTTGCCGGGATCGATGCCGGGGCCGTCGTCTTCCACCACGATGAGCAGACCGCTCTCCCGGTGGCGGACATGAACCCGGATCTCGCTGATGGCGAACTTGCAGGCGTTGTCCAGCAGGTTGCCCATCAGCTCCATCAGATCGCCCTGTTCGCCGTGGAAGAAGACATCGTCGTCAAACTGGAAGCCGGTCTGCAGTTTCTTGTGGCGATAGACCTTGGCGAGGCTGGCCAGCAGCTTCTCGATGAGGGGAACCGGTTCGGTGCCCTTGCTCGCGAGGCGCTTTCGCCCGGTGACGGCGCGGCGCAACTGGTACTGGATGATCTGATCCATGGTGGTGATCTGTTCATTGATGTTGTCATGGATGTCGTGGCCGAGCTTGAGCTCCTGGGCGGTGATCTGGATGAGCGCCAGCCGGGTTTTCAGGCTGTGGGCGAGATCGTTGAGGGCGTGCTGGTAGCGCTGGGTCTGCTGGCGTTCGTTCTCCAGCAACTGGTTGACCGAGCTTGTCAGGGGGGTCAGCTCGCGCTCGTAGTCGTTTGACAGCGCCTCTCGCGTACCGGCGCGGATCTCGTCAATCTGGCGCGCCATGGTGCGCAGGGAGGAGAGGCTCCAGAAACTGGTGAGCAGCAACAGAGCGCCCAGCAGACAGTAGGCGAGCAGCGCCTGGCGAATGCAGCGGTAGAGGTAATCGCGGGTCTGGGCCTGATAGCGCCGGGCGGAATCGACCATCACCACGTAGTAGGTGGTGGGGCCGGCGCCATGATTGCGCAGGAAACGCAGGCTGTAGATGAAGTAGCTCTCGCCGTTCTTGATGGTATGCAGCTTGAAGAAATAGTCCTGATCCAGTCCCCCCAGGTATCTCATCAGATCCCGGCAGATGGTCTCCTTGATGGAGACCACCTCCGGCATGTGGAGGCTAGACCAGCTCAGCACTCCGTCGGCGCGGCAGATCAGGGTATCGAGATTGGGATCGATGGCATCCGGGGTGAGCTTGCCTAGATCCGTCATGGCGTGGGGCTCCGGCTGCTTGGACGAGAACAGCTTGGAGAGGTTCTCCTGCATGCGGACACTGGCTTTCTGGGCCTGCTCCTCGGCATGGCCGAGGTAGAGTATGTAGACGGAGAAGGCCATGATGAGCGCGATGACCAGCATGGCACTCAGCATCAGCTTGAGGTGCAGGGAGCGGCGGATCAGGGTCAGGGGATGCAACATGGCAAGGCGCATCAGCTGCAGGCGAGGTTGAAGATGTAGCCCTGGCGGCGGATGGTGGAGATGGGCTGGATGCTCCCTTCCGGATCCAGTTTTTTGCGAAGCCGGCTCACCATCACCTCGATGGTGTTGGGATCCCCTTCACCATCCCCATAGAGCTGATCCAGCAACTGCTGTTTGGAGACCACCTGACGGGCATTTCGCATCAGGTATTCCAGGATCAGATATTCGAAACTGGTCAGCACAGTGACCTCGCCGGCGATGGTCAGCTCCTTGCGGGAGAGATCCAGCTCGTAGTCACCCGCCTTCACTCTGGGGGAGATGAAGCCGGCGCTGCGGCGTACCAGCGCATTGAGGCGGGCCAGCAGTTCGTCCTTCTGGAAGGGTTTGACCAGGTAGTCGTCCGCCCCGGCTTCCAGTCCTTCCACCTTGTCCTGCCAGTTGCCTCTGGCCGTCAGCACAATGATGGGAAAGGGGATCTGCTGCTCGCGCAGGCGGGTGATGAGCTGAAGGCCATCCATGTCAGGCAGGCCCAGATCGATGATGGCGACATCGATGGGGTAGTCAGCCGCGTAGTGCAGCGCCACCTGGGCATTGTCCGTGCTGTAAACCTGGTTCTGGGCCTCGGTCAACAGGGTGGAGAGGTGGTGATTGAGCAGCTTGTCGTCTTCAACCAGTAGGATTTTCATAAGATGCATGATGATGAGGGTCCAGGCTGTCAATTAGAGGGTCAACAAGAGGGAGAGTCAATCCGGATCCTACCTGACCCCGCTGTATCGGGACTGAATCATCCCAGACTGAACTCCTCAATAGAGTGTTTAATAAGATGCCAAAACTCTGTGACACGAAGCGATTTACATACGGTGACAGCAGTATGCGACCGTTATGATCGCAGTGGAGGGGTAGTAAGGTACGTTAATGGATCAACAGAAGAGCTCACTCTTGATCTCTTGGAAGCTGATGCCCAAGAATGAAGCGATCAGAGCATACATGCTAGATATGTTGTTTCTATTTTTCATCGAGAGGTTTCAATAGAGGATTATGAGTAGAAACATCGGTGATGCTGATGTCAGTTGAGGTTAGTGGGAATGCTGTTTAATCCTTATCCTATTCAGGGTCTTTCACACCTTGTGACTATTCACTCTTGGGTTAAACAAGATAGAATCTGATCCGCGATCGGGTTTGGGGCACAAAAAGCCCTAGATGTGAGCAATGCAGGTTCCGGACGGCTGCTACGGCAAGGGAATGCTGCTAAATTGTTAAACATCAATCAAAACAAGAAGCTGGAGGATCTGATGGCCAACAGCACGGACAATCAGGTTAAAAGCAGCATGTTGGGAGCTGTAACCCAA
Source organism: Aeromonas sp. R7-2 (assembly GCF_040908105.1). NCBI lineage: Bacteria > Pseudomonadati > Pseudomonadota > Gammaproteobacteria > Aeromonadales > Aeromonadaceae > Aeromonas > Aeromonas sp. R7-2. Next base: position 95,479 of record NZ_JBFODC010000020.1, on the reverse strand, counting down.
GGGCGGTAGCGTTTTCGTTTGACAGTGAGTGCATAATTTTAGTTACCATCCCTCCTAAATCTCACTATAAATGAGAATTATTTCTTTTTTATAGAGTCTATAGACTTTCAAAAAACAACCAACTTTGTACCTCCATAGATGCCTTTAAGGTACTAGAAGCATTAACATTCAACGTTGAGTGTCCGGTTTAAGCAAAACTTGTAGTGATAATGCTTGAACGCAAATATCAAATTAATATCTTGCAATTTCGTTACCTTGAAATCGGGAACCCTTGAATGAAGATCCTTGTGACAGGCGGTGCCGGCTTTATCGGTTCAGCCGTTGTTCGCCATATTATCCAACATACCCAAGACTCAGTGATCAACCTCGACAAGCTAACCTATGCGGGCAACCTGGAATCCTTGGTCGCTGTCTCTGCTAGCGATCGCTATGTGTTTGAGCAAGTGGATATCTGCAACCGCTCCGAACTGGATCGGGTGTTTGCTACCCATCAACCCGATGCCGTGATGCACTTGGCCGCCGAGAGTCACGTTGATCGCTCCATCACCGGCCCGGCCGACTTTATCGAAACCAATATCGTCGGTACTTATATGTTGCTCGAAGGGGCTCGCGCCTATTGGAACGGCCTGGACGAGATGCGCAAGTCTGCTTTTCGCTTCCATCATATCTCTACTGACGAGGTGTATGGCGATCTGCCCCATCCGGATGAAGTCGCTGCAGGTACTGAGCTGCCACTGTTTATCGAAACCACGCCTTACGCCCCAAGCAGCCCCTATTCAGCCTCCAAAGCTTCAAGTGACCATCTGGTGCGCGCTTGGCGCCGCACCTACGGCCTGCCCACCATCGTCACCAACTGCTCTAACAACTACGGCCCGTACCACTTCCCCGAGAAGCTGATCCCGTTGGTGATCCTCAATGCGCTGGATGGCAAGCCACTGCCAGTTTATGGCAAGGGTGACCAAATTCGTGATTGGCTCTATGTGGAAGACCATGCGCGTGCGCTCTACAGGGTAGTGACCGCGGGAGTGGTAGGGGAGACCTACAACATCGGTGGTCACAACGAAAAGCAAAACTTGGAAGTCGTGCATACCATTTGTGACCTGCTCGATGAAATGGTACCGAAAACGGGCTCCTATCGTGAGCAAATCACTTATGTGGTGGATCGCCCCGGCCACGATCGTCGTTATGCCATCGATGCCCGCAAAATGAGCATTGAGCTGAACTGGCAACCTCAAGAGACTTTCGAGTCTGGTATTCGAAAAACTGTGCAGTGGTATCTGGAAAATCAGCAATGGGTAAATAATGTCAAGAGCGGAGCCTACCAAACGTGGATAGTTCAACAATATGGGGATAGAAAATAGTGAAAGGTATTATTCTTGCCGGCGGCTCTGGCACACGTCTTTATCCAATTACCATGGGCGTCTCAAAACAGCTTTTGCCAGTTTATGATAAACCTATGATTTACTACCCCTTGTCTGTATTGATGCTGGCAGGCATTAGGGATGTACTTATTATTACCACTCCAGAAGATCAGGCTAGCTTTCAACGTCTTTTAGGCGATGGTAGTCAATTTGGCATTGAACTGGAATATGCCGTACAACCAAGCCCAGATGGGCTTGCACAAGCATTTATTATCGGTGAGAAGTTTATTGGAAATGATTCGGTATGCTTGATCCTGGGGGATAATATGTTTTGGGGGCAAGGATTCTCACCGATGTTACGTGAGGCTGCCAAAAGGGAAAAAGGTGCAACAGTGTTTGGCTATAAAGTTCAAGATCCAGAACGATTTGGAATCGTTGAATTTGATGATAAGCAAAGTGTTCTTTCTATTGAAGAAAAGCCAACACAACCTAAGTCGCACTTTGCTGTAACTGGACTCTATTTTTACGACAGTCAAGTAGTCAGCATTGCCAAGCAAGTAAAACCGTCCAAACGAGGAGAGCTAGAGATAACTAGTATTAACCAAGTGTATTTGGAGCAGGGACAGCTGAATGTAGAGTTATTGGGGCGAGGTTTTGCCTGGCTTGACAGTGGAACACATGAAAGTTTACTCGAAGCATCGAATTTTGTGGCAACGATTGAAACTAGACAGGGTTTCAAGATTGCATGTCTTGAAGAAATTGCATTACGAAATAATTGGTTAAGTAGAAATGAAGTAGCTGTTACAGCAGAACGCATGGCTAAAAATAGCTATGGTCAATATCTACTAGATTTGATAAGGAATTAAAATGAACCTTATTAAACTAATTGAGTTTCCAATGCTCGGTGATGAGCGAGGTTCTTTGCTATCATTGGAAGGAAATAAGAATATCCCTTTCGAAATAAAACGGGTTTATTATATTTTCAATACAGTAAAAGGCATATCTCGTGGATATCATGCCCATAAAGCACTAAAACAGGTTGCTATTGCGGTGTCTGGATCTTGCCGTTTTGTCCTTGATGATGGAATGGTTAGATCAGAAGTTATTCTTGATAGACCGACAAAAGGGTTGTTAATAGAGTCTTTTATGTGGCGTGAGATGCATGATTTTTCTGAAGATTGTGTCCTGATGGTATTGGCTGATCAAGAATATGATGAATCTGACTATATAAGAAACTATGAAGATTTCTTGTGCCTAGCTAGGAGAAATATAAATGTTTATTCATCATCTTAGCGACGTGATGTCAAATGATATAGGTAATGACACTCGTATTTGGCAGTACTCGGTTGTATTGCAAGGCGCAAAAATTGGTAAGGAATGTAATATATGTGCACATACTTTGATTGAGGGGGACGTCACAATAGGTGATCGTGTCACGATCAAATCTGGTGTATATGTCTGGGATGGTGTCACAATTGAGGATGACGTTTTCATTGGTCCCTGTGTTGCATTTACAAATGATAAACATCCTCGCTCTAAAATTTACCCAGTACAATTTCCTAAAATGATAATAAAATGTGGCGCATCGTTAGGTGCCAACGCAACTATATTACCTGGTATCACCATCGGAAAATATGCAATGGTAGGCGCTGGTGCCGTTGTCACCAAAGATGTACCAGATTATGCTGTTGTCGCTGGAAATCCAGCTAAAATAATTCGTTATGTTGAGATGGAAAAATGATTAACTTCCTCGATTTGAAAGCTATAAATAATCAGTATAAAAATGAACTGAAAGATGCCTGTGCCAGAGTCATTGATTCTGGATGGTATATTATGGGGCATGAGCTTGCTCAATTTGAAAAAGAATTCTCTCACTATTGTGGAACCAAGCATACGATTGGTGTAGCAAATGGACTAGATGCTCTTAATCTAGTACTGAGAGCATGGAAAGAACTTGGTAAGTTACAAGGTGGCGATGAGGTTATAGTACAAGCAAATACATATATTGCTTCCATTTTAGCAATAACTGAGAACGACTTGGTTCCTGTTTTAGTCGAACCCAATCCAGAAACTTTTAATCTGGAGCCAGCCCAAGTGAGAGAGGCTATCACACCTAGAACTAAAGTTATACTACCTGTACACCTGTACGGCCAGCTATCTCCTATGCCAGAACTGATGACAATTGCTACGGAGTTTAATTTATTAGTGTTGGAAGACTGTGCCCAAGCGCACGGAGCTGAAATTCATGGAAAGCGTGCTGGTAACTGGGGAGATGCTGCAGGTTTCAGCTTCTATCCAGGTAAAAATCTAGGTGCTTTAGGAGACGCCGGTGCTGTGACAACCAATGATGATGAATTGGCACAGACAATCAGTGCACTGCGCAATTATGGTTCACATAAAAAGTATGAAAACTTGTATCAAGGAGTCAATAGTCGGTTAGATGAAATTCAGGCTGCTATGATGCGCGTGAAACTACCTTATCTGGAAAAGGAGACTGCTCGTCGTCAGAATATCGCTCAATCTTATCGTACAAGAATTAAAAACCCTTTAGTGAAATTACCTAATGTGGAAAATGAAGGTGCACATGTGTGGCATTTATTCGTTGTACGCTGCGATGTACGCGAGAAGCTTCAGCAGTGGTTATTGGAACAAAAAATCCAAACTCTGATCCACTATCCAATACCTCCTCATAAGCAACAAGCATATCCACAGTATCGGGATTACCTATTGCCAGTGACAGAACGCATTCATCAGCAAGTACTTTCCCTGCCTATGGATCCTACCATGAGCGATGAGGCAGTGACACAGGTGATAGATGCGGTAAATGGCTTTACAGCATGAGACGCTTGCTAAAAGTGACTGCCATGACAGGGCTTTTAACATTGCTCAAAATGGCGATGGGTTTTGTTATTGCAAAGGTTGTCGCTATATATACAGGCCCTACTGGTATGGCTATGTTAGGCCAAGTACAAAGTCTGGTGGGCAGCCTCAATGGAATTATTAATGCTCCTGTTGGTAGTGGTGTAGTACGTTATACCGCTGAAAATAAACAGCAGGGTTTTGAGTCTTGTGCACCTTGGTGGCGAGCATCACTGCAGTGGGTTTTAGTCATTTCTGCTCTACTCATCCCTAGTGGACTGTTATTGGCTGAGCATATCGCTAACTGGCTGTTCCAAGATACGAAACTGGCTTGGGTTGTGATGGCTACTGTGTGTGTTTTGCCTTTATCTGCTGTAGGCACACTTTGTAATTCAGTTATAAACGGTCAGCAACTTTATCGTCGCTATGTTTTACTGGGTATGTTATCGGTAGTCATATCCAGTAGTGTGATGTTGATGATGATTGTGATGGCGGATATCCGAGGTGCCTTATTTGCAGCGGCAGTACAAGCCGGACTGATAGGGTTGGTTATGTTGATCGCGAACTTCCATCAAGCCTGGTTTCGAGTACAGTATTGGTGGGGGGGGACAAGTGTTGAGGCAAGGAAATCAATTGGTGGATATATGCTGATGGCGATCACCAGTGCCTTAACATTTCCAATATCACTCATCTTGGTCAGGACAATTTTAATCAAATCAGTTGGATGGGAGGCTGCTGGGTATTGGCAAGCAGTGTGGAAAATATCTGAAGTTTATCTTGGTGTTATCACGATGGCTCTAAGTACATATTACCTTCCACGTTTGTCATCTTTAGTTGGTGTTGATGCCATTGTCGATGAAATTCATAGAACTGCTCGGGTTGTAATCCCTGCTGTAGCAGTGATGGCATTGGTAGTTTATTTGTTACGTGATATAGCTATTTGGCTTCTTTTCACTGCAGAGTTCAGTGCTGCACGTGATTTATTTGCCATTCAGTTGTGTGGTGACATAATGAAAATCGCCAGCTGGTTGTACGCATATCCCATGTTGTCCCGTGGTGCTACCAGAATTTTTATTACGAGCGAAATATTATCCTCAATGACACTTGTGGCTTTATCGTATTCGCTTATCAGTGTTATAGGGGTTGAGGGAGCACCTATGGCATATCTAGTTAATTATTGCATATATTTTATTTTTGTTTTTTTCAATGTAAGAAAAATATCCAAGTGAATTGCATTAATTATCATCACCGAGACTAAATATATAGCCATGAAAAAAACAATATCTGTTGCTGTTATAACTTACAATTCAGCAAATACTGTTACTGAAACATTAGACAGTATCTATAGTCAAACGTATGGTGCGGAAAATATTGAATTGATAATTTCCGATGATGCATCACCAGATAATACTGTGGCAGTTATTCATGACTGGTTGACACTACATGAGTCTAGTTTTAACAGAGTTGTCTTTTTCGAAAACAAAAAAAATGGTGGTGTTTCAAAGAATATCAATGTTGCATGGACTGCATCTACTTCAGAATGGATAAAAACTATTGCGGGAGATGATATACTCTTGCCAAATTGTCTCGATGACAATATTGACTATGTTCTTGATAAAGGAAACCATGAAGTTGGTGCTGTCTTCTCATTAATGCAAGTTTTTTATGTTGATGAACAGTCTAATAAGATCAACTCTCATTTAATGCCATCATCAGCGTATCATCACTTTTTTGATCTGACTTCTGAAGCTCAGTATGACTATTTGAAAATTAATGGTATTCCCATCGCTCCCTCATCCTTTATTAAAAGAAGTGCATTGATATCGGTAGGCTACGCAGATGAACGATTCAGATTAATAGAAGATTACCCGTTATGGCTTAAACTGACAAAGCATGGTTACACGCTTAGATTTTTTAAAAAAACCACTGTTCAATACCGTAAATCTGATAGCATTAGCAGCAGTCGATCAAAAATCATCAATGAACATTACTTCAATGAGATGGCATTAATTGATGACATAGTTGTAATACCTGACCTGAAGAAAAGTCAGTATATTTTAAAGTTAAGAAAAAAAGCATGGCCAAAAGCGATGGTGTATGTAGCCAGGATTTTTAATAATACTCCCAATGCCATTTCCAATATCATTGTTGGTTTGATTAACTTCTTGAAGCCAGGATTTATATCTCTTCAATTGAGGAAGTTTAAAATATATATTGGTTGTTAATTTTCAATGCTTGTTATTGAATGCAGTTGAAATTTACTATGTGTAACTTACTTCACAACTAAGGACTAAATAATGGTTAGTGAGGTTATCATAGCAGTTCTAGTTGGGGTGCTTTTTAGTATACTGGTGATAAGCATGCTCCAACGAAAAGAGCAAAGCATGTCTTGTTCTATATTGATAGCATTTAATATTTTCTTTACCTCTTGGCTTTCTACAGTGCTGGTTGTATTTGTTCCAGATATATCGGCTAGACTAGATGGGTTCAATAAAGAAGTCATACATAATGTTTATTACATGACATCGTTTTCAGTAATTATTATTTTAACAGGGTTGCTCGTATACTTTTTTTCAGTAGATAATAAAAGAGTTTCATTACATGACCAAGCGGAAGTTAATGAAGCTGTATATATCATCAATCCATTATCTTTACTTTTTATTATATACTGCTTGGTAAAATTTATACTTTTTTATCAACAATCCCCACTCTACTATGTTGCGATAGGTGATTATACGCAAGCTGCATTATCTAGAGCTTCGATTCAGAAAGGGGATGTTTTTGTGGATATCCCTTATATCGGGAAAATATTTTATTTCTTCTGTTTTTATATAACAATATCCACAATGATATTGGTAAGCAATAATAAAGCATCTAGAGCGAGACTATTCCTTATTATTGTAATATCTTCAATTCAGCTCACGTTTGATGGTCAGAAAGCACATTTATTCTTGCTCTTTATGATGATGGGAGTGACGTATTTTTTGCTATCTAAATCAGTATTTAAAATCGTCATTTTTTTGATCGTCTTCGCTTTTTCTAGTGGTTTAATTTATTCTACGATGATGTCTGGGGATGGGAACGCCTTAGTCAGAATTCTTGATCGAAGTATATTTGGTCAAGCGCAAGGTATGTACTATATCATGCAGTATTATAAACCCCAGCTTACAGGAGTATTCTCTGATTTACCATTCTCACATCTTCTTGGATTAAAAGAATTAAAGCCAGATGAATGGATAGTTCCATATATATATAATGATAGCGGACATGTAATCAACTCTAACACATTTGTTGTTGGTGAGATGTGGGCATACTCTGGAGAGTCAGGAGTGTATTTGTTCTCTTCTTTCATATTATTCTCATTATTGGTCTATCTGATATTCTTTCGATGGTTGACATCGCTGAACAATATAGTTTACTGGCCAATTTCACTTATATTTTTCTCAACATTGCCAATAAACCAATCTTTACAGTTTATTATATATCAAAAGTATTTTTTATATGTTTTGTTTTTTTTGGTTTTGCCAATATACACTGTTGGTGCTCTAAGGTATTGGGGATGTCATAAAGTAGGTGATAATAGTGATCAATCAATGCTAATAAAATGACGTGATACAATCTGAGCATTTTAATTAAAACATTAAACCTTTCTAAGTGATTATATGGCCTCTTTGTCAATAGCAATTTCTACATATGCTAATAGGGTTAGCAATTTAAAGCTGGACTTCAACCCAAATGTTGAATATGTGATTGTTCACCAAAAACCACATGAGGCGCTTTTGGATGTAGTCAATAAATTTAAAAATAGAGATGATGTCTCATATATCCCCACTGATACCAATGGCTTGTCTATTAGCAGGAATATAGCATTAGAAAATGCTAATGGTGAATACGTGATGATCATGGATGATGATGTCGTTTTTTCCATCGAAAAAATTCTAGACATTATCAAGAGAATGAAGAGAGATAATGCTGATGTAGGTACCTATTATCATAGGTACCTAGATGGAAGAACTACGCTAAGTACCCAAGTGTCACATAAATTAAATTTTTTTACTATCGCCAAGCCCTCATCAATTGACATCTGCTTTAATAGGGACGCCATTTTAAGTAACCAGATTAGGTTTGATGAAAAGTTTGGGTTAGGGACAGATAATCCTTCAGGTGAGGAAATGATTTTCCTGTCAGACTGTTTGAGGAATGGATTATCCATCCAGCGTTATCCTGTTGAAGTATCTTCGCACCCACCGATTACTTCAGGGGCTGACTTTTATTCAACGAATAAAAAAATAATAGCTAAGAGAAATATGTTTGTAAGAGTCTCTCCTCGCTACGGTCTATTTCTCTTTATTCTATTTGTTATGAAAAAAAGTGCTATCGCATACAAAGCTGGCTTTGGGTTTTTCTTTATCAAAACGGCACTAAAATCCGTTCTATGGCGAGGTTGAATCAGGTTATGAAAAAAACATCGCAACCCTTGGTTTCAGTTATAATGCCAACGTATAACTCATCCAATACTGTTCTTGATAGCATAAACAGTGTATCGCATCAAAGCTATGATAATTGGGAGCTAATTATTACGGATGACTGCTCTGAAGATAATACTGTGGATCTCATTGAGAAAATGGCAATAGATGAACCAAGAATTTCCATTGCTGTTAACGACAAAAATAGAGGTGCTGGTTTTTCAAGAAATGCATCTATTGAGCGGGCTAGTGGAAAATACATTGCATTTCTAGATGCGGATGATCTTTGGTCTACAAATAAGCTGGAAATGCAAATCTCATTTATGGAAAAGAATAACTATTTTTTCACTTTTACATCTTACCAGATGTTTTCACATCTTGGTGATGGAAAAATAATTAATGCACCGGAGTCTGTGTCATATAATGAGCTTCTCTATGGTAATGTAATCGGGTGTCTTACTGCCGTATATAATGCCGAGGCTTTAGGTAAACAGAGAATGCCCTTAATAAGAAAAAGGCAAGATATGGGGCTTTGGCTAACTCTTCTTACAAAATGTAGTAAAGCCTATGGTTTACCGGATATTTTGGCGAAATATAGAACTGATTCAGGTATGACTCAAAACAAAATGAATGTTGCAAAATATCAATGGGAATTTTACAGGGAGGTAGTCAAGCTAGGTTTTCTAAAATCCTCTTGGTATTTTTTCTGGTATGCCCTTAATGGGATTAAGAAGCATAAACAATAATAATCAACGCTTGATGGTTTCTGTAACTTTAACATCTGACATATAACATGCAATGTGTGATTGTTTCTTCACGGATAGATCATTCTATTTAAATTTAATCTAGAGGTTTTTACAAGTAATGTAGCTTGGGATATAACAAGAGCTGTAGTGCAAGCCTTGATGACATGTGTTAAGCAATCTACACTCTAGAATTGTTATACTCCTGGCTTCCGAGCGATGTTGAATTTCATTTTATAAGAATAATCCCGAGGTAATAATTGAGCTACCAACGCCGTCACTCACGCTGGTATGAGCGTGTATTATTTAGCCCACCCTCTTTGTTTCTGTTTGGAGCCTTACTAGCCGTATGCGTCCCTGCGATTGAACGCTGGGGATGGGGTTTTTGGGGAGGACTCGATGCTGTAAGAGTCAATACCTTGGCCGGAGCCTTTGTTGCCTTCCTACTCACAGGCATCGTTCTTCATCGTTTTCTGAGATACCCAGGTGCAAGCCCTGTTGCCTACATGATCCCAACAGTGACGGCACTTTATGGTCTGCTGGTCGGAATTCTCTTCTTCCTGCGTTTACCTTACAGTCGTCAGGTTTTGTTTGAATCATATGTTGTGGCGTTGCTCTGCTGTTGGCTTGTTTATTTTATCGGCCGTCGTTATCGGACACCCAAGTATGCCTTGCTCCCATTTGGGGATTATCAGCCTCTGACCAGGCATGAGAGTGTACAGTGGCGCCTGCTGGATAAACCTGATCTGGGGGAAGTTCGTTATGATGCAGTAGTGGCAGATCTTCGAGATGAGAAGTTGGCGGGGGAATGGGAGCGCTTTCTGGCACGTTGTGCTTTGGCTCATATCCCCGTTTATCACATCAAGCAGATCAGTGAGACCCTGACAGGGCGTGTCAAGATCGACCACCTCCATGAGAACCAGCTTGGCTCCCTCTTGCCGTCACCCATCTATGCCTTCATCAAACGGGGAATGGATATTCTGGCTGCGTTGATCGCGATTCCGGTGTTTTCCCCCTTGATGCTGGTGACGGCGATCATCATCAAGCTTGAGAGTCCGGGCCCCGTGATGTTCCTGCAAAATCGGGTAGGGAAGGGGAACAAGGATTTTCGCATCTACAAGTTCCGCAGCATGTGCAAGGATTCGGAAAAAGCCGGCGCCCAGTTTGCCCAGGACGGTGACATGCGCGTCACCCGGGTGGGCAAAGTGATCCGCAAGCTGCGCATCGACGAGCTGCCGCAATTCTTCAACGTCCTTAAAGGGGACATGAGCCTGATTGGTCCAAGACCGGAGCAGCGCACGTTCGTCGATCAGTTCGAGCGGGAGATCCCGTTCTACATGTACCGTCATATCGTGCGGCCCGGGATCAGCGGTTGGGCCCAGGTCGTGCACGGCTATGCGGCTGATGCCGATGATACCCGCATCAAGATCGAGCACGATTTTTACTACATCAAGCATTTCTCCCTCTGGCTGGATGTGCTCATCGTGTTCAAGACCATTCGTACCATTCTGACCGGTTTTGGCGCACGGTAATCGCAATGAAGATCTTGTTGCTAGGGGCTCGTGGCCAGCTGGGACGAGCCTTTTTTTCTACACTGTCTCTGAATTATCCTCATTGGCCCGTGGCTGCTTTGGGCAGAGACGAGTGTGACATTACAAAGGCGGCTTCCTTGAAAGGTGCCATGAACCGCTATCACCCCGACGTGATTATCAATTGTGCAGCATATACGGCTGTCGATGAGGCACAGACCAAGACTCAGCTCGCAGAGCTCATCAATCATGAAGCTGTCGTAACTCTTGCACGAGAGGCAAGGACATACGGCGCTTTCTTGGTGCATTTCTCGACCGATTATGTCTTCGATGGCAGCGGTACCGAACCTTGGATAGAGACGGATGAACCCAGACCTCTGAATATTTACGGCGCCAGTAAATATGCAGGTGAACAAGCTATTCAAGCCTTATGCCCTGACCATTTGATTGTGCGTACCAGCTGGCTTTATGGTGGCGAGGGGAGGCATTTTGCGAGCACCATACTTGGCCGAGCCAGAGAAGGACTCCCCCTCCAAGTTGTAGATGATCAATGGGGTGCTCCGACTCAAGTGCATTGGTTGGCGCGTATGGTGCTATCTGCCTTGGAGCAGGTGTCGATGGTTCCTGGCAAGCGAGGCCTCTATCATCTGAGTAGCCAGGGAGAAACGAGTTGGTATGGTTTTGCATCCGATCTGGTGCATGCAGCCTATGGGTTGGGTCTATTGGCTAAACCCGTACCGGTGAAACCCATTTCTTCGGCAATCGGGTCCCAGGTAGCTACCCGGCCTCTGAACTCCAGGCTCGATTGCGGATTATTCTCCACCACCTTTGGTATCGTTCAGCCCTCTTGGGAGGAACAGATGATGGATTGGTTGCTCAGATTGAAGGCTGAAGCCAATCCCAGGGATGAGGAACACCTCCCATAATATCCACCACATCCACCGTATTGTTGGCTATCTCTATTCGCTAGCGTTGCCTGCAATTTCCCTGTCGAGTGAATGAGGCATGTGATAGCTCTCTTCCATTTGCTACAACGCAACCTCCTGATTCAACATCTGAAAAGGCTTATGAAATACCAATCTCTTGCGATTCCAGACGTCAAATTGTTGCTGCCTACTCGTCGTACGGATGAGCGTGGTTTCTTCATGGAGACTCTGCGCCAGAATGAGTTTGAACGCCAATGTGGCCCATACACCCTGGTGCAGGATAATCACACTCGCTCCTGGCAAGGCACGCTACGTGGGTTACATCACCAAGTGGATAAGCCACAAGGAAAATTGGTGAGGGTTGTTCGGGGCTGTATCTTTGATGTGGCGGTGGACGTGCGCCCTGACTCACCGTCATATGGTCAATGGGTTGGCCAAATTCTGTCAGAAGAGAATGACCACCAGATGTGGATTCCGCCTGGTTTTGCTCACGGTTTCTATGTATTGAGTGACGTGGCTGACCTGCTTTATCGGTGCAGTGACTATTACTACCCTGCGGGAGAAAGGGCCCTGCGCTGGAATTCCCCCCATCTGGCTATCGATTGGCCTCTGCTGAATGAAGTGCCATTGCGCTTGTCCGAAAAGGATGCCAATGCTCCCTGCTTCTACCCCCGGGATTAGTGTAAGTCCGTGTTTTTGTGGCACAATTGCTGACTAGAATCAGACCCTTAATTTAATTAATCAGGTAGTCCCATGGTGAAAATTGCCGTAGCGGGAACCGGCTATGTCGGTCTGTCCAATGCCGTGCTGCTTGCCCAGCACAACGAAGTGGTTGCTCTCGATCTGGTGGCTGAAAAAGTTGAGCTTATCAATCAAGGCAAATCGCCCATCGCAGACAGTGAACTTGAGCACTATCTTGCCCATAAGGCCCTTAACCTGACAGCGACGTTGGATAAGCACCAAGCTTATCAAGGCGCGGATTTTGTCATCATTGCGACACCGACCGACTACGATGCGGATACCCACTATTTCAACACCCATTCTGTTGAGACGGTGATCCGGGATGTGATGATCATCAACCCGACTGCCGTCATGGTGATCAAATCCACAGTCCCTGTGGGTTATACCAAGACGATAAGGGACAAGCTGGGCTGCAATAATGTCATCTTTTCACCCGAATTCTTGAGAGAGGGAAGGGCGCTTTATGACAATCTGCATCCCTCGCGCATCATCGTAGGGGAACGTTCCGAGCGTGCCGAGCGTTTCGCCGCCCTTTTGCAGGAAGGGGCCATCAGGCAGGATGTGCCGCTGTTGTTGACCGACAGCACGGAGGCGGAGGCGATCAAGTTGTTTGCCAATACCTATCTCGCCATGCGGGTTGCTTATTTCAACGAGCTGGATACCTACGCGCAGACCCATGGTCTCGACAGCCGCCAGATTATTGAAGGTGTGGGGCTGGATCCACGTATTGGCTGCCACTACAACAACCCCTCTTTCGGGTATGGTGGCTATTGTCTACCCAAGGACACCAAGCAATTGTTGGCCAACTATGATGATGTGCCAAACAATCTGGTGCGGGCTATCGTAGATGCAAACACTACCCGTAAGGACTTCATTGCTGATTCCATCATTCGTCGCGATCCCAGGGTGGTCGGTGTCTATCGACTGATCATGAAGTCGGGCTCAGACAATTTCAGAGCCTCGGCCATTCAGGGGGTAATGAAGCGGATCAAGGCCAAAGGAATAGAGGTGGTGGTGTTTGAACCTGCGCTCAAGGAACAGACCTTCTTCAACTCCCGGGTGATGGCCGATCTGGAAGCGTTCAAACAACTCTCCGATGTGATCCTCTCCAATCGTATGGCCAGTGAATTGAACGATGTGGCTGACAAGGTGTATACCCGTGATCTATTTGGCTGCGACTAGCCAGAACGCTGGTGTTCCCTCATGCAAGGGTGGGGGATTATGTCACCGCCTTGCACAAGTAGGCAGTGATCATCATCACTAACGTCGTCAAGCGTCCACTCGTGACATGCCAGTCTGCCGTTGGTGATCAAGTGACATTGGCAATCGCAGCGATGGGAAGATTCAACGCCATGATCCTGTCCCGATAATGCTCCTGGCACAGTGTCATGCAGGTGATGTTATCGCGCGTGCAGGCATGGCTCGGCTGTTCGATGAATCTTGCGATGTGGCGTCATCCAATCAAGCATCTGAACCGGCAAAATGCTTGTTCAAGACAACCCGCGAGTCTGTGCTCGCTGTCTTGGCCACATTGCTAGAAGTACACAACAATGGTGTCATTTTGTGTGTCGATGACCTTCTGCCTGCAGTCTGGTCTTGGCAATCAGGAGGGATTTGGTGTCACGGAGTGGCATATCCTCGTGATCGCGAAGCCAGCGACAAGCCTGCCAACGAAGCTGATGCTGCATGATAATAGGTTTGACTCCTCAGCCATGGTTGGGGATGCCATCGGCTATCAACCAAGGCTGGCAGCCAGCGGATGTGAAAACCGGCCGCGATGGATATCGTGGCAAGAATGTTCAGCCTGACCAGGCTTGCAGACCCTCTTTTGCCGTGGGCTTGCCTACCCAGTTTCCAATCAGAGAAATGTAACAATATGAGTAATCAAGAACCGACCCTGACTCCTTCCAACGCAGACTTCCCTCAAGGCTGGGTTTCGTCCCGTCCTAGCCACTACATCGATGTGAGAGCACTGCTACTGGAGCTTTGGCGCAGCAAACTGCAGGTTCTCTGCGTGGCTGGTCTGTTTGCCGTGGCAGGTATTGCTTATGCGCTGTTGGCTCCTCAGGTGTGGATCAGCCAGGCAGAGATCAAGAAACCTACGCTCAAGGAAGTCGAATCCCTGGAACTCAACATCAATCAGCTCATGAATGCGCTGGTGCCGGCAAACGCCTTTTCTTCTTTTGAAAAGAAGGCTATCTATGATGATTTTGTTAATAATTTCAACAGCTTCAATAACAAACGCCAATTCCTGATGGCGCAAGGCTATCTGGATGCGGAAGCGACGAAGAACGATATAACGGATGAAAGGGGTAAGCGCCTGCTGCTCAAGAAGCTGACCGAAGGGATTGATGCCCGAAGCCCAGACAAGCTGAGCGAGGAAGTTACCCTCTCCTTTGCGGCAGAGTCTGCAGACGAAGCAAAGTCCCGTCTGGAGAAGTACATTGCCTTTATCCAGCAACAAGAGATAAATGCCAAGGGCAAGGAGCTAAATACCATCTGGCAGAACCGGATTAAAACCCTGCAGAGCCAGTATGAAAGCGCCCGGGCAGATACCCTCAAACAGTTGCAAGATGACATTCTGAGGACGGAATACAGCTTGCGTATCAGCCAGGCTGCCGGCATCGAGACCCCGGTGCAAAATCTGCAAAATCAAGACAGCTTTGCCATCGATCTGGGGGCCAGAGCGTTGGCAGAGAAACTCAAGGTACTCAAGGAGATCAAAAATCCTGAGTTCATGAACCCCAATATCAGTGACCTGCGTTTGCAGTTGAGCAGTCTGCAGGCCATCAAGCTGGAAGCGCTACCCTTCCAGTCCTTTGCATACCAGGCATCTCCGAGCGAGCCTTTGTCTCGTGACAAGCCCAAGCGTCCTCTGGTGGTCGTGTTGGCCACGTTACTTGGCGGAATGCTGGGGGTGGGCATCGTAGTAATACGGTACGCAATAAAAGGTCAAAAAAGTATCCACTAATAGGATGTATTCATGACTCAAGGAGGCACAGGCCTCCTTTTTTAATGTCTGTGGCAGGGATAGCCCCCATTTCGAGGGAGAAAAATCAGCACAAAATGAGCGGGAAGATATAGAAGAGAGCCATGGATGTCTTTTGAGGCCCATAATTGAGTGGTATTTCTATGTCAATGAATTTGTTGTAATTCCCCCTGATATGGGGGGGTAAAAGTTTATTCGGCAATGCTAATTGGTTGTTTTTTGGTCGATCGAAAACTGATTAGACCAGATTGGCTACCCTTTTGAGCAAACCATAGGTAGAATCACGCCCGCCGATTCAAAATTAATCTTGTATCTTCTTGTGCTTAATAGGCTCAGCATGATCATGGTTATCACGACGGATAAGCATAACGAGCGCCTCGCCGTCATGCTTGCCAAGGTGAGCAGGATAAAAACTGTCATAAATCTTTGGCAAACTTAACAATATGTGGACTGCGAGCACACTGGGAGCTGTAACTCAGGGGCGGTAGCCACTTTATTGCTTTTTTGAATCGGTTCCTATCTGGGTTGTTACGGTCAATTTTGTCATTAAATAAGTGCTGGCTGCCGTCAGGCAAATTAAAAGCAGGTCGTTCCAAGAGGCGAACCTGATAATTTCTAGGGATGAAACAAAATGGAAACGTCTGGTCTGGTTGCCTTTCTTGGGACCGCGCTGGCTATCGCTTGCTTGCGCCCATTGTCAGCTAAATTACAACTTGTTGATCTGCCGAATCAGCGTAAACAACACGTTGGTGCAGTCCCTCTGATTGGAGGCATTGCAGTGTGTCTGGGGGTTTACCTCAGCGTCTTCTTCACGATCCCCTTGCAAAGTTCGATCATCATCATGCTGAGTTGTGCCGGTTGCATGATGATGATTGGTGCCATTGACGATGCCAAGGATATCTCCCCCTGGATCCGGCTGAGCTTGCAGGCCCTCCTGATCCTGGTGCTCTGCCTCTCGACCAATATCAGCCTTCATCAGTTTGGTGATGTGCTGGGGGTCGGAAATCTCACCATCCCATTTGTGGATCTGCTGGTCGCCATAGTCGCGGTCTGCGCCGCCATTAATGCTTATAACATGATGGATGGCATTGACGGGCTTGCTGGCAGCATGGCTGGCATCTCGCTGATCGGGCTCTCCATCCTGTTTACCGACACCATGCCTGACATGGCCCAGCTCTGTCTGGTCATCACCATTGCACTGGTGCCTTATCTGCTGGTCAATCTCAATATTCCTCCCTTCAAACGAAAGATATTCCTGGGGGATGCCGGCTCCATGTTCCTGGGTTTTGTCATCGGTTACCTGGTGCTGTTCGGTTCACAACATCATGAGCTGGAACCGGCGTTTCGACCCGTGACCGCCCTCTGGCTGATCGGCCTGCCGTTGATGGACATGGTAGGCATCATGATCCGTCGTATTCGTAAAGGCCAATCCCCCCTGCGTCCTGATCGCAATCACCTGCACCATATTCTGCTTCATGCCGGCTTTACCTCCCGCGAGGCCCTGCTATTGATCGTGGTGGCCAATCTGGGCATCGTCTTCTTCGGCATTTTTTCCGAACATGCCCAACTGCCTGAATGGCTGATGATGGCACTTTATCTGTTGCTGTTTGCCGCTTATTCCTACTGCTTGACACATGCTTGGAAGTTGGGGCGGTTGATTAAAATTCTAAAGAAGTCACATAGCGAACCTATTAAGAACCGTAACTAGGATATATGACGAGATGGAGATGAATAGCATAAAATCTAGGTGATTTTTGCTATGGTTCGAGATGAAATAGCAATCAATCACCATATATATACAATTATGGTGTGTAATTATAGATATAGAAATATATTAGTGATTGGAATTCAATACCCGACTAATCTCTTTGTATCTAAAGCAGTCATGTCAGTTTTTCTTCATCATATAATGGTCAAAAATATTTTACGGGATATAAAGGAGGGGGGGAGCAGTGCTAGGCTGTGTTCTTAAAGTGATGAATATATGATCTCAAATCTTCTCAACAGCTTAAGACCTATGCAGTGTCTCGTCGTTACCAGTTAACCGATGCACAATGGGGACTTATCGAGCCCCTTTTTCTATGCCGCCGCATAAGCGGACGCCCTACTAGTGAGCCACGCCAAGTGCTTGATGGCATTCTCTGGATACTTCACACCGGCGCACCTTGGCGAGATCTGCCAGAACGTTTCGGCCCATGGAACTCGGTCTACAACGCCTTTCGACGTTGGCAAAGCACAGGTCGTATCGATGCCATCCTTGCAGCACTGCAACTGCATCTCAATCAAGAAGGGCTTATCGACTTCGACCTCTGGTGCATTGACGGCTCCAATGTCAGAGCATCCAAAGATGCTGCCGGAGCGCGTAAAAAAACACTCCGGTGAATCAAGCTCTTGGTCGTTCTCGTGGTGGTGTTGGCAGCAAAATTCACTTGGTCACTGATGGTAATGGTTTACCGCTGGGGTTCTGCCTTTCGCCGGGGCAGTCAGCGGAAATCAGATATGCGACAAGTGCGTTGGCCATGGCAAGGATCCCGACTTCATCAGGCCGTTATCGCACGCGGCCAACGCATCTTGCCGCAGATAAGGCCTATAGCAGCAGGGCTCTGCGGGCAGAACTCCGGCGCAGAAAAATAAAAGCGGTTATCCCGCAACGCAGCGACCAGCAACGGCACCATAAGGGACGTCCACTGGTGTTAGACAAAGCTCGTTATCGTAGGAGAAATGTGGTCGAACGGTGCTTCGGATGGCTGAAGAAGTTTCGCTGCTTTTATCAAGCTGGCTTTCTGCCTTCGTTACTTACGGGAACTATTAGTGGACAGAAAACCAGCATTTTGAAAACACAGCCTAGCTGTTTCCTTAAAATTTTTATAAGTCGAACGTAGAGGCATATAGAAAGACTTACTTATTTCATTAATCACCCATCAACTACGCATAACTTTTTCAACTAAAAGTTTTTGGGAATTGATTTTATATTTTATATAAACATTATCTTAATATGTATTGTACGCTTTTTTAATCGAATAATGCTACAAAATCATGGGAAATAAAATTACATGTTACGTATAATAGCTAAAGTATTAAGTGGTAATATATTATATTTTGGCTCTTCATGGTTGATGTTGGCATTTACATCTAAATATTACAGTATAGAAGCTATGGGGGTCATGGGATTATCTATCTCAATTTGTGCTCCATTATTAATATTATTTGGTCTATCCCCTAGGCAGCTAATTGTTACAGGGGTTGTAAGTGATAAAAAATCTTATCTTGGGTCTAGAAATGTCCTCTTAATTACATGCTTTGTTATTATCATCACTACCTCTTATTTTTTAGTAGATGAACAATATTACTTAATTTTTTCTTTATTCTCTTTTTTCAAGATTTTAGAATCTTTCTATGATTTTGAGTATGCCTGCTTTAGTAAAGAAAAGATGTTTGATAGAATAATAAAAATACAGAAAGTTAGATCGTTCCAGCTAGTTATATTCATAGCAGCATCATTGTGGATAAGTGATCTGAATATAGCTTTAATATCAATAATATTTTTTAATTTTATCATCATATATAAATTCAAAATATCGTTTTTAATATCATTCAATGTCAGGCAACTTTTTTCAAATATTAGGCTGTCTGGTGTTATCTCTATAGCTACGTTCGTGACTCTTCTCTATCTAAATTTACCAAGATACTTTTTATCAGCAAACAGCTTATATATCGTAGGGATATTTACGGGCCTAGTAAATATAATTAATGTCATGAGACTGATCATTGAATCCAGCACCCAGTCATTGTTGCCATTTCTTACAGAACGTTTCAATACAAAAGAATATATAGGCTTCAAGAAAATAATAAAAAAGCAGGTTTCTGCCATTCTATTACTAACAGCAATAGTGTTAATAACATACTTATTGTTTGGTGGTGTAATATTTAATGTTATATACGGGAATGACTTTATAGTGGATAATGCCACCGTAATTCTTGCAATAATATATGGATTTTGTTTATGTACAGCCATGGTTTTTAATAATGCAGCTACAGCAGTTAAAATATTCAACCGACAATTATATATATCATTAACGCTCTGTGTTTTTATGCTGTCCATTGGAGGGTATCTGATCAATCTATATAGTGTAAGTGGAGCATTTATATCACTCATTATATCCTCAATGGCTCAGTCTTTATTACTTGCAGGATTAGTTTCAAAAAGATTAACTAATAAATAATGGAAGTTTTAAACAATGAATTTAATATCATTTTCAATTTGCGGAGTGCTCTATTTCTCTTTATGCATGTTATTTCCATTTGATGTAACGATAGGGCTTTTGTTCGTTGTATTTGTTTCCCAGATTATCGTTATTTGCTATTCCCAGTTGAGATATGAGTCACCAGTTCTTTGGTATTCTACTGCAGTATTTACCTATCATTTTTCTTCATTATTTCTTTATTATGTTGGGTTTTACAATTTTGAAAATTTATACAGCTCATCAATTATATATGGATTGATATATTATTTCTCAGTCATGCCATTGTTTTTTTGCCGCCGCTTTAATGTTGATAAAGAACTCTATATAAGATTCGATAAATATTTTGATAAAAAAATTATATTTATAGTGTACGTTGTATCTTTCTTTATGGTTATTCTAGCAAATATATATTTTTTTAAAAGTGGCTTCTCTAACAAAGGCGATGCAATACTATCTGGTGGAACTAAGTTTAACTTTATTTATAACTGGGCTAATATAGCAGCATTATTATTCCTGATAAGATATAGAGATTCTAAGCTATTCTACTATGCAATGGGGTACAGTTTTATAATATGTACATTTACATCGCTGAACACAGGAGAGAGAAATGTAATATTGAGTTATGCATTAAGTGCAATTATACTTCTTGTGTTGTTTGAAAAGGTTACTAGAAGAAAGTCTATTGTGTTATTTATATCCATTGCATCATGTATTCCAATACTTCAGGAACTTAAAACTGTTTTTTCAAAAGACATGGTTGATATATTTTCAAGTTCAGATGCATTACCATTTTACGTTAAATTGTTACAGGGAGAGTTTCGGAGTGCATCCAGAAATATTGATTGGTTGTTGTCTAGAGAGCATGAATACAATATAACGTATGGCGTTAATATAATAAAAGACATTGTCGTTGGCGTTTCTCCTATTAATATAGGCCTGACAAATAGTCAGACTTGGTTTAATACAACTTTTTTCCCGCATGTAGTTCAAACGGGGCAAGGATATGGTTTTTCTATTTATGGATCATTTTATATAGCGTTCTATTGGCCTGGATTGATCATTTTTGCTTTATTGTATTCATGTATAATTGTCGGTATTTTTAATAAAGCAAGAAACAATGTTTTTTTATTTCTTCTATCAATTTTGATGATTACACCACTGATATATGCCCAGCGCGGGGATCTATCGGTTTCTCTTGCATTTATAACTAAGCAAACACTTCTACCACTTGTATTAATTTATCTAACATCCAGGTTTTCGAAGAGGATAATGTCAAAGTGAAAATTTTAATTTTTTATAGATTTTTCAAAAAGATAATTCTTATCTTTATATATAAGATGATCTATTTAAGAAAATTAAAAATAAATCCTTTTAAGAGTTACTTTAACGGAGTGGTTAATATATCTTCATCTGGATATGTTTCCATTGATAATGGATTAAGAAATAAAAATAATCTTATTTTAAATGTAGGCAGTGGCCAACTAATTATTGGCAGAAACAACTTCTTTAATAATAATGTATCTATTAATGTAAGGTCGAAAGTAATAATAGGAAGTAATTGCCTCTTTGGTGAGAATATTTGTATTTATGATCACAATCATAATTTTTCTGCAATAGATAAAAACATTCGCGAGCAAGGTTTTAGTTCACAAGAAATAAAGATAGGTGACAATGTTTGGGTGGGAAGTGGGGCAATAATTTTATCTGGTGTATCTATTGGTGCTGGTTCAATAATTGCCGCAGGGACTGTTTTGACAAAAGATGTTCCGGCAAACTGTATCGTTCTTCAGAAAAGAAAGTCCTCTGTTATCTTTAGGCGAAATGAATTTACATGAGAAGCATATTATTTTTTGATAGTTATCATACTGGTCTTAATGGTGCACCTACTAGCATGCTTTCATTAGCTGTTGGCCTAAAAATTAAAGGGTACTCTGTTTCTGTAGGTTCATCTAGCGAGGGGGGATTACTAAAAAAAGCGACAGATAGTAAACTAGATACGATAAGTATTAATGCACCTAAAATTCTGTTGCTATCGAGAAAGCAAATATCCTTCTATAGAAGATTTATTTACTTTTTTTCTCTACTACTGCTGTGGTTTAAATTACTTCTCTTAAAAAGACAACAATTTTCTAGTCATGACTTCATTTGTATTAATGATATTAGAAGTGTGTTATTGTTACTACCATTACTTTTAATTTATAAAAGAAAAGTTATTTGGTATGTCAGAATAAATGAACGTGTGAAATTTGTATCCTCAATCGCTGCTTTTTTATCAGAAAAAATAGTTCTTATTTCTAGTGACTGTAGTAATGTACTTTCATGTAATGAGAAGAAAAGATACCAAAGTAAGTTGATAGTTTTAAACACTGGATTTAAGTTTTCTGAATTAAATGAATTAGTGCGTAAAGACATTGTCCAATCTCTACCCCGCGGCAGTAATCGTGTATATATAACTGTTGGTAGTATTTGTAAAAGGAAAAATCAGCGAGATATTATCCATGCATTTGGAAAGTGTTCAAGTGATAATGATTTATTGTTTTTGATTGGAAGCCCAACCTCAGAAGAAGATGTT
Source organism: Aeromonas sp. R7-2 (assembly GCF_040908105.1). NCBI lineage: Bacteria > Pseudomonadati > Pseudomonadota > Gammaproteobacteria > Aeromonadales > Aeromonadaceae > Aeromonas > Aeromonas sp. R7-2. The sequence goes on along the minus strand of NZ_JBFODC010000020.1, from coordinate 73,049 downwards.
GGGTATCAAAATGAGTTGATCCACCTAATTGATGAACTTGGTATTAGTGGTAATGTTATTAGAGTTCCTCATACTCCCTATGTTCATGAATATTTATCAGTGTCTGATATTTTTATGTTCTCAAGTCATAGGGAAGGATTACCAAGAGTAGTTATCGAGGCACTACATGCCGGGTGCTTTGTATGTTCATCCTTAGTTGATGGGATAACTGACATTATATGTGATAAATCTAAGGGATTAATTACTAACAAAAAGTCACAGCATCCTGATTTCTTTGATGAGTTTATATCTATCGTTTCAGCGGTTGACGATAAAGATTTAGAGCAGAGAGCCGAGAGAAGTAAATATGTTAGTCGGCGATTTGATTATGATATGTTTATTAAGGGATTCATTGAAGTGTTGGAATCAATAAATAGAGGGGGGCATGGGATTGAGAAAAGAGGTTAAGAATTTTGTTCGAGATACTTTGAGATTTTTTATCGGTTCTAAAAAATATAACAAATTGAGGTTCATATTAACGCATAAGTATTATCCTAATTTTGTATCTCCTAGGACTTTCTCTGAAAAAATTTTTGCTAGAAAATATGATGTATCATCGAATAACTTTTCATCTTATGTAGATAAGTACGCTGTTCGGTCTTATGTGAGAGATACAATTGGTGAGAAATACTTAGTTCCTTTATTAAAATTTACCACGCATGTAACCCCCGATTTTTTTAATGATCTGCCTGAGCGTTTTGTAATGAAGACGAGTAATGGAGGGGGAGGGGAGAATGTAAAAGTGGTTTTAAATAAGACGGAATTAGGAGATTTAGCTAGACTTTCCAAGCGTTTTAATAGCTATCTTCAATGTCGAATTGGATCTAAAATCGATGAGAAATTTTACGATATTGAACCAGCAAGACTCATTGTTGAAAAACTTCTCATGCACCAAGATGGCTCCCTTCCATCAGACTATAAGTTGCATATTTTCCAAGGTAGGGTTGATGAGAATGAAAAAGTTATCATTCAGGTAGATACAGATAGATTTGAATGTCATAAAAGATCTTTATATTCTGAATCGCTTAGGAAATTAGAGTTTGATATTCAGCCAAAATACATGGGTGTTGATGCTAATTATATATTTCCTAACAACATGGCAGAAATGATCGCTTTGGCAAAGCAACTCGCTAAACCATTTCCATATGTTCGTATCGATATGTACAATGTTGATGGTGCTATTTATTTTGGCGAAATGACATTTTGCCATGGAAGTGGCTGGGAGCCTTTATCTAGTAAAGATGCTGACTATTTGTTAGGCAGTTACTGGAAAGAATATGATTTATAGAAAATGTCGAAAATTAAACTCATTATGAATATATTTTAATTTTAAAATCACCTTTCATAAAAATTGCATAATGACAACTTATAGTTGTATACATCACTTTGATATTGTCATTCATTAAATCTGCAATGCAACCATGTATAAGTAGAGTTTTTTCATTAACTATCGGGATGATATAGTGAAATATGAAGTCAAAAACTATAAGGGTAATGATAGTAATCACACTATAGTTGCTATATCCGCTAATACTAGCTGGTATTTGTATAACTTTAGAAAAAATACTATTGCAGCCCTTCTTGAAAATGGTTGTGAAGTTATAGCGATAGCACCACATGATGACTATTCTATTAAATTAGAGCAGTTGGGAGCTAAATTCGTTCATCTCGATATAGATCAAAGTGGTACTAATCCAATCAATGATATCACTACATTCCTATCACTTAAGTATATTTTTGTAAAATACAAAGTTGATGTCGTGCTCAATTTCACACCCAAAAACAATATATATGGTACTTTGGCTGCGAAATTATGTGGAGTAAAGTCTATCAATAATATTGCAGGCCTTGGTACATTATTTGTCAATGAGACCTTTATATCCAAAGTCGCACGCATGTTGTATAGGGTTAGCCAACGATATGCACATAAAGTATTTTTCCAAAATGAAGATGACAGAGCTCTTTTTATTAATTCTGGTATAGTAAGAGCTGAACTTACCGACCGCTTACCAGGCTCAGGCGCTGATTTGTCACGTTTTTCTATCACTCCTGCGATTGATGATGGTGTTACCCGTTTTTTGTTGATTGCAAGAATGTTATATGAAAAAGGTATCAATCATTATGTCGAAGCAGCAAGAATTTTGAAGAAAAAGTATGGCCTGCGAGTTGAATTTTCATTGTTGGGTTTTTTGGATGTAAATAATCCATCTGCTGTTTCTAAAGCAGAAATGCAAGCTTGGGTTGGTGAGGGTATAATAAATTATCTTGGGACCACTGATACGGTTGAGAACGAAATAGCTAAAGCTGATTGCATGGTCTTGCCATCCTTTTATCGCGAGGGCGTACCTAAATCATTACTTGAAGCTGGTGCTATGGGAAAACCCATTGTAACGACGAAAAACATCGGATGTAAGGAAACTGTTGATGATGGTGTAAATGGTTTTTTATGTGAACCACGTAATACTTTGAGTCTTGTAGATGCATTAGAAAAGATGATTATGATGGGCCATGCGCAGCGTCTGACTATGGGTAATAATAGTCGTAAAAAAATGGAAAATGAATTTGATGAGAAAATAGTTATTGATAAGTATATTGACGCCGTGTTGAAAATATAACGTTGAAAGTGCATACAAGGAGAATCTCGTGAAGTATTTAGTTACGGGTGCAGCAGGATTTATTGGCTGTGCTGTCAGTCAGCGGCTTTGCCAACAGGGTCATACCGTTATTGGTATCGATAACCTGAATGATTATTACGAAGTCTCGTTAAAAGAGAACCGCCTCGCCCGGCTGGCGGGTGAAGCCAATTTTGATTTTCGCAAACTTGATCTGGCCGATCGGGCAGGCATGGCCGAGTTGTTTGCCAAGGAGCAATTTGAACGGGTTATTCATCTGGCTGCGCAGGCCGGTGTGCGTTACTCCCTGGAGAATCCCTTTGCCTATGCTGACAGCAACCTGGCAGGGCATTTGGCCATCCTGGAAGGGTGCCGTCACAACGGTGTCAAACATCTGGTCTATGCCTCTTCCAGCTCTGTGTATGGCATGAACGGCAAAATGCCGTTTGCCACCCAAGATGCCGTCGATCACCCCGTCTCACTCTATGCCGCTTCGAAAAAGGCCAATGAGCTGATGGCGCACACCTATTCCCATCTGTACGGCATTCCAACCACAGGTCTGCGCTTTTTCACCGTCTATGGACCATGGGGTCGCCCTGACATGGCGCTGTTCAAGTTCACCAAAGCCATGTTGGCTGGCCAGCCAATCGATGTGTATAACAACGGCCAGTTGAGCCGTGACTTTACCTATATCGACGATATTGTTGAGGGTATCTTGCGCATTGCCGATGTGGTACCGGTTGCCAATCCTGACTGGCAGTCAGAGAAAGGTTCGCCCGCTGACAGCAGTGCCCCTTATCGTATCTTCAATATCGGTAATGGCAGTCCTGTCAAATTGATGGACTTTATCGATGCCCTGGAAAAGGCGCTTGGCATTGATGCCATCAAAAATATGTTGCCAATGCAGGCTGGTGATGTGTATGCCACTTGGGCCGACACCGAAGATTTCTTCGAAGCAACAGGGTATCGTCCTGTCATGTCTGTTGAAAAAGGGGTTCAGGCCTTTGTCGAATGGTATAAAAACTATTATAACGCGCAGCGGTAAGCGAGGTTTGTTGTGAAAATTGCGATTTGTGGTACGGGTTATGTCGGTTTGTCCAATGCGGTATTGCTGGCACAGCACCATGAGGTGGTGGCCGTTGATGTGATTGCCAGCAAGGTCGAGATGATCAATCAGGGCCGCTCTCCCATCGTGGATAAAGAGATAGAAAGCTATCTGGCCAGCCGAGATTTGAATCTGCGTGCCACGCTGGATAAAGAGGCGGCTTATCAGGGCGCTGCCTTTGTCATCATTGCCACGCCGACCGATTATGATCCAGAGACCAATTATTTCAACACCAGTACCGTGGAGTCCGTGGTCAAGGATGTGATGGCCATCAATCCTGATGCAGTCATGGTGATCAAATCGACGATTCCGGTGGGCTTTACTGCTCGGCTGCGGGAGGAGTTGGGATGTGCCAATCTGATCTTCTCACCAGAATTTTTGCGTGAAGGGCGCGCACTTTATGACAACCTGCATCCTTCGCGCATCGTAGTGGGGGAGCGTTCAGAGCGGGCTCAGGTATTTGCCAACCTGCTGCTGGAAGGCGCCATCAAGCAAGATGTGCCGGTGCTTTTCACTGACAGCACAGAAGCAGAGGCGATCAAGCTGTTTGCCAATACCTACCTTGCGATGCGAGTGGCATTTTTCAACGAGCTCGATACCTATGCCCAACTGCACGGGCTGGACAGTCGGCAGGTGATTGATGGCATCGGCCTCGACCCACGTATTGGCAGCCATTACAACAACCCCTCCTTTGGTTATGGTGGCTATTGCCTGCCAAAAGACACCAAGCAGTTGTTGGCGAACTACAACAATGTTCCCAATAACCTGATCCGTGCTATTGTGGACTCCAATACCACACGCAAGGATTTCATTGCCGATTCGGTGATCCGTAAAAATCCATCCCGTGTCGGTGTTTATCGACTGGTGATGAAAGCGGGGTCGGACAATTTCCGTGCCTCTGCCATCCAAGGGGTCATGAAACGGATCAAGGCCAAAGGCATTGAACTGGTGGTCTATGAACCTAGTCTGACAGAATCCGAATTCTTCCATTCCCGGGTAATGACTGATCTTGCCGAATTTAAAGCAAGCTGCGATGTGATTCTGGCAAACCGCATGGTCGATGAGCTGAGTGATGTCATGGACAAGGTATATACCCGCGATCTGTTTGGTAGTGATTAATCCCTGACACAGGCTGCCCTTTGGGGCAGTCTGTCATGGCGCGTTTATCAAGCATCATCCGTCGCTCATATCGGATCGTCCATCATGTTTTCATCATGGGACCCTGCCACTGGACCTGGCAGGGTCATGACCCGATATAGGAAGCGATTGGGTTGGGGGTTGTTGATGGGCATGTTATGCATGTGGTTACTTCGTGCTTGATGCCTTGTGTCTTCAGACGATCTATCCGTTTTTCTTGGTAAATATTCCTCATGATTTTCCCTGAACTCCGCTATCATACTGCGATTTTTTCCAGTCAGTTTTTGATGGCAAGCTAAATAAGGTGTGGAAGTGAAAAGGATTCAGCTCATCCCTCTGTTGTCGGCCGTGGCTCTGCTCAGTGCATGTACTGTGGTGCCGGGTACCAATCTTTCAACCAGCGGCAAGACCGAGGTGGCTACCGGAACGGTTGATGTTGATCAACTGGCCGATGTCTACCCGGTGACGCCAGCACTGGTCAGCGAGTTGCGCAAGGCGCCGGTGGTGGGCAAGGCCAACCCTGAGCTCAATCGCCAGATCAGCAGTTATGAGTACCGTATCGGGGTTGGTGACATCCTCAATGTGACGGTGTGGGATCACCCGGAGTTGACCATTCCTGCCGGCTCTTACCGCAGCGCGAGCGAGGCGGGTAACTGGGTACATGCGGATGGCTCCATCTTCTACCCCTATATCGGCAAGGTCGCCGTGGTGGGAAAAACGGTATCTGAAATCCGTGTGGATATTGCCAAGCGGTTGGCTCAGTTTATTGAAAGCCCACAGGTCGATGTCAGCATTGCCGCTTTCCGCTCCCAGAAGGTCTACATCTCCGGCGAAGTAGCCAAACCTGGCGCGCAGCCCATCACCAATGTGCCGATGACGCTGCTCGATGCCTTCAATCTGGCCGGGGGCTTGAGCCCGACGGCAGATTGGCACCATGTGGTCCTGACTCGCCAGGGCAAGGAATACCCGCTGTCGCTGCAGGATCTCTTGCAGTATGGCGACCTCTCTCACAACCAGCTGATGCGCGATGGCGACATGCTCTATGTGCCGCGCAATGATGCCCAGAAAGTGTTTGTCATGGGGGAAGTCAACAAGGCTTCAACCTTGACCATTGGTCGTGAGGGAATGAGCCTGACGGAAGCCCTGAGCAGTGCCGAGGGGTTGAACCAGAATGCTGCCAATGCCACAGGGGTTTTCGTATTGCGCCCGGCAGGCAAGTCACAGCAGAAAGCCGCCATCTATCAACTTGATTTGAGTGACGCCACTGCGCTGGTGATGGGGACGGAGTTTGCTTTGCAACCCTATGACGTTGTGTATGTGACAACCGCACCTGTGACGCGCTGGAACCGCGTGTTGAGTCAGTTGGTTCCCTCCATCAATGGCTTTAACGAGTTGACGGAAGGTATGTTGCGGGTTCGCAACTGGTAACGCTCAATGGATATTGACTCGGAGCCCTTGGCATCGTGTTGAAGATGAAAGAGTGACAGTAATATGTTTGAGAAAATTCTCGTCGTGTGTGTGGGCAATATATGTCGTTCCCCGACGGGTGAGCGTCTGCTGCGGGAGCGTTTGCCCGGCCGTGATATCCGTTCTGCCGGAGTGAGCGCCCTGGTCGACAAGCCTGCCGATCAGGTCGCTAGCGAAGTAGCCCAGCAACATGGGGTCTCGCTGGAAGGGCATGTTGCGCGTCAGCTTAACCGCGCGTTGTGCCAGGAGGCCGATCTCATCCTTGTCATGGAGAAAGGGCATATTTCCGCCGTGACCGCCATTGATCCTGGCGCCCGCGGCAAGACCATGCTCTTTGGCCACTGGCTGGGGGAGTGCGAGGTGCCAGATCCCTATCGCCTCAGCCGGGAAGCCTACGAGCACGTTTATCAGTTGCTGGTGCGTGGCGCCGATGGCTGGGTGAAAAAACTGTAACCACAGCCTGTGTCTGTGTTCGGGTTTATCTGACAATAAAAATGGACTCTGTGTAATGACGACTTCTTCTGTTTCGTCCCGGCAAAACAGTGCCGCGGTGGAGAACGATGAGATCGATCTGGGACGCCTGCTGGGCTACCTGATCGATGGCCGTTGGTGGATTGTGAGTATCACCGGCTTCTTTATGGTGATGGGTGTTGCTTACGCCTTGTTGGCAACACCTGTCTTCAAGGCCAATGCCCTGCTGCAAGTGGAGAAAAAGGCCAGCGGCACCGCTCTTCTCGGTGATATGGCTGATGTGCTGGGGGGTGAGCAACCTGAGGCAGCAGCAGAAATTGAACTCTTGACCTCGCGCATGGTGCTTGGGCGCACGGTACAAGAGCTCCATCTTGATACCGTGGTGACCCCCGATTTCTTTCCGCTGATTGGCCGTGGTGTGTCACGCATGAGCGGTCAGCCCTATCCCAAGATGGCGATTAGTCGTTTCGAGGTGGCTCCCGAGCTGATTGGCACCCCCTTCACCTTGACCTTGACAGGAGAAAACCGTTTTACCCTGGAGGTGGAAGGTCGGGTGCTGGAAGGACAGGTGGGCAAGCTGCTGGAAAAAGAGGATGTGACCCTGCTTGTCGCAGACGTCGCCGCACAAGATGGCCAGGAATTTACCCTGGTCAAGCAGCCGTTGCTGGATGTGATTGGCGAGCTGCAGCGGGATCTTCAGGTCAGCGAGAAGGGCAAGAATACCGGGATCATCTCCCTGGCGCTGGAAGGAGAAGACAAGGGGCGCATTCGCGCTGTGCTCGATAACATCAGCCAGAACTATCTCCAGCAGAACGTGCTGCGCAAGACTGAAGAAGCCCAGAAGAGCCTGGATTTCCTGCAGACCCATCTTCCCCAGGTCAAAAATGACTTGAATCACTCGGAAGAGCTGCTCAATGCGTATCGTCAGCAGAACGAGTCGGTTGATCTGTCGCTCGAAGCGAAAGCGGCACTGGATACCATGGTAGGGATTGAGAAACAGCTCAATGAGTTGACCTTCCGTGAAGCCGAGTTGCAACAGCTCTATACCCGTCAGCACCCGGCCTATATCGCATTGATTGAAAAGCGCCAGACCCTGCTCAACACCAAGAACAACATCAACAAGTCGATCAAGCGCCTGCCGAAAACCCAGCAGGACATCTTGCGGTTGACCCGTGATGTGCAAGTGGGCCAGGAGATCTTCGTCCAGCTGCTCAACAAGCAGCAAGAGCTCAATATCATGAAGGCGGGGACCATCGGCAATGTGCGTATCATCGATGATGCGGCGGTCGAAACGCAAGCTGTCAAGCCCAAGAAGCCGCTGATCGTGGTGCTGGCGACGCTGCTTGGAGGCATGTTGTCAGTGGGCCTTATCCTTGTGCGTGCTGCATTCCACCGCGGTGTCGAGAGCCCCGAACAGTTGGAAGAGATGGGGCTGTCCGTCTACGCCACTATTCCCTATTCCGAAGATCAGGCCAAGATAGAGCAGCAGCAGAAGAAAAAGCGGCGCCAGGCGATGTCACTCAATGAAGCCTTGCTGGCCGCCCGTAATCCGGCCGATCTGGCAATGGAGTCGCTGCGCAGTCTGCGTACCAGCCTGCATTTCGCCATGATGGAGGCCAAAAACAACATCGTCATGATCTCGGGCCCTGGTCCTGGTCTCGGTAAAACCTTCGTGTCGACCAACTTTGCTGCCACCTTGGCCATGGGGGGCAAGAAGGTACTGGTCATCGATGCGGACTTGCGCAAGGGCTATATGCAGAAAGTCATGGGGCAAGAGATGGGGGCTGGCTTGAGCGCCTATCTGGCGGGTCAAAGCGAGATGATGCAGGTGATCAGCAAGACTGGCTTTGACGGACTCGATTTTGTCTGTCGTGGCGCAGTGCCACCTAACCCCTCAGAATTGCTGATGCATCCTCGCTTCAAAGCGCTGCTGGATTGGGCCGCTGAACATTACGACTTTGTCATTGTCGACTCCCCGCCGATCCTGGCGGTCACGGATGCGGCCATCGTCGGCCAGCATGTCGGGGCGTCTTTGCTGGTGGCTCGTTTTGCCAAGACGGCTGTGAAAGAGGTGGAAGTGGCGATTCGTCGCTTCGAGCAAAATGGTGTGGTCATCAAGGGTATTCTGCTCAACGCGGTAGAAAAGAAAGCCAGCAGTTATTACGGTAATTACGGATATTATCAATATAGCTATGGTGATAAAACCAAAGCCTGATCCGGCTGCAGATGATAGGTAAGGGATTAGTAATATTCAGGGAGGCGAAATTGAAGGTTCAATTGATGCCTCCTTTGAGTAATACTAGATAAGACTGAGAGCGTTAACCTTCTCAGTATTATGTTTTAGCTGTGTCAACAAAAAGGAAGATAACATGAAGAAGACTGCGTTTGTTTTGGCCGCCCTGCTGGCTGTTTCTGCTAATGCCATGGCTGCCGAAGAAACTGGCGGTGCTGCAGGTGCGGGGGCGAGCGGCGCTGCTGCGGGTGTGGCTGGTACCACTATTGCAGTGGGTGCTGCTGCTGCGCTGGTAACTGTGGTTGCGGTATCTGAATCCAACAACCGTAACAACAATACCAATACCACCACCTCAACCCGATAATATTCAACAAGGCTGCTCTGTTTGAGCAGCCTTGTTTTCTTCTTATCCCTCATGGATGGTGTATTGCGCGTGGCACAGTATTTATCTTATTTCCCCTCCCGATTATTGGCATGGTCAGCCACATTGTTATTGGCTGGCTGCAGCACCTCGACCCATCAGACGATCGAGACTCTGGGTTATGTGTTCAACAAGCCTGATGATATTGTACTGACCTCATCCGAGCTGAGAGCGCTACCCTATGCGAGTGCCTATATCAAGGTGGGCGATCTTCCCCAGGCGTTGGTTGTACTGGCATATGTCAATGGTCCGCGCATGTCATGGATGAGCGCCGATGGTGTGATGTTTGTGACTCAGCATGGGCGCTTGATTAAAACAGTGGGTTTGCCAAATGATTTGCGCTATCTGGGGAGTCTGGATAAGGATCCGCTGAAGACTTCCCGGTTAGACAAGACACCCTCGATGGTGTGGTATAGCGTCGCTGAGTGGTCGAAAAAATACACCAGTGGCTATCCCTTGAGTATGCATTATACGCAGATGGGGAATGAGGTTCTGAATATTATGGACCGCCCCTATAAAACGACGATTGTAGAAGAGCATGTCGTTACCGCCCCGAATGAAGAGCGATGGCTGAATCATTTCTGGATCGATGAGCAGACAGGTCAAGTTCGTAAATTCCAGCAGCAATTAGGCCCTTCCTTGCCAATGATCGAAATGACATTCCTTAAGCCCTATTCATCATGAAAATAATATATAGCTTATTGCTCGCAACCTTGGGGGCTGCCCCCGTTATGGCAGAAGTGTCCGTGTCTGTTTGGTGGCAAGGTCAACCGACAGCAACAATGACTCATCCCCAGTCCATGCTGTTGAGTGACGCGTTGTTAAACTCGGCAGTCTCTCAGTACGATAATTATTGGCCTGTCGCTCATATTTCTACTCCTGCGCGCCAAAAAGACATTGAGTATCAACAGGAAGCCGTGCTGAAGGATCTCAGATTGCTGGCAACGTACTGGCAGCAGCATGATGAAGTTGAACTCGCCCATGCCGCTTTACAGTTGAATCAACAGTTACAGCAGTTGCATTTGACAGGGCGTTTCGAATTGCCTGTGGATCCGGATATCAGCTTGGTGCCATCAGGTGCCAACCCCGTATTGCAGGGGGATTATCAGCTGTATCTTGCCCCTCGCCGTTCGCAAATCTATCTGGCTGGCTTGATTGGTCGCCCTGGCGAGGCCCCGGTTTTGCCTGCGGCAGGGCTGAGAGAGTACTGGAAAAAGCTGGATCGCTTGTACGGAAGTGATGACACCGGCGCGTATCTGATTTCCCCCAGTGGCAAATCTGAGTGGATCCCCGTTGCCATCTGGAATGAACGCCATGTTGAAGCCATGCCTGGTGCCACTCTGTTTGTCGGTTTTGCTCCGAGTGTGCTGCCTGAGCAATATACAGACTTGAATACACGCATGTTGACGTTGTTAGCGAATCGGATGCCCAAATGACCTATCCAAGACTCTCACTGATTGCCCTGCTGGTATCCTTTGCAACACACGCTGATGCCGACATTTTTGAGCCGTTGGGTCCATCACAAAGTGACTTCGGCGGCGTTGGCTTGCTGCAAATGCCAACCGCCAGAATGGCCAAGACGGGTGAATTCAGTGCCAATTATGTTGATGATGATCAGTACCGTCGCTGGTCTATGTCAGTGCAGCCGTTCGACTGGCTTGAAGCCACTTTGCGTTATACCGACGTAAGAACTCGCCTTTATAGTGCAAACTCCGGATTCAGTGGTGACCAGACTTACAAAGACAAGGGCATGGATGTCAAAGTCAGGTTGCTGGAAGAGTCTACCTGGATCCCGAATCTCTCTCTGGGTTTTCGTGACCTGATGGGGACGGGGCTGTTTGACAGTGAGTACATTGTCGGCAGCAAGCGTGTTGGCCCGTTTGATTTCACCCTTGGTATGGGCTGGGGAAATATGGGGGAAAGCGGGAACATTACCAATCCTTTTTGCGAGTGGAAAAATGATTGGTGTTCACGAGATAATGGTTATTCCAGCGGTGGTGGCAAATTTGAAACAAAAAATATGTTCCACGGTAATGCTGCCTTGTTTGGGGGGGTTGAATACCAGACACCTTGGCAGCCACTTCGCCTGAAGCTGGAATATGATGGCAATGATTACAGCAATGAATTTGCCGGGAAGATTGATCATTCATCTCCTATCAATATAGGTGCTGTTTATCGTCTTTTTGATTACATGGACACTCATCTTAGTTATCAGAGGGGAAATACTCTGATGTGGGGTGTTACTCTTCGGACCAACTTTAATGATTTACGTCAGAATCATTTAGATGAGCCTCGCCCTGTGTATACCGCTGAAAAGGCCCCGATAGACTCGTCACACGTTGATTGGCCTGTCATGGCAGGACAGTTTGAAAGCAATGCTGGTTGGAATACAGCATCACTTTATAGTGACCAGTCCACTGTAACCTTGCTGGGTCAACAGCACAAATATAGGGACCAGCAAGAAGCGATCGATCGTACTGCTCTGGTTGCGATTAATCATCTGCCTGACACTGTCGAAGAGTTGAGAGTCATTGAGCGCCAGCGAGATTTCCAGTTGCAAGAGACGGTGATTGATCTCGACTCTGTGCGAAAGGCGAACCAGCCCCAGGTTCTTGGGCAGGAGGCAGTGGTAGAAGAGCATCAAAAAGTACCTGCTCCTGTTCAGGGAACGCTCCGTTACCAATCTGAACCAGAGTGGTTCTCTTATTCATTTGACCCGGCCCTGACGCAATCTTTTGGTGGTCCTGAATCATTTTATATGTATCAGATAGGCATTAATGCTAACAGTGAGCTGCGTCTTTCCGATAAGGATTGGTTACAGGGTACGTTGTTCTTCAATATTGCGAACAATTACGACAAATTTAATTACAAAACACCACCTGCCGACACGGATGCGTTACCGAGAGTACGCACTTGGGTGAGAGAGTATGTCGACTCTTCCAATATTCTGCTGAACAACCTCCAGTTAACACATATGGAGCAACTTGGTCAGGAGTGGTACGGCCAGGCATACGGCGGCTATCTGGAAATGATGTACGCCGGTGTCGGGGGAGAGGTGCTTTATCGTCCTTTCGGTCAGTCATGGGCTCTGGGTCTGGATACCAACTGGGTCAAGCAGCGTGATTGGAACAACACCCTGAAGATGGCTGATTACGACGTTGCTACGGGTCACTTGACTGGCTATTGGCAGTTGCCTTTCATGGACAATGTCACTGCCAAGGTAGCTGTCGGGCGTTATCTGGCTGGTGACCTAGGGGCCACGTTTGATTTCTCCAAGCGCTTTGACTCCGGGATTGTGATGGGAGCATACGCGACCTTGACGGATGTGTCGGCCGAAGAGTATGGGGAAGGCAGTTTTACCAAAGGTATCTACATCACGATTCCCTTTGACTTGATGTTGATTCGTCCCACAACATCCAAGGGAACAATTGGATGGGTTCCTCTGACAAGAGATGGGGGGCAGATGCTCAGCCGTAGCCATACCTTGTATGACATGACCGAACGCCTGCCGCTGTAAGGCTCTTCTCGGTATTGATTCGTTAGTCTAATGAGCCGTGATAGTGTTTTCGCTGTCACGGCTTTTTTTATGCATGATGAGGCATAAATGGGAAGAGAGTGCAGTTTGGTTCATAAGGTTTTTTGGGGAACATCAGTCTTGTACTGGTTGCTTGGCATGCATTTTTTCATGCACAACCCAGGCGGGGCAGGGCTCTATCTGCCGTTCAATGCCTGGGGCTGGATCTTCGCCAGCCTGGTGATGGCGCTGGGGCTGTGGCATGTGACCCTCAGCCAGCGACTGGTGGTCTCGCCGCTGCTGACTGCCCAGTGGCTGGGGGGCATCTTGTTGTTGCTGCCCATGGCCTATCCGGGATTCGAGCTCAAGGACTATGCCATTCCCCGGCTGCTGGGGCTGTTTGCCGGCCTGCTGTTTCTGGCAAGCCTCTATCAGTGGCGATTCGGCCGCGAGGCGCGAGACAGGCTGCTCTATCTGCTGCTGGGGGCCGTTGCCATCGAGGCGCTGCTCGGCCTGGTGCAGTATTACCTGCTGGTGCCGGGCAACTGGATTGGGTACGACACCCAGACCAACCGCCCCTATGGCATCTTCCAGCAACCCAACGTGATGGCGAGCTTCATGGCGACCGGCCTGTCACTTGCCATCTGGCTGGAACTGCGCGGTGATGCCAACCCCTGGCTCAAGGGGCTGCGTTATGGGGTGATCCTGGCCACTTCTCTGCTGTTGATGGTCCTGCAATCGCGGGTCGGGCAACTGGGCGGCGTGATGGCTCTCTTGCTGCTGTCTGCCCAGCTGGGTCGTGAGCGGCGGCTGGGCCGGATGCTCGCACTGGTGGTCCTTGGCATTCTGCTCGGGCTGGCCTCGCAATACCTGATGGCCGGAGCCAGACGAGGGCTGGAGATCTACCAGTCCGGCGGCATGCGCTCCATCTACTGGCCCTACGCCGCCAAGCTGATTGCCAAGATGCCCTGGACCGGTTGGGGCTATGGCAGCTTCGAGTCGGTGTTTCTCCATCACTACATGGCCGACAAGGCGCTGAACCCGGCCATGGTGCAGATCGAGTACAACCTGGATCACCCCCACAACGAGTTCCTCTACTGGGCGGTGGAAGGGGGTCTGGCCCCCATGCTAGGCATGGTGCTGATGGGCGGGGCCCTCCTGTGGCGTCTGAGCCGGGCGGGCTGGGTCAAGGGCGCCGCCTTGCTTGCGCTGGTGACCCCCATCTTGCTGCACACCCAGACCGAGTACCCCTTCTACCACGCCATCGCCCTGTGGTGGGCGCTGCTGCTGCTCCTGTATGCGATGGATGCGGAGGTGGAGGAGCAAGACCACGGCAACTGGCGCGACCATCTGTGCCGCCCCTGGTTGCTGCTGCGCTTCATGGCCATCGCCATTCCCCTGATCGTCATCCCCTTCATGCTGACCGCCCTGCATACCGCCTGGGTGGTGACCAAGTATGAGCGGGGCGGTTACAAGCAGCCTGCGCTCCTGCTCGACATCGTCAACCCCATGGCCTGGCTGACCCGGGTGGAGTTCGACGTGAACGCGGTGCGCCTCATGGTCGGTCTGCAGGCCAACAACCAGGCGGAGCTTGAAGCCTACCTCGACTGGGGGCAGGCCTTCGTGCGCCATACCCCGAGGGCCAACATCTACGCCAACATGGTGATCGCCCTCAATGCCCTGGGGCGCACGGCGGAGGCGGACAACCTGCGGGCAAGCGCCCTGATGCTCTATCCGGGTGAGCCTTTGCTCACCGTGTCGGCCGCAAGAAAGGTGGCCGCGACCCTGGAGCGCAAGCCCTCTTCGTGAGGGTCGTTTCAATCTGTCTACCATCACGGCCGCCTTTGCGGCCGTGATGGTTTTTGTGCCCGCCTCGTTGAAGGGGGAGGGGCTTGTTGCCAAAGAGGTTCCCGGCCATCCGTTCACCTCGCCCGTGCACCGAGGCCGTTTTGCTGTACAAGGTTGCAGCAAGGGTTTCATCGGCTCGCAAAAATGGGGTTATCTGCTGGACGGCGCAAGCGCCTTGGCTAAGATAACCGTCTTAACGTCTTGTTTGGCAAGGGAGTATGACATGGAGATAGTACTAGGCCCATTAGAGGCCCGCGTGATCGGCTGCCTGATTGAGAAAGAGATCTGCACGCCGGATCAGTACCCTCTCTCGCTCAATGCACTGGTCAATGCCTGCAACCAGAAGAGCAACCGGGAACCCGTGCTGGAGCTCGCCGAGCTGGATATTCGTGCCGTGATCGACGAGCTGATCCGCCGCCGTCTGGTGGTCAATACCGCCGGTTTCAACGCCAGGGTGCCCCGCTATCAGCATCGTTTCTGCAATACCGAGTTCGGCGAGCTGAAGTTCTCGGCCCAGGAGCTCGGCATTATCTGCGAACTCTTGCTGCGTGGCCCGCAGACCCCGGGTGAGCTGCGCTCGCGCACCAACCGGCTGTGCAGCTTTGACGATGTGACCGAAGTGGATGCCGTGCTGGCCACCCTCATCGAACGGGGGCCCTATGTGGTGAAGCTGCCCCGTGAGCCGGGCAAGCGGGAATCCCGCTACGCGCACCTGTTCAGTGGCGAGGTGGATCTGCAGGCGCTGGCCGACGCGGCGCCCGCTGGCAACCTTGTGTCACCGGCGGCAGACAGACTGGCAGCGCTCGAAGAAGAGGTCGAGCACCTCAAGGGGCAGTTGCAGGGGCTGGAAGCCCGTCTGGCCCGGCTGGAAGGCTGAGCCAACAACCTGTTTCCAGAAGGCGCTGCGGCGCCTTTTTTGATGACAGCGCCCCTCCTGCAGCCCGTTGCCCGGTGGCAGGGACGAGTGCCCTGTCAGCCCTGTCGCTCGCGTACCCATCAAAGGCGCCAGCTTTTTTGCACTATTTCGCGCTTAAGGGTCGAGCCGCCGCCGCTTTCCCGTTAAAATTCCGCCTTTGCACTTGCCCGTGAGTTCTGATGTCAGCCTTCACCCTCTCTTCAGATTGCCATGCCCTGCTGTGCGAGCTGCAATTGCAGCGCGCCGCCAGCACTCGTTACCTGCAAGACACCCTCTATGCCCCGGGCGCACCCGGGCGTGCGCTGCTCGATACCCTCGATCAGTTGCAGCAGTGGGGGCTTGTCCGTCAACGAACGGAGCAGCAGTGGAGTCTGACGGCAGAGGGAACCCTGACCCTGATCCTGGCGGTGCGTGCGGGGGAGTGCCCCATGCCGCAGTGGTCCCGCATCCCCTCGGTCACGGGCCTGGAGCGGGCACAGGAGGTGGTGCGCGAGCTCTGTCTGGGAGACGCGGGGCAGATCCCGGCCTATTACCAGAGTGCCGAACTCCTGAGCCTCCTGGATCTCCCCGATGCTCCCCGCCTGCTGGCAGGCTCCAGCCCCGCCTGGCAGGCCCTGCTGCTCGAGCACTTCGCCCTGCAGGCCCTGCTTGACGCAGAGCCTGACGAGGGCTGGCCGCTGGCAACGCTGGTCACCTCCTGCTCCCCGGCGCTCTCTGGCCAGCTCCAGGCTCGCGCCCGAGAATGGGAGTGGCTCTGCGGTTCCTTTGGGGGCGAGGTAACCACTCACTGGCCTGCACTGCAACAACTGGCGCAGCAGGGGGATGAGCAACCTCTGGCCGAGCGGCTGCTGGGGGCGCTTGGCCAGTGGCAGGGGCAAGAGGCGTCGCCCTGGCCTCGGATGTTCAGCGCCTTGCTCTGGCTCGGCTGGTTGCAACAGGCAGATCCGGTGCAGGGGAGCGAGCAGCGCAAGAAGTGGCAGCGCAGTCTGGGCCATCACTCCCCCCTGCTGGCCGATCTGCTGGGGCAGTGGGCCGGAGATCGCCACGGCCAGGCGGTCGGCCTGTTCGATACCCTGCAACTGCCGCTGGAGGAGCTCCACTGGGGTTACCTCTGGCTCGATCTCTGCGCCCTGGCGCGCCACGGCGAGCAGAGCCCCCAGGTGACCATCTTGCACAAGTGGGACCTCTCCCACGTGCTGGACGCCGAGCCCCGGCATCGCCTGATGGCCTTCTGCCAGGATCTGCTGCGACTCCTGCTTGGCCGGGAGGCCGCCCATTGGCCCCTGCGCGCGCTGCGCCCTGCTCAAGGGGAGGAAGAGGATGCCACCGAGGAGGAAGGCAAGGCCCCCGCCTCGGCAAGCTGGCTCAACTGGCTGCAGGGGTTGGGACGCTCGAGCGGGGTGCGCAAGCCCCAGGAGCGGCTGGTCTGGCTGCTCCACGCGGAGGGGCCTGAGCTTGAGTGCAAGATCCAGAAGCAGAGCACCAAGGGGGAGTGGACCGCCGGGCGAAGGGTCGATCCGGCCCTGCTTTCCACCCAGTACGCCAGCCTGCTGGACGAAGCTGACTGGGCACTGGTGCGCACCCTGCCGCGCAACATGGGCAAGCTGCCCCGGGATGCCTGGGTGCCCCTGGCAAACCATCCTCGTCTCTTCAATGCCAAGGGGCAGAAGCTGCAACTGGCCGTCAGCGCCCCCCTGCTGCAACTGGTACAGAGCGGGGAGGGCATGAGTGCCAGACTACATCCTGCTCCCGCCGCCCGCGGTGCGCACATCGTCCCTCTGGCTCAGGATTTGTGGCAGCTTATTCTGACACCGCAGGCACTGCTGGACAGATTACCGGCCCTGGAGGCCATTCCGGCATTGCCGCCGGCCGGGCTCGAGGAGCTGCAACGCACGCTGGATGCGATCCCCGATCTCCCCTGGCACAGCCAGGTGGCGGGGCTCAGGGGCAATGCCGAGCTGGCCCCCTGGCCCGGCGTTCCCTCCGTCCTGCTCGACTGGCAGGAGGGGCAGCTCGTGGTCCAGCTGGTGACCCGGGAGGGGGACCTGCCGCCCTTGCCTCTGGGCAAGGGGGAGGCCATCGTGCGCCAGGGTATCCGGGAGTATCACTACTGGCAGCGGGATCTGGCTGCCGAGAAGGACGATGCCCAGCGTCTTCGCAACCAGTTGCCCATCGGCCTGCCCGGCAACGAGTGGAAGCTGGACGGGGAGCAGGCGCTCACCCTGGTCAACGCCCTGCCGGAGCTGGTGGACGCCGGTGTGGTGGTGCACTGGCACCAGGACAGCGCCCGCCTCAAGAGCCTCGATGAGGCGGCCCTGAGCCTTCGCATCGAGCGGCGTCAGGACTGGTTCCAGGTGGAGGGGGCGCTCTCGCTGGACGAGCACCAGATCCTCGATCTTCGCCTCATCCTGCGCCAGCTGACCCCGGGCCAGCGCACGGTGCAGCTCGACGAGAAGACCAGCCTGATGCTGAGCGACAAGCTGGTGGAACGCCTCACCGTGCTCGGCGCCATGCTGGACAACGAGCAGCGCATCAACAACAAGCTGGCCTATCCGCTGGCCCGCCTGCTTTCCGTCATCACCACCGAGGGGGATGCCGCCTGGCAGAATCTCCAGCAGGAGTGGCAGCAGGAGGTGAGCTGTCCCCCCGAGCTGCTGACGGCGCTGCGGGACTATCAGAAGGAGGGGGTACGCTGGATGGCGACCCTGGCCCATCACGGCTTTGGCGCCTGTCTGGCCGATGACATGGGCCTGGGCAAGACCTTGCAGGCCCTCATCGTGCTGCGCATGCGCCAGCACCTGGGCCCGGCGCTGGTGGTGGTGCCCAAGTCAGTGGTCACCAACTGGCAGGAGGAGGTGGCCCGCTTTGCCCCCGAGCTCGAGGTGGTGGTGTTCGACCATCCCGCCGAGCGGGAGACCCTGATCCAGGGGGCCAGGGCCGGACAGATCGTCCTGGTCAACTACGGCATGCTCGGCAGTCTCTCCCAGGCGCTCAAGTCCCGCCGCTGGTCGAGCATGGTGCTGGACGAGGCACAGCAGATCAAGAATGCCGGTACCCAGCGTGCCAAGCTGCTGTTCCAGCTCGACGGGGATTTTCGCCTCGCCCTCTCCGGCACCCCCATCGAGAACCATCTGGGGGAGCTGTGGAGCCTGTTCAGCTTCATCAACCCCGGCCTGCTCGGGAGCCTCGGGGAGTTCAAGCGCCGCTTTGGCAAGGCGGTCAAGGATCCCCAGCACATGGCGATGCTGCGGGCGGTGATCAGCCCCTTCATCCTGCGCCGCCTCAAGCAACAGGTGCTGACGGAGCTGCCGGACAAGACCGAGATCATCCATCACATCAGCCTCTCCCCCGAGGAGCGTCAGCTCTACGAGGCGACCCGGCGCGAGGTGGTGCAGCAGGTGCAAAGTGCCGATGGCCGTGCCCTGATGCATGTGCTGAGCGGCCTGACCCGGCTGCGCCGACTCTGCTGCTCCCCCCAGCTGGTGATGCCGGAGTGGTCCCAGACCAGCAGCAAGCTGGACGAGGCGATGGCGCTGCTGGACGAAGCCATCGATGGTGGCCACCGGGTGCTGGTGTTCAGCCAGTTTGTCGATCTGCTGAGCCTGCTGCGCAGCCGTATCGAACAGCGGCAGTGGGACTACTGCTATCTGGATGGGGGCTGCTCGGCCAAGTCCCGTCAGGAGTCCATCCTGCGTTTTCGCCACGAAGCGGTGCCGCTCTTCCTCATCAGCCTCAAGGCGGGGGGCACGGGCCTCAACCTGACCCAGGCCGACACCGTGCTGCACCTCGATCCCTGGTGGAACCCGGCGGTGGAGGATCAGGCGAGCGATCGGGCGCACCGCATGGGCCAGACCCAGCCGGTAACCGTCTATCGCCTGGTGTGCGAGCAGACGGTGGAGGAGAAGATAGTGGCGCTGCACGACGAGAAGCGGGCACTGGCCGACGGCCTCCTGAGCGGCCAGTCCGAGGTGAAGGGGCTGGATGTGGAGAGCCTGCGGGCACTGCTGATGAGCTGACGGCGGGCTGTCGCCCGATGTGACAAGGGGAGCATCCGTGATGCTCCCCTTGTCGTTTGTGGCGGTGCCGAGCCTGCGCTACCCCTGATAGAGGTAGAGGTGCAGCCGCTCTATGATGGGGTCACCGCCAATCTTGCGATCCCGGCGTGCCTGGCGCAGCTTGGGCGGGTAGTGGCCCAGATGGGTGACGGCCGGCTGGGTATCGGAGCAGAGCAGCAGGGGAAGGCTCGCCTTGATCTGCTGCTTGCGGGGCTCCCGGTCCTGCCAGAGCAGGTTGATCATGGGGTGGGTCTTGACCGGCCTGCGGATCCGCAGGCCGGCATCCGCCGGCAGGCGGCGAATGTCGTATACCTCCTGATCCACCATCTTGCTCCACTCTTCGTTGTCAAAGAGCGCCGGTACATACCGGCGGCTGCGCTCCAGCATCTCCAGTACCTGCTCCCGGCTGAGGCGGCTGATGCTCTGCTTGTCGGCCCAGGTGAAGCCCAGCGAATGGAGATCCCCCTGAAGCCAGGTCAGCTTGCGATAGACCTGCAGGGTGATGACGCCGGGCAGGGCGCCGTGCACCAGCTCGAACTTCTCGTCCCGCCCGCCCGCCGCCTGCACCATGGCCTTGAAGGCGAGCTTGTGCGCGTTGATCTCCTCGATGACGGGTGCCAGCTCCCTGGCGCAGGCGGCAGGAAAGCGCAGCCAGCCGGGCAGACGGTGGGTCGCCTTGGTGGAGCAGCCGGGGCGGGCGCTGTGGTCCTGAAAGGCGGCGAGGGTGGCGGCCAGGGCCGCCTCGCCCGAGAGATAGCCCACCTCGATGGCCTCGATGGGCTCATGCTCTTCCCCCTGGGCCACGGCCGGGAGGGGATAGACATGAGCCTCCAGCAGGTCGAGCTGGCCCAGTTGCCGGGCAAGGCGTGCCAGCGACGCCTCCAGCAGGGCCATCTGTTGACGCAGGGCGGCGGTGGGGGTAAAGGTGTCCATCGGCAGATCCTGTGTGTGTGCCGCTCCCCTGTTCAGCATGATATTGGGGCAGTGTGGGGAGGCAGCATGATAAACCACTGTATAAATAACCATACCAGTATGATGGCAGGGTGCCAAGTGTCCGGTGCCACCCTGACGATGGGGGTGACATGGGGGCATCCGGTTCAGGTTGCCTGTTCGTAACTTTTTGTTAAATAACGATCTTGTTGCGATCTATTTGTTAACAAACCCTGGTGACCGAGAGTTTGCACCCTGCTGACTCGGCGTCGTGCCGTGCATAGCTAGCGTGGGAAAGTGCATAGTTAGAAGTGGGTGGCGCAGGAGAAAATGCTGTCAGGCTGCCAGGGGGAAATTTTCAGCATTATTTCATTTTAAAATCATATGGTTATGGTTATTGCCCTGGCGATATCAACCATTACTTTTACTAATGTCATGTATCAAAATTCGTCAATTGAGGCACCTCCCCGCCCTGACTAAGCTTTGCGCATCAAATCCGAGCCTTGCGCAGAACTAGAGAGAGGAGCCATATCATGGCCAACATGACTTATACCGAAGCCGGTTACCAGCATTCCAGCGAATCGAATCTGGTTGCTCGCGTCAAGATGACCGTCCTGACCTGGCTGGAACGCAGCCGCAGCCGTCGCCAGCTCTCCGAGCTGCCCGCCTACCTGCTCAAGGACATCGGTCTGAACGAAGCCGACCGCTATCAAGAGACCACCAAGCCGTTCTGGCGTGGTTGATCAGCCGGGCATGGATGCCTTGTTTTTCTGCTGATCCCAGGGGCATTCTGCCCACCCGTCTGCCGAAGGCATGCTGTCTTCACCTGCCGATACCCGTTCACCACTTTCCCTCTCCCGTGTTTCCCCTCGCTTGATCCTGTTGCATGAGTTGTCACTCATTTTCGCCACTTTTGTATCCTTACTGTTTGAATTTGTTTAAAAACTGATTTTAAGCCCGGTTGCCTTGCGTATAATCCGGCCATGGCATTCCAGACTAAAGGGTGAGACGGATGATTCCCCAGCATGACTTTTTGGCCCTGACGCGCCGCCATGAGTGGCAGCTCGAGCCTTTCGCCTTCAATCTGACCGACGGTACCCGGGTGAGCGTGTGGGATACCGGCGTGATCTGCCTGGAACCCGCTTCCGAGGCGGGGCAACCCGGGCACAAGGACATCGTCCTCTCCTGCGGCATCCACGGCAACGAGACCGCCCCCATCGAGATCTGCAACCAGTTGCTGACCCGGTTGCTCGCAGAGGAGCTCAAGGTTCGTCACCGGGTGCTCTTCCTCTTTGGCAACCCCGCCGCCATGAACCAGGGGGTGAGGGAGGTGGAAGAGAACATGAACCGCCTCTTCTCGGGCGCCCACAGCAAGGGGGAGGGGCTGTGCAACCGGGAGCGCATCCGCGCCATGCGTCTGGAGCAGTATGTGAGCCGCTTCTTTGCCGACTCGGCCAGGCCCCGTTACCACTACGATCTGCATACCGCCATTCGCGGCTCGCGCCACGAGAAGTTTGCCGTCTATCCCTTCCCCCACGAACGCCCCCACTGCAAGGAGCAGGTACGTTTCCTCGGTGCCTGCGGCGTGCGCACCATACTGCTCTCGAGCGGCCCGACCACCACCTTCAGCTATTACAGCTCGCACCAGCACGGCGCCCATGCCTTTACGGTGGAGCTGGGCAAGGTGCGGCCCTTCGGTGAAAACGACATGACCCGCTTCATCGAGGTGCGCCAGACATTGCAGGAGCTGGTGACCCGGGATGATGTGGCCCTCGAGCCCTGGCGAGCCGATGACTTCACGCTTTTTGCCATAGATCGGGTGATCAACAAGCAGTCGGAGCAGTTCCGCTTCCTGTTTGCCAGCGATGTGGACAATTTCACCGAATTTCCCCAGGGTTTTGTGCTGGCAGAAGATGGGGATCGGCAATACAGGGTAGAGAAACCGCGGGAGGCGGTGGTCTTCCCCAACGCCAACGTGGCCATCGGACAGCGCACCATGCTGCTGGTGGTACCCACCCGTTTGTGGGAGTGAATTGACGCCTTTTTGTCATGCTGATCCTGCGCCACGGGCGGTGGCAAGCAGCATGGCGGTGATGGGCGTGATCCCGAACTCGATATGACAGGGAGCCTGAACAGGCTCCCTTCTTTGTTTCTGCTCGCCGAAAATTCCGATTACCTTCGAAAATAAAAGAAGTTTCTACTGGTCTTACCTGGATGAATCTCGTTGCCCTCTGATTAACATGTTGTTTACATTTTAAATGTCACCTCATGGTGGTGACGCTGACAACGGCAAGGAGCCAGTTATGACCCATGTCGACATCCCCTTCCTTCGTTACCTCGATGAGGAGGGGCGCCCGGTCGCGACACTGCCGACCTGGCTGGACAAGGCGATGCTGCACACCTTCTACCGCAACATGGTGATGGTGCGCAGTTACGACAAGAAAGCGATAGCACTGCAGCGAACCGGCAAACTCGGCACCTTTCCCTCCCATCTTGGGGCGGAAGCGGTGGGGATCGGGGTCGGGCTCGCCATGCAGTCAGAGGATGTCTATGTGCCCTACTACCGGGACATGCCCACTCTCTACGTGAGGGGCGTGCCCATGGAGCAGAACCTGCAGTATTGGGGCGGCGATGAACGGGGCAGTGTCTTCTACAAGGCCGATGGCGAGTTGTCGGAAGACTTGCCCATCTGCGTTCCCATCGCCACCCAGATCACCCATGCTGCCGGCATCGCGGCTGCCTTCAAGCTGCGCAACCAGCCCAGAGTCGCCGTGGTGACCATCGGCGATGGCGGCACCTCCAAGGGAGACTTTCTCGAGGGGCTCAACTGTGCCGGTGTCTGGCATCTCCCCATGGTGATGATCATCAACAACAACCAGTGGGCCATCTCGGTGCCGCGCAAGTTGCAGTCGAGCGCGCCCACCCTGGCCCAGAAGGGTATCGGGGCCGGGGTGCGCAGCCTCCAGGTGGATGGCAATGACGTGGTGGCGGTCTATGAGGCGACCCGCGCCGCCGTCGAGCGGGCTCGCAGCGGCAAGGGGCCGACGCTCATCGAAGCCGTCAGCTACCGGCTCGGGGATCACACCACCGCCGATGATGCGACTCGCTATCGTGACGGTGCCGAGGTGGAAGCGGCCTGGGCCAAGGAACCGGTCAAGCGGCTGCGCCAGTTCATGTTTGAACGGGGCTGGTGGGATGAGCAGCAGGAACAGGCGCTGCTGGCAGAGGCGGGCCGGGAAGTGGAACGCGCCGTTGCCGCCTACGAGGCCATCACGCCCCAGGCGCCGGAGACCCTGCTCGATTACCAGTTTGCCGAGCTGCCGAAGGCCTATCTTGCCCAGCGCCAGCGCATCATCGCCAAGGGCATGCTGCAGAGCGGGGAGGGACTATGAGCGATATCACGCTGCTCGAAGCGATCAATCTGGCGTTGCACCACGAGATGGCACGCGATCCTGATGTGGTGGTACTGGGGGAGGATGTGGGGGTCAACGGCGGTGTGTTTCGCGCCACCGTGGGGCTTCGCGATAAATTCGGGTTCAAGCGGGTCATCGATACGCCGCTGGCCGAAGGACTCATCGCCGGTGTGGCGGTGGGCATGGCGACCCAGGGGCTCAAACCCGTGGCCGAATTCCAGTTCCAGGGCTTCATCTTCCCGGGCATGGAGCAGATCATCTGCCAGGCGGCACGGATGCGAAACCGGACCCGTGGCCGCATCACCTGTCCCATCGTTTACCGCTCCCCCTACGGCGCCGGCATCCATTCACCCGAGCACCACAGCGAGAGCGTCGAGGCCCTGTTTGCCCATATCCCCGGGCTGCGGGTTGTGATCCCTTCGAGCCCGAAGCGGGCTTACGGCCTGCTGCTGTCGGCCATTCGGGATCCGGATCCCGTGATGTTCTTCGAGCCGGATCGCATCTATCGCTCCATGAAGTCGGATGTGGTGGATGACGGCGTCGGCCTGCCGCTGGATGTCTGCTTCACCCTGCGTCCCGGCCGGGACATCACTGTGGTGGCCTGGGGTGCCTGCATCCAGGAAGTCATGCGTGCGGCGCACCTGCTGGCGGAGCAGGACATCCAGTGCGAGGTGCTGGATCTTGCCACCATCAAACCCCTGGACATGGAGAGCATCCTGACCTCGGTACGCAAGACCGGGAGGCTGCTGGTGGTACACGAAGCCTGTGGCAGTTTCGGGGTGGGTGCCGAAATCGTGTCCCAGGTGACCGAAGAGGCGATGACTGCCCTCAAGGCGCCGCCAAGACGCCTCACCGGCGTGGATGCCGCCGTCCCCTACTATCGCAACGAGGAGTATTACCTCATCACCGAGCAGGAGATCGCGCAGGCGGCTCGGCAACTGATGGAGAACCAGTGGCTATGACGCACGACAGGTACGGATGCGCAAGTGCCAGGGCCACAGGGCTCCATGGTGTCTGTCAATGTTTGGTGATGTCCCAGCAGAGGGAGAGCAGGTCATGAAATTTTTCAAATTGCCGGATCTGGGCGAAGGACTGGCCGAGGCCGAGATCGTCGAGTGGAAGGTGAGCGCCGGTGATACGGTGCAGGTAGATCAGGTACTGCTGTCGGTGGAGACAGCCAAGGCGCTGGTGGATGTGCCCTCACCGGTGGCCGGGGTCATCGCCAGATTGTGCGGGCAGGAGGGGGACATCCTCCACATCGGGGCACCGCTGGTGGAGTTTGAAGGGGGCGAGGATGACGGCACCGTCGTTGGCAAGGTCAGCGCCCATCAGCAGCATATCGAGGATCATTTCGTGGTGGGGGCCATGGCGCCCGGCGGCACGCTGGTGCAAGCCATGCCAGCGGTACGTCTGCTGGCGCAAAAACTGGGACTGGACATCGACAAGGTCAAGGGAACCGGCAGCGCTGGCATGGTGACCGAGCAGGATGTGCAACAGGCGTTCGAGGCCCAGCAGGAGAGCGGCAATGAATTCCTGAAAGGCTCGCGCCGGGCCATGGCCAAGGCGATGGAGCTCTCGCACCGGACTGTGGTGCCGGTGAGCATCACCGACGAAGTGGACTTGCGCCACTGGCGCCCGGATGAAGATGTGACGGTGCGCCTCATCAAGGCGATCGGCGTGGCGTGTCGGGCCGAACCCTCCATGAATGCGTGGTTTGACGGAGAGACCCTGTCGCGGCGTCTGTTCAGGGAGGTCAATGTGGCCATCGCGGTCGACTCCAAGCATGGGCTCTATGTGCCCGTGATGGAAAACGTGGCAGAGCGGGACCAGGCTGACATACGGCAGGGGCTGGATCGGATGATCGCCGATGTGAAGGCCCGTGCCGTGCCGCGGGAAATGCTGCAGGGGGCAACCATCACCCTCACCAACTTTGGCGCCATCGCTGGCCGTTACGCCAGCCCCATCGTCACACCACCCCAGGTGGCCATCATAGGAGCGGGCAAGTTGTTCGAGAAGGTGGTGTTCATCCACGGCGAGGCGCGCCCGGTGCGTGCACTTCCCCTGTCGATGACGTTTGACCACAGAGCCTGCACCGGTGGAGAGGCGGCTCGCTTCCTCAAAGCCCTGGTTCAGGCACTGGAGTCGGCACAGGTCTAAACCGCTGTACCCCGCCGCTGGCGGGGTACAAATTTGTTTGCGTAATCGACAAAGGCACGTATAATCTCAACCAGCTTGAAAGGGCGATAGTTATGTCAATGAATATGATGTTTTACATCTTTTCCTGTTGTTCATAAGTAATCCCGTTTTTTGAGCTTTACCCGCTGAAAAGCATAAGTAATTATTTTGAATACAGGTTTAAAGATATGTCTAACATGATCACCGGTACCGTTAAGTTTTTCAACGAAACCAAAGGTTTTGGCTTCATCCAGCAAGAAAACGGCCCGGACGTTTTCGTTCACTTCAGCGCCATCCAAGGTAACGGCTTCCGTACCCTGGCTGAAGGTCAGCGCGTACAGTTCTCTGTGACCCAAGGTCAAAAAGGCCCGCAGGCTGAGAACGTAACTGCTCTGTAATTCTTGCAGAATTTAAGAAAGCCGTGGTACCTCTGGTGCCACGGCTTTTTGTTTTCATGGCTTCATCAATACGCGTCATGACCCTGCTCTCCTCCCTCTTGCTGACCGTGGCGTTGACCGGTCAGGCCAGCCCGCCAACGCCGGATCCTGCGGTGAATGATGCCGTGTCCGTGTGTCAACAGTTTGTACATGTTCGTCTGGGAAACGCGGTGAAACCCGATGAGATCAGGGTACAGCCGGTGCCAAAACGGGCGGGAGAGTGGCTGGTCGATGGCAAGATAAAAGGACCCGAAGGTCCTTTGCTGTTTGCTTGTCTACTGCGACAAGGAGAGCGCTGGGAGTTGCTCAACTTCTCGCTCTGGGCACCACAACCGCTCAATTCGGCTTGAGTGCAACCAGCAGGTGTTGGAGATGCTCCAGCATGGTCATGCCGAAAGGGGTCAGATAGCCGCCATCTGCCGCGGTGATCAGGCCCTGGCTGTGCAGGCGCGCTGCCGCCTGGCAAAGCGCTTCCGACATGTCGCTGCGCAGCTTGATCCCCAGGCTCATGTTGGCCGGATCAAAACACGCCAGTATTTTCAGCTCATTCACAAAATCGTCAGAAACCTGGTTGATCCCACTCATGGATGCACTCCTTACGCTAAAGATGTATGCAACCTAGCATCCCCGGTGCCTCTTTAGTGGGCGCTGGCTCAAACAATTGGCCTTTATCGGGGCCGCTCTGGTTCAAACGCTGCTTTTTTGGACGCTATCTATCACCGGCCCGGCTGGACGCAAACGCCCCCAGCAAGGCAAACATGCTAGAATGGCACCCTCGTTCACCCTCATGACCAGGCGTGATGCCAGGTCATCTTGTTCAAGGCGCGTCTCATGATCACTGTTACTCTGGTCTCTCTGCTGCACTCTCTGGGTCCCCGTTTTCCTGTTTATGCTCCCTCCTTGCTGCTCCCTCTCCTGGCGAAACATCAAGGAGATCTCTGGCTGCCGGCCATTCGTGGGGAAGATGTGACGACCCTGCGCCAGCATGGCAAGGATGCCCAGAGTCTGGCTACCTTGTCGGCAGGCTGGTGCGAGTTCGCGGCCCAAAGCAAAGAGACGCCGGAGCTCGATGCGCTGGCAAGTTACGATGAGGAGATGCTGGACAACCTGCAGATGTACTGGCGCCACCCGAGCAAGATAAACAGCCCGATCACCGATAACCTGTTCGAGCTGCGCCGTGAGGTGGTGGACGAGGCCCATGGCGGCAAGCTGGTTGCTGCCTGGAGTACCGCCCAGCAAGCACGGCTTGAGCAGATCATGGTGGGGGCTGCTTCGGGGCGGGATCAGCTCTGCTTTGTGGAAGTGGAGTCCGCCTATTGGCTGAGGGAGCAACTGGGTGAGACCGCGGGACTCCGGCTGTTGACCCCCGAGCTGGGGTGAGGCGATGGAAAGACGGTTGACCCATTACTCCTGCTGGACAAGGGGTCGGCAAGATGTGAACATGTCGCCCTTTATTGAACGAGAGACTTGACCGATGAGCTATGAACTTAGCGACACCGAGCGCAATGCCGCGCTGCAACTGAACGCCGATTACCGCTTTGATCACTTCATCAGCAAGCTGGTCGAGCACGAAGAGCTGTTTGTCCTGACCGACGAACACGGCGTCATGATGCTGACGACCGAAGAGGAAGACTGCATCCCGGTATGGCCGCATCCCGACTACGCCAAGGCCTGGGCCGAAGGGGAGTGGGCCGAGTGCAAGCCGCAGTCCATCACCCTCAAGGTGTGGCTGGATCGCTGGGTGGACGGCATGGAGCAGGATGATCTCTGCGTGGCCGTGTTCCCGACACCGGATCAGGAAGGCATTGTGCTGGACCCGGCCGACGTCGCCGACGCCATTGCGCAAAAGCAGGCCAAACGCGGCTGAATGCCCTCTGCCTGGTGCCATCCCGGTTGTAACAAAGACCCCGCCAATGTGCGGGGTCTTTTGTTTTGGGGCTGACGGTGCCAGCTGCCCTATTTCTGTTGGTAGGTGGTATCCGTGATGGTCACTGGCGGGAAGGTCTGCCCCCCTTTGATGGCGGCCCGGGTCTGCGCCTTTGCCGCTTCGTCAATCCAGAGCAGGCCGCCGAAGCTGTAACCCGAGTTGGAGCCGTCGAGGGGCCAGTAGAGCAAGTCGCTCTGAGGGGTTGCCGGCACCTTGGGCAGGCGTATCCAGCGCCAGGCGCCGGCCCGGGTATAGGGCACCTGATAGGCGGGGACGAAGCTGGCGAGCTCATAGAGTCGCTGCTGGATCTGGCGGGAGAGGTCGGCCTTCTTGCCGAAATCGAACGCCTTGTCGTATTGCTCCACCAGGGCCGAGATCCTGTCGTCATCGATGTTCATGATGTTGTTGGTCTGGGGCTTGTTGGCATTGACCCTGTGGAAGTGTTCCCAATAGGCGGGATAACGACCACCGCTCCAGGCC
Organism: Aeromonas sp. R7-2; assembly: GCF_040908105.1. Taxonomy (NCBI): domain Bacteria; kingdom Pseudomonadati; phylum Pseudomonadota; class Gammaproteobacteria; order Aeromonadales; family Aeromonadaceae; genus Aeromonas; species Aeromonas sp. R7-2. The sequence continues at coordinate 43,869 of NZ_JBFODC010000020.1, read as the reverse complement.
ATCCAGGCACTCTGGTGTTTTTTCTCCAGCATGGATTTGAAGCCGGCAGACGCATCCATCAGATTGAGCTCGAGGTTGAGCCCCGCCTTTTTCGCCTCTTCCCGCAGCAGGGTGAGACGCTGGGCATGTTCCGCCGTGGTGTAGGTGATGCTGAGGGAGAGGGGCTGGTCCTTGTCGTTTCGCAAGATGCCATCCGGTCCGGTCTTGGTAAAGCCCGCCTTGGCAAAGAATTCGCGAGCAAGGGCGGGATCGAAGGGGCGCGCCTTGAGGTCGGTATTGGTGAACTCTCCCTGGCCCGAGCCATAGGTGTTGAGACGCTGGTAGTCCCCCCGCAGCAGGGTCGCGATCATCTTGTCCAGGGCGAGGGCGTGCTGGATGCCGAGTCTGACGTCGAGATTGCTCAGCAAGGGATCGGCGGTGTTGAGATAGAGCCCCATGGGGGGCTGAGGCGTCTGGTTGTAGAACCAGAGCCGCTCGATATAACCCTTCTCGAATTCGGCGGTCTTGCTCTTGTCGTGCCACCAGTTGGGCATCACGAGGGGGAAGGTGTCGAGCTCACCGCGCAGGAAGTGCTGCCAGGCGATGTTCTGATCCCTGAGCACCTTGATCTCGATGCGATCCGGATTGAAGCGGTGCTGGAAGTAGCGCTCGTCGTTCCCCCACCAATCCTTGACCCGGTCGAAGGTAACCGACTTGCCCTTCTTGAGCTCGCCAATCTGGTAGGGGCCGGTGACCGGCAGCACCTTCCAGTTGTACTCCTTGACCCAGTTGGCGGTCAGCTTGATGGCGTGGCTGGGCTCCGGGGTGAAGGGGAGAGCTTCGAGCAGATCTTCCCGGCTCTTCTCGGTGCCGCTGGTGATGGCGAGGGTGTGATCGTCAAACTTGGTCACTTCGCTTATCTGGGTGCTGTAGTAGTTGTTGTACCAGGGGTCGTTGATCTCCTTGCTGCGCATCATCTTGAGGGTGAAGACCCAGTCGTCCGCAGTGACGGGCTGGCCGTCCGACCAGCGGGCCTTGGGGTTGATGCGAAAATAGAGCGTCTTGTTATCCGCGCCGAAAGCCCACTGGTTGGCCAGCATGGGGATGGGATTGCGCGTCACGGGATGGGTGCTCAGAAGCGGCAGGTTGGTCTCGCGCACGTAGGCCGCAAAACCGCCGTTGGAATCCGGCCCGTATTTGCGCAAGGTGAGCGGAAAGCTCGACATGAAATCCCGGAAGGTGCCGCCTCGCTTGGCCTCGGGGTCTGCATAGACGGGATCGGTGTCGTTGCTCTCCCATTTGAGATCTGCCGGCAGGGTGGCACTCCAGCCGAACGGGCTCCAGCAGAAGGGGAGCAGCATGGCCGTGACCCGCATGATGCCTGGTAAAGAGGGGATGATCGAAAATGACGGATGACGCATGTCCTTGCTCTCCTGATGATGGCATCCTGCCGAAATAACGGGGTGGGCCCAAGAGGACCTGACCCATGATGGGAAGTTTCCCGGGCGAGGTCAATCCTCGGTTTGGGTCTTCAAGAAGCGCATCTTGCCCCCCAGCAGATGCACCACGAAGCCGAGCAGCACCAGACCCGAGCCCAGCCATTGCAGGGGAGTGGGGTGTTCATCGAGCAGCAGGGCGGCGGCCACCATGCCGACACAGGGAACCAGCAGGGAGAGGGGGGCAACCTGGGCCACCGGATAGCGCATCAGCAGCCTCCCCCACAGGCCATAACCGAGCCAGGTGGCGATAAACGAGAGATAGAGCACGCACAAGACGCCCTGCCAACGGATGTTGAGCAGGCTGCTTGCGATGAGTTCGGGCCCCTCGAACAGCCAGGAGAGCGCGAAGAAGGGCAGGATGGGCACCAGCCCGCCCCAGGCGACCAGGCTCGGCAGAGAGGTGCGATAGCGCAGACCTATCTGGCGATTGATGACGTTGCCAAGGCCCCAGCAGGCGGCTGCGCACAGCGTCAGCACAAACCCGATGAGGGTGAGGTTGCCCTCGCCATGGGTGGCAATGAGATAAAGACCTGCTCCCGCCAGCGGCAGTGCCACCCAGTGGTGGGGCTGCCAGCGCTCTCCGAGCCAGATCATGGCGAACAGCAGGGTGAAGACCACCTGGGATTGCAGCACCAGGGAGGCCATGCCGGCGGGCATGCCGAATTTCATGGCGCAGAACAGGAAGGCAAACTGGCCCAGGCTGATGGCACCGCCATAGGCCAGCAGCCAGCGCCAGGGCATGGCAGGCCTGGGAACCAGCAGAATGGCGGGGAAGACGACTCCGACGAAACGCAGTGCTCCCAGCAGCAGTGGGGGGATGCCTTCCAGCCCCCATTTGATGGCAACGAAGTTGAGTCCCCAGCAGAGAATGACCAGGGCGGCCAGACACTTGTCCTTGGTTTGCATGCAGCATCCTTGTTTGAGCGGCGCCGGCACGGCAGGGCGCCGAAGGGGTCGAGCATACCTGCTACAGGGTGGGCACCGTCAAGGGCGCAGGTGTCTGCCGGGCGAGTGCGGGCGGGCTAAGCTAAAAGTGAGAGCCCGGATTGACGGGCTGGCGTCGATGGCTGACCGGAGGTATTCCATGAGCGACCATACCCTGCTGCCCCATGGTGAAGACTTGCGCCGCGCGGTGCGCTGGCTCAGCGAACACCATCAACACGACATCCGGGCCATCGAAGAAGCCTGCCTGCGCTTCGATCTCTCCCCTCTGGATGAGGAGTTCCTGATTCGCCATTGCCGCGAGCAGCCGCCAACAAGCCGGACAGGTTAGACGAAGTTGGCCAGGTTGATGCCAAACTCCTTGGGGTCCACCGTGCTCTCTATGGTCTCCTGAACCCCGTTTTTGGCGAGATCCAGCCACTGCACCTCGAGATAATGGCGATGGCCTGCGTGATAGATCACCTTGACCACGGGCTTGAGCGGTTGCTGTTCGTTGCGCTGCATCACGATGGCCAGGCGCTGGTTGGAGAGCTGCACCAGGGTACCCACCGGATAGACCCCCATGCACTTGATGAACCTGGTTACCAGGTCGGCATCAAAATGCAGATCAACCCCCTTGAGCAGAATGCGAAACGCCTGGGTTGGCTGCATGCCCTGTTTGTATACCCTGTCTGCCGTCACCGCATCGTAGACATCGACGATGCCGCTCATGCGGGTGTAGAGGGAGAGCTGATCCCCCTTGAGGCGCCGCGGGTAGCCGGTGCCATCGATCCGCTCGTGATGGTTGGCGGCCACCTCCAGCATGATGGGGGTGATGCCGGCGGTGGCGGCCAGGATGTCGTGGCTGTGGACCACGTGCTCGCGCATCACCTCCAGCTCCTCATCGGTGAGCTTGCCCGGTTTGTTGAGCACCTCGTCCGGGGTCATGATCTTGCCCACGTCGTGGAGCAGGCCACCCAGGGTCAGCTCCTTGAGCACGCTGCGATCCAGCCCCAGGTAGCGGCCGAAGTTCGCCAGGAGGATGGCGACATTCATGGAGTGCTCCATCAGGTAGGCATCCTTGGCACGGATCCGCGCCAGACAGAGCATGGCATCGCCGTGGGTGAACATGGTATCGACCATCTCTTCGGCCACGGCGGCAAGGGGCGTGATGTCGATGGGCTCTCCGGCCTTGAGATGGCGAATGAACTTGCCCTGGAGTTCGCGCGCCTCCTGATAGAGCCGACGGATCTTGAGCTCGCGCCCTTCACCACTGCCGATCTGACGAGAGGAGCCCGCCCCGTTTGTCACCACATCCGCCGGGCTTGCCGTGCCCCCTCCCGGCAGCTTGCTGCGGGCAAGATCCACCCGCACCGTCAGCACGCCACGCCGGATCAGCGCCTCCACCTGCTGAGGGTTGGTCACCATGCCCGTCTGGGCAATTTCCATGGCGCCGGTCTGGCTGGCAATGGCAATGACATACATGCCAGGTTTCAACTGGCTGACGGGGATGACGGGGTGAGACTTCGTCGGCTTCATGGGTACATCCTGGGCTTATTATTATGTGTGATGTCGGTCTGCTGACGGCAGTCTATCACTGGCGCATCATGGCGTCAGGCGCCATCTTGAGTCCCTGTCGCTTAGTACTGGTGTTGTCGGGTCTGACCGATATAATGTCGCCCCCAATCATGATGGATTCCGAGGTTTTTGCATGCGGCTCGACAAATTTCTTTGCGATTGCTCCGATTTGACCCGTTCCCAGGCGGGCAAGCTGATCCGTCAGGGGGAAGTGCTGGTAGACGGCGTGCTGGTCAAGCAGCCCGCCTTTCACATCAATGAGCAACACCAGATCGAGTTTGACGGTGTGACCTTGACCCTGAACCTGCAGAATCGCTACTTCATGCTGCACAAGCCGGAAGGATATGTCTGCTCCAACGAGGACCCGGATCACGCCACCGTGTTCCACCTGCTCGACGAGCCGGCCATGGGCAAACTGCACGTGGTGGGACGCCTCGATCTCGATACCACCGGGCTGGTGCTGATCACCGATGACGGCCAGTGGTCCCATCGCATCACGTCGCCCCGGCACGAGTGTGCGAAGACCTACCATGTCTGGCTGGCTGATCCCGTGAGTGAAGAGGCTATCTCGCTCTTTGCCGACGGTATCTACCTGCGCAACGAGAACGACAAGACCCGCCCTGCGGAGCTGGAAATCCTGGACGATCGGGAAGCACGCCTGACCATCCACGAGGGCAAGTATCACCAGGTGAAGCGGATGTTCGCCGCCATCGGCAACAAGGTGGTCGGGCTGCATCGGGAACGCATCGGCGATCTGGCTCTGGACGATGAGCTGGCACCGGGGGAATACCGGGAGCTGACCGAAGAGGAAGTGGCTCTGTTCTAGGGGCGCGATCGCCTCTCTCCCTGTCCGGCACGGGGGAGCATCGGCGGCTCAGTGCCGCCGATGGGCGTGTTGGTCCTTCCAGCAGGATAGACGGGGCTCAGTTCCCCATTCCCAGCACCAGGGCCGTGCCCAGGGTGGCCAGCAGGGCTCCGGCCCAGGCGGGGAGCGAGGGACGCATCCCCGAGTGCCACCACAGCAAGGGCAGCAGAATGACCGGTGTGGTGGAAGACAAGATGGCCACCATGCCCACATCTCCCTGACGCAGGGCCACCAGGATCAGGGTCATTCCCAGCGTCATCGCCAGAAATCCGTTGATGCCTATCATGCCGAGCACCTGCCGGTTGATGGGGTTGTGCGGCATGGCGAGCGGCAGGCGCAGTGCCCGCAAGACGCAGTGTGCCAAGAGGGCGCTGCCCATGCGCACGCCGGAAGCGCTCACCGCGTCCACGGTGCCGCTCATCATCACCGGCTTGGCGATGATGGCTCCGAGGCTCTGGCACAGGGCTGCGGTGAGGCCAAGGGCTATGCCGACCACGAGGCGGCCGCGCACCTGCTCCCATTCGTTCTGCTGATTGTCGCCACGACGACCAAACAGGATGGCGAGCATGACCCCGGCCAGGACCAGCAAGGCGCCCGGCAGGCGCCAACCATCGAGCCGCTCGCCAAAGAGCCAGAGCCCGAGCAGGGCGGAGAAGAGGGCGTGGCAGGAGAAGAGCAGACCGCTACGCCTGGGGCCGAGTCGGTTCATGCAGGCAAAGAGGGCGGTGTCGCCGACGAAGATGCCGATGAGGCCGGAGAGGGCCAGCAGGGGAAGGGCGCTCTCGGTGAGGGTCTGCCAGCCTCCCGTCACCAGACTTGCGCTGGCCAGCATCAGGCTGACCAGGAACATCCGCCAGCGACTGTAGGCAAAGGCCCCCAGATGGCGAGCCGGTTTGACGGAGATGAGGGCGGCGATCGCCCATAAACTGGCGGCAGCCAGCGCCAGCCATTCGTAACCCATAAAGACCCCTGAAACGGTAGACGACAACCGGACTTGCAGGCGACACATCGCCCCGGGCCGATTGCCAACGGGGCAGGGGAGTGCGCCTTCTGGCGATTGCGCCCACCCGTGGCGGCCGTGTCGTCATAAAACCTTGAAAAAAATAGCCCGAAAGACTCCCTCTATCGGGCAGGCCCGATACAATACGGGTCGTCTTCGGGGATAACAAGCGCGGCATGATGCATTCGGTTCCAGGCGCGCCGTCGGCCTTCCCCCCATTGCAGTCAAAAGAATTGAACGAGGTTGATGTCATGTTTTACCGTTTCGCCGCCAGGCCAGCCCGCCGCTGGCTCTCTCCCTTGCTGTTCGGGTTGATGGCGGTGCCGCCGCTTCAGGCCACTACCGTGGTGCAGCAGCCCGTGCTGTCGGACAGGCAGACCCTGGTCAAGGGCAATGGCGCCGAACCCGAGTCCCTCGATCCGGCCCTGATCCGCTCCGGTTTCCCGGGGGAGGTGGTGCTGGTGGACCTGTTCGAGGGGCTGGTGAGCGAGGATGGTCAGGGCAAGATAGTGCCCGCCCAGGCCCAGCGCTGGGAGACCAGCGAGGATGGGCTGGTGTGGCGCTTCTTCCTGCGCCCCCAGCTCAAATGGTCCAACGGCGAGCCCCTCACCGCCCGGGATTTCGTCTACGCCTGGCGGCGGCTGCTGAACCCGGCGCAGGCTTCCCCCTCCGCCGGCCTGCTGTTGGCGACCGGCATCAACAATGCCCAGTCCATCTATGCCGGGGCGCTCGACCTCGATGCCCTGGGGGTGGAGGCAGAAAGCGACCAGATCCTGAAAGTGACCCTGGAGCGCCCCGTTCCCTATTTCCTGCAACTGGTCAGCCAGCGCCCCTTCGTGCCGGTCAACGAGCGAGTCATCGCCCAGTTTGGCAAGCAGTGGACCCAGCCAGGCAAGATGGTGAGCAATGGCCCCTACAAGCTGGCGAGCTGGGTGGTGAACGAGCGCATCGAAGCCGAACGCAACCCCCAGTACTGGGATGATGCCCATACCCGGATCCAGCGGGTGACCTACCTGCCGCTCGCTTCCCAGCATGGGGAGCGGCTGCGTTACGAAGCGGGGGAGATCCAGCTCACCAACAAGGTGGCGCTGGAGTACTACCAGAAGACCATGCAGGAGGCACCGGAGCGGATCTGGGGTCTGCCGCTGCTTGGCACCTATCTTTACACCTTCAATCTCAATCGCCCCGAGTTGCAGGATGTGCGGGTGCGCCAGGCGCTCTCCATAGCCATCGATCGCCACCTGCTGACCGAGAAGGTGAGCGGCCAGGGGGAGCGCTCTGCCTGGTCACTGCTGCCCGCCATGCCGGGTTATGACGAGCTGGATATCCCCCTCTCCCGGGAAGACCAGCCGACCCGGTTGGCCCGGGCCGCTGCACTGTTGGCCCAGGCGGGCTACAACAGCGCCCATCCCCTCAGGCTGACGCTGACCTACAACACGTCGGAGAACCACAAGAAGCTGGCCCTGGCGGTGGTGGCCATGTGGAAACCGCTGGGGGTCGAGGTCTCTCTCAACAACATGGAGTGGAATGCCTATCAGGTAGCCAAGGACAGTGGTGATTTCATGCTGGCTCGTTCATTTTTGTTTGGTGATTATGTCGAGCCGTCGTCCATGCTTGGCAGTTTCCGCTGCCAGGATCCCCAGAACGAGAGCGGCTACTGCAACCCCGCCTTCGATGGTCTGCTGCAGCAGGCCTCCGAGACCCTGGATGCCAACGCCCGGTCCGGGATCTATCATCAGGCCGAGCAACTGCTGATGGAGGAGGTGCCCGTCATCCCCGTCTATCACTACAACCAGATGCGACTGGTGGACCCGGCACTGCGCGGCTTGCCGAGCCGCAACCTCAAGGGCGCCATCGCCACCAAGGATCTCTATTTCAGCCAGCCATGAGGAGTGTGGAATGAAGATTGCCATTATCTCGGATCTGCACGGCAGTCTGACTGCCCTCGAGCAGGTGCTGGCGCAACTCGCTCCCTGGCAGCCTGATCACTATCTGCTGCTCGGGGATCTGCTCAATCACGGGCCGCGCAATCCGGTGCCGGCGGGGTATGATCCTGCCGCCGTGGCGGCAAGGCTCAACGAGCTGGCCCCCCGCATCATGGCGGTGCGTGGCAATTGCGATTCGGAGGTGGACCAGATGCTGCTCCACTTCCCCATCACGGCGCCCTACAACCAGCTGCTGGTGGATGGGCGGCGCTGGTTTGTCAGCCACGGTCATCTCTATGAGCCCGGCAACGTGCCCCTGCCAGCAGGGAGCCTGTTCATCAGCGGTCATACCCATGTGCCTGTGCTGCGCCAGGAGGGAGAGATTTTCCTGATGAACCCGGGGTCTATCTGTTTTCCAAGGGGCGAGTGGGTGGCCAGTTATGGGCGCTATGACGACGGCTGCATGAGCATCCATGCCTGCAAGGATGGAGAAACCCTGATGCAGCTGGTGCTCTGACTAGGGGCTGACAAGGAGAGAAAATCAGAAGGGGGAGAGGAGATCAGGCCTTGATCCCGAAAGAGCGGGTGCCTGAGCGGGTATTGCCTTTGGCGTCATAGGTCAGGGAGCTGCTGTCTCTGAGCTTGCTGAGGAAGCTGGCGAGACGGCGATTGGAGACAATGCTGAGTTCGAGCAGACGTCCATTGAGGTTGTTCTGCTCCTGACAGGCTTCCAGCTTGGCTTGAAGGGCCTGCAATTGGGTCGGGAAGGCGCCCAGCTGTTGCTGCAAGTCTGGTAGCTCTGCCAGAGTCTTGTCCAGCATCTCGATGGCCACCAGCAGTTGTTGCTTGCGATCGGCGAGTGCCGGCAAGGCAAGGGCCCGGTGAGCCTTGAGGAGGTCGAACTCCTCTGCCAGCAAGCCTTGCATCTGGGAGAGGTTGTCGTCCTGAGCGCGCAGCAGCGAAGGGAGGTCCATCATCCCAACCGTTTATCCAGATCGGCTTCGAAGCTGAACATCTTTCTGGCCACGGCTTCGCTGTTGACCTTGTACTCCCCACTGGCCACGGCCTTCTTCAGGCTCTCGACGCGGCTCTCGTTACCGGTGGAGGCGGTGTTGAGGGTCTTCTGCATCTGTTGCAATTGCTGCGCCTCACTGGTCAAGGAGACAGAGTCGCTCTTGACGGTCGTCGCACGGCTGCTCTCGCTGGAGGTCGCCGACTTGGTGGCTACACCTTGGCTGTTGCCGCTGTTTTGCAGGCGGTTGTTAGCCAAGTTGTTGATATTATTGATAGCCATAAGGTTTACCTTCGTCTGCTTTGCTGTTCGCTTACCTGTGTATCGGTGACGGCGGTCAGAACTTTAGAAAAAAATTGCGCAGTGCATTCCTGTGTCAGAATGTCACGACCACGGAGCCCACTGCACTGACCTGGCCTTGCACCGTTCTGCCCGAGCGCGTGTTGACAAGCCGGATCATGTCTCCGAAGCTGCCATCTTGCAAGGCGCGGGCCATGGTTTTGATCTGCATGCTGCTGTTTTCGGCGCTCAGGGTGACCTGGTCTCCCTTGCAGACCACGCATACCTGGGTGAGCCTGATTGGCTGGCCCGGTTTGAGCTCACGCTTGCTGCGTACTCCGATGAGGGCGGTCGGGTCGGTAAGGTAGTCGCCACGGATCAGGGTTTGGTCCTGGTATGCCAGGGTCAGCATGGGTTCACTCAGAATGTCTCCCTTGGCAACCGGGACGGCGACGGTGACATAGGGTTTCTGGATGCTGACCCGGACCGGTAGATAGAGATCCCAGGATTTCTCTCCCTCACACTTGAGGTAGACGGTGGTGTTGCGACGGATCTCCATCCTGGCGGGGAGGGAAATAGTGAGGGCATCTTCGCAGCGCGTGAGGGGGAGGCGCTCGTCAATGGTACCGGCCTTGACGTCGGCCTGTGCATCGAGGGGAATATCGAGCTGGTCGAGCACGAACGCCTGTGCCTGTTCTTGCAGATAGTCGGTGACCTCGGACGCCATGGCGTGAGACAGACTGCAAAACGGCAGTAAGATAAGGAAAAGTCTACTAATCATTTTTGCTTACCGGTCGATAAGTTATTCACGTATACCACCGTAGTTAACTATGCTTGCTCCAGAATTATTCGATTGTTGAAACAACGATGATCTGATGCAAGCCAATGTGCATGCATAATGACATGCACGATCAGTGCCAAGCATTTTTAGGGAGTGTTTATGGCGAGTATTCTGGACTCGGTCAACCAGCGAACCCAGCTAGTGGGACAAAACAGGCTGGAGCTGCTGTTGTTTCGTCTCAATGGACGTCAAAGATTTGGCATCAACGTATTCAAGGTACGCGAGGTGCTGCAGTGTCCCCCTCTGACCGTCATGCCCAAGCTCAACTCCTGCATTCGCGGCGTGGCACATATCCGTGGCCAGACCATCTCGGTGATCGATCTCAGCATGGCGATGGGCAAGCGCCCCATCCAGGACCTCTCCAAGTGCTTCATCATCATCTCCGAGTACAACCGTTCCATTCAGGGGTTCCTGGTCCACTCGGTCGAGCGCATCATCAACATGAACTGGGAGTCCATCCTGCCGCCACCCAAAGGGGCAGGTCGCATCAACTACATGACGGCGGTGACCGAGGTAGATGGTGAGCTGGTGGAGATCCTGGACGTGGAGCGCATTCTCAACGAGATCTCGCCGGTCTCCACCGAGGTGTCCACCGAATTGGTGGAAGCAAGCGTGGAGCGCAATCCTCACGGGCGTCCCGTGCTGGTTGCGGACGACTCTTCGGTGGCGCGCAAGCAGGTTCAACGGGCACTGGAGGCTATCGGGGTGCAGTGCGTGCTGGCCAAGGATGGACGGGAAGCGCTCAACATGTTGCTGGAGATGTCCAAGAACGGTCCCATCAAGGATCAGATAGCCCTGGTCATTTCGGACATCGAGATGCCGGAGATGGACGGTTATACCTTCACCGCCGAGATCCGCAACAATCCCAACCTCAAGGATTTGCATGTTATCCTGCACACTTCCCTCAGTGGGGTGTTCAATCAGGCCATGGTGCAGAAAGTCGGAGCGAACAATTTCATTGCCAAATTCCAGCCGGATGAATTGGCCAAGGCCGTACAAGGCGCTCTCTAATCAAGAAGAACAACTGCATGAAGACACTTTCGGACGACTTATACAGGCAATTCAGCAATTTTCTGGCGCAACAGAGCGGCATAGTGCTGGGTGACAACAAACAGTATCTGGTCAAGAGCCGCCTGTCGCCCTTGATGACTCAGTTTGGTATCGAGAGTCTGTCTGATCTGGTCACCCGGGCGATGAGCGTGCGCGAGCGGGAGCTCAAGATGGCGGTGGTCGATGCCATGACCACCAACGAGACTCTGTGGTTTCGCGATACCTATCCGTTCCAGCTGCTGAGCGACAAGATTTTCCCGGAGCTTGGCAAGAGCGGTCGTCCCATCAAGATATGGTCTGCCGCCTCTTCATCCGGGCAGGAACCCTACTCCATCGCCATGACGGCGCTGGAGCAGCAAGTCAAGCGGCCGGGTACCTTGCCGGGCGGGGTGCAGATAGTGGGGACCGATATCTCCAGCACCATGCTCAACCAGTGCAAGGAGGGGGTCTACGACAGCCTGGCGCTGGCTCGCGGGCTCTCCCCCGAGCGCAAGCGACTCTTTTTCGAACCCTGTGGCGACAACAAGATGCGGGTGGTGGAGCGTGTCAGAAAATTGACCAGCTTCCGTCCCCTCAACCTGCTGGAGAGCTACAGCCTGCTCGGCAAGTTTGACATCATCTTCTGCCGCAACGTGCTCATCTACTTTGCGCCCGAAGTGAAATCCAAGATCCTCAACCAGTTCGCCAGCAGCCTCAATCCTGGCGGCTACCTGATGCTGGGGGCCTCCGAGTCTCTGGCCGGCCTCACCGACAAGTTCGAGATGATCCGCTGCAACCCCGGCATCGTCTACAAGGTCAAATAACCCCGCTCAATACCCTCTTGGCACACCTCTTGCTAAATATTCATGAAGCAGGAGGTGTGCTATGGCAATTTCATTCGACAAGGCATTCGGTGTTCATCAGTACACGCTGAGCGTGCGCGCCAAGCGTGCCGAGGTGTTGTCCAGCAACATCGCCAATGCGGACACGCCGGGCTTCAAGGCTCGTGACATCGACTTCTCACAGGCGTTGCAGGATGCCCAGGGCCAGCAAGGGTTCGGGCTCAGCACCACCAGCGAGAAGCACTTCGCCTTGCAGATGGATACCCCGGGCACGACCCAGTACCGCAATCCCCTGCAACCGGATACCGGTGACGGCAACACGGTGGACGTGCAGCAGGAGCGCAGCGAGTTCCTGCGCAACAGCCTCGAATACCAGGCCTCCCTTGAATTCATGAACAGCAAGATAAGCGGCCTGCTCAAGGCACTGAAAGGAGAGCAAGGATGAGTTTGTTCAAGGTCTTTGACATTGCAGGCTCTGCCATGAGCGCGCAGTCCGTTCGCCTCAACACGGTGGCGAGCAACATGGCCAACGCTGACAGCGTCAGCTCCAGCGTGGAAAAAACTTACCACGCCAGGCGGCCAGTCTTTGCCGCCCAGCTGGATCAGGCCATGTCCGACAAGCAGGCCTCGGTCGGGGTGGATGTGAAGGGCATCGTCGAGAGTGATGCGCCCCTGCTCAAGGAGTACAACCCGAATCACCCCATGGCGGACAAGGATGGCTTCATCTTCAAGCCCAACGTCAACATGGTGGAAGAGATGGCGGACATGATAGCGGCGTCGCGCAGCTACCAGACCAACGTCCAGGTGGCCGATGCGGCCAAGAAAATGTTGCAGCAGACCCTGGGTCTGGGCAAGTCCTGACAGAGGTGAACCCGGATGAGAGTGACCCGTGATCGCCTGCCAGGCGGCAACAATCGGCCCAGTGGGCACGCCCTAGAGGGGGGAGCATAAGTGGCAGATACCTATGACAGCCTGCTGGGCGTCAACCGGACGACGTCGGCCCAGACCAGTACGGTCAACACCAGTACCCAGAAAAAGGAGCTGGATCAGGAGTCCTTCCTGAAGCTGCTGACCATGCAGCTCTCCTATCAGGATCCGTTCAAACCGGTGGACAACGCCCAGATGCTTTCCCAGATGACCTCGATGTCGACGTCTCAGGGGATCAGCAGCCTCTCCACCCAGATGGAGAGCCTCAACAGCCTGATGACTTCCAGCCAGGCGCTGCAGGCCTCCGCGCTGGTGGGACAGAACGTGCTGATCCCGTCCAACACGGGTTACGTGGAGAAGGGAGGCACCCTCACGGGGGTCATCGCCACCGGCGATGGCGGCAGCAACATCAAGGTGACGGTGAAGGACGAGAGCGGCCAGGTCATCCGAGAGTTCGCCATCGAAGGGAGCCACAAGGGGAACGTGGCCTTTGAATGGGATGGCAAGGACAAGTCCGGCAACCAGGCCAAGAGCGGCAAATATTCGATAGAGGCGCATGCCACCGTCGACGGCAAGTCGGAGAGCGTCCCCGCCCTGACTTACGCCAAGGTGGAGAGCGTCACCCTGGGAACGAGCACCAACCCCAGCACCCTCAAACTCAAGGGACTGGGCGGCATCTACCTGACCGATGTATTGGAAATTGGCGCGACGACCGGCAAGACCACCACCCAGTCGGCTTCGTCCTCTAACGCAGTGATCTAAGGAGAAAGACATGTCATTCAACAATGCCCTCAGCGGCATCAATGCGGCTCAAAAAGACCTGAACGTCACCGCGAACAACATTGCCAACGTCAATACCACCGGCTTCAAGGAGTCCCGCGCCGAGTTCGCCGACGTCTACGCCAACTCCATCTTCGTCAACGCCAAGACCCAGGTCGGCAACGGAGTGGCGACTGGCGCTGTGGCCCAGCAGTTCCACCAGGGCGCGCTGCAATTCACCAACAACGCGCTGGATCTCGCCATACAGGGCAACGGCTTCTTCGTGACCTCGGACGGCCTGACCAACCTGGATCGCACCTACACCCGTGCGGGCGCCTTCAAGCTCAATGAAAGCAGCTACATGGTCAGCAACTCCGGCGGTTATCTGCAGGGGTACGAGATCAACTCTGACGGCACCCCCAAGGCGGTGAGCATCAACGCCACCAAGCCCATCCAGATCCCGGACAAGGCCGGTGAGCCGGTGCAGACCACGACGGTCGAAGCTGGTTTCAACCTGCCTTCCAGCACGAAAACGCTGATGGATGTCAATGCCTCCAAATTCGATCCCACTGACTCGACCACCTACTCCTCCTCTACTTCCGTGGTGGTCTATGACTCCCTGGGCGAGCCACACACCATCACCCAGTACTTCACCAAGGAAGCGGATCCGGCCGATCCTACCCAAGCGGCGGTGCCGACTGCCTGGCGCATGTACCTCTATGAAGGGGACAAGCCCATCGACATCGTAGGCGGTACGGCCACCACCATGGCGACCGGCCTGAGCCAGGCTCCCCTGAGCGCCCGGGTGACCTTCGATGCCTCCGGCAAGATGGTCACACCCACCACCCCGGCGGTCATCAAGACGGAACCCCTGGGGGCGGCGGGGGCCGGTATCATCACCAATGGCGCCGATGGCACCCAGGAGATTGAGTTCAAGCTTGGTACCGTGACCCAGTACGCCTCCCCCTTTGAAGTGAGCAAGCTGACCCAGGACGGCTCCACCGTCGGCCGCCTGACCAAGGTGGAGATCGGGGCGGATGGCATAGTCTCCGCCACTTACAGCAACGCCACCACCGTCAAGGTGGCCATGGTGGCCATGGCGAAGTTTGCCAATGCCCAGGGTCTCACCCAGGTCGGCGACACCTCCTGGCGCCAGTCCCTGCTCTCTGGCGATGCCTTGCCCGGCACCCCGAACTCCGGCACGTTCGGCTCCATCAAGTCGTCGGCACTGGAGCAGTCCAACGTGGATCTCACCACCGAGCTGGTCGACCTCATCACCGCCCAGCGCAACTTCCAGGCCAACTCCCGTTCCCTGGAAGTGAACAGCTCCCTGCAGCAGAACATACTGCAGATCCGCTAAGACGGCGGGTAGTTGGAAGGGGCGCTTCGGCGCCCCTTGTCGTGTCAGTCCCGCCTCATTTCCTCCTTTCATTCCGTCTTCGTCATCTCTCTTGGCATTCAACTTGCAGTTGAGCTGTGAGAGTCATCTGTTTGACGGAGGATCCCATGGATCACCTGCTTTACATCGCCATGTCCGGGGCCAAGGAGAACATGAACAGCCTGGCTGTTCGTGGTAACAACCTTGCCAACGCCAACACCATTGGCTTCAAGTCTGACTTCGAGCAGGCGCGCAGCATGCAGGCGTTTGGCGAAGGGCTGCCCACGCGGGTGTTCGCCATGACCGAGCGGCCGGGCCAGAACCTGCAGCACGGCATGCTGATGACCACGGGTCGGGATCTTGACGTTGCCGTCGATGGGCCGGGCTGGATTGCGGTGCAGGATCCCAACGGTGCGGAAGCCTATACCCGCATGGGCAACCTGCAGCTCAATGCCACCGGCAATTTGCAAACTTCTACCGGTCTGAATGTGGTGGATGATGCCGGTCAGCCCATCGTGCTGCCCCTGCCCATGGAGAAGATCGAGATCAATCGTGACGGTACCATCAGCGGCCGCCCCGAGGGGGCCGCCGCCAACCTGCCGGAAGATTTCCAGCGTATCAAGCTGGTCAACCCGGCGGCAGATGCGGTGGAGAAAGGCCAGGACGGCCTGTTTCGCCGCAAGGATGGCCAGAGTGAGGCCGCGTCTGCGGATGTGGGCCTGATCGCCGGCTCCCTTGAGGGGAGCAACGTCAACGTGGTCGACGAGATGACCAACCTTATTCGCTTGCAACGTCAGTTTGAAACTCAGGTCAAGATCATGAAGACCGCCGAGGAGAACGACGAGGCACAAACCCAGCTGCTGCGTATCAGCTAATCAAGGAGCACCCCATGAATCCTGCACTCTGGATCAGCAAGACCGGCCTCGATGCCCAGCAGACCAACATCTCGGTCACCTCGAACAACCTGGCGAACGCCAGCACCGTGGGCTACAAGAAGGCGCGGGCCATCTTCGAGGATCTGCTTTATCAGAACATCAACCAGCCTGGCGGTCGCTCCTCGGCGGACACCGAGCTCCCTTCCGGCCTGATGCTGGGGGCGGGGGCCAAGGTGGTCGCCACCCAGAAAAACCACAGTCAGGGCAACGTCCAGACCACGGACAACTCCCTTGACCTGATGATCAGCGGCCGCGGCTACTTCGAAATCCAGCTGCCCGATGGCAGTGCCGCCTATACCCGCAACGGCCAGTTCACCCTGAACGACGAGGGGACCATCGTCACCCCGGGCAACGGTTACCCGCTGCAACCGGAGATCCAGATCCCCGAGAACGCCCAGAGCGTCACCGTGGGGGAGGATGGCCAGGTCTCCGTCCAGCTCAAGGGGGATGGCCAATCCCAGGTGGTGGGCCAGATCAACACCACGGACTTCGTCAACCCCACCGGCCTGCAGCCCATGGGGGAGAACCTCTTCCTCGAGACCCAGTCCAGCGGCGCCCCCATTCAGGGGACTGCCGGCGCGGACGGGCTGGGGGTGATCAAGCAGGGGATGCTGGAGACCTCCAACGTCAACGTGACCGAGGAGCTGGTGAATCTCATCCAGGCTCAGCGGGTCTACGAGATGAACTCCAAGGTCATCTCCGCCGTCGACTCCATGATGTCCTTCCTGACCCAGCGGACCTGATGAAAGGAGTGTCATGATGAAAGCCATATGGATGCTGGGACTGCTGACGCTGGCGGGTTGCACCAGTACCCCCAATACCGCCAAACCGGATGACCCGGATTTCGCCCCCGTCTACGGGGAGTCGGAGCCGGTGTCGGTGCGCCCGACCGGCGCCATCTTCCAGCCCGAGCAGGTCAACGGCATCTACTCGGACATCAAGGCGCACCGGGTGGGTGACATCATCACCATCCAGTTGGCGGAGTCGACCTCGGCGTCGAAAAAGGCCAACACCCAGAGCGGCAAGGACAACAAGCTGGCGCTCGACCCCGTCACCCTGGGTGGCGTGCCGGTCACGGCGGGGCCCTACGATCTGTCGGCCTCCATCGGCCAGAACAGTGCCTTCAAGGGGCAGGCCAAGGCGGATCAGAGCAACAGCCTGCAGGGCAACATCTCGGTCAGCGTGGTCAAGGTACTGCCAAACGGCAACCTGCTGGTGCGCGGCGAGAAGTGGATCATGCTCAACAATGGCAACGAATACATCCGTATCACCGGTCTGGTGCGCCCGGAGGACGTGAGCTCGGAAAACAGCGTCTCCTCCCAGCGGGTGGCCAATGCGCGTATCTATTACGGCGGTACCGGGGATCTGGCGAACACCCAGGAACAGGGCTGGCTCACCAGCTTCTTCAACGGCCCCTGGTGGCCCATTTAAGACTCAAGAGTCCGGGGTGTTCACGGGTCCCGGATCAGGAAGGTTTTGTTAGGAGATGTCATGAACCGATTCCGTCTGCTTGCCCTGCTGTGCTGCCTGCTGCCCTTCGGGCTGGCGCACGCATCCCGCATCAAGGACCTCGCCTCGGTGGAAGGGGTGCGCAGCAACCAGCTGATCGGTTACGGTCTGGTGGTGGGCCTGCCCGGCACGGGGGAGAAGAACAACGCCTTCACCGAGCAGACCTTCAGGACCATGCTCAACAACTTCGGCATCAAGGTGCCTGACAACATCAAGCCCAAGATCAAGGACGTGGCGCCGGTGGCCATCCACGCGGATCTGCCCCCCTTCTCCAAGCCGGGCCAGACCATAGACGTCACCGTCTCCGCCATCGGCGAGGCGAAGAGCCTGCGTGGCGGCACCCTGCTCCAGACCTTCCTGAAAGGGCTGGATGGCCGCGTCTATGCGGTGGCCCAGGGCAGCCTGGTGGTCGGTGGCCTCGGGGCCGAAGGGGCGGACGGCTCCAAGGTGGTGGTGAACACGCCCACAGTGGGGCGCATCGCCAACGGGGCGACCGTGGAGCGGGAGGTTCCCAACTCCTTCAGCCAGGGCGACACCATCACCTTCAACCTGAACCGGCCGGACTTCACCACCGCCCGCCGTCTGGCGGACGTGGTCAACGATCTGGTGGGTCCGAACACCGCCCAGGCGATGGACGCCACCTCCATCAAGGTATTCGCACCGCGGGATCCGGCCCAGCGGGTCTCCTACCTCTCCACCATCGAGAACCTGGAAGTGGACCCGGCGAGCGAGTCCGCCAAGATCATCGTGAATTCGCGCACCGGGACCATCGTCATCGGCAGCGAGGTCAAGCTGCGCCCGGCGGCCATCAGTCACGGTGGGCTGACGGTCACCATCGCCGAGAACCAGCAGGTCTCCCAACCCAATCCGCTCGCTGGCGGGCAGACGGCGGTCACCAACAACTCCACCATCAACGTGCAGCAGGATCCCGGTCGGATGTTCAAGCTCGATACCGGCGCGACCCTGGACGACCTGGTGCGTGCGGTGAACCAGGTGGGGGTCGCCCCCGGGGATCTGATGGCGATCCTGGAGGCGCTGCAGCAGGCGGGCGCGATCCAGGGCCAACTGGTCATTCTGTAATTTCGTGAGCGGCAAGCGGTTGCCACGGGCGGCAAAGAGGTAGGTTATGGCAGAGTTCGACACCCAGAGCGGTATCAATATTGGCATGGTGCAGGACGTCCAGAACCTGGACAAACTGCGCCAGATGAGCCTGAGCAAGGAGGGGAAGCAAGGGGCCCTGATGGCGGCCGCCCGCCAGTTCGAATCCATCTTCACCCAGACCCTGTTCAAGGGGATGCGCCAGGCCAACTCGGTGCTCACCGAGGGCAACCCGATGAACAGCAGCTACACCCAGTTCTATGAAGGGATGCTGGACGAGCAGCGGGTTGCCGACATGTCGAGCAAGGGGGGGCTGGGCATCGCCGAGATGGTGGCCAGGCAGCTCTCACCCGAGCAGACCTTCACCCATCAGGATGGCCGGGTACTCAAGTTGCCCCAGCGTA
Organism: Aeromonas sp. R7-2; assembly: GCF_040908105.1. Classification (NCBI taxonomy): domain Bacteria; kingdom Pseudomonadati; phylum Pseudomonadota; class Gammaproteobacteria; order Aeromonadales; family Aeromonadaceae; genus Aeromonas; species Aeromonas sp. R7-2. The sequence goes on along the minus strand of NZ_JBFODC010000020.1, from coordinate 25,089 downwards.
CCGAGCGGGTCTACAAGCCCTATCAACCCCCCAGTGCCTCCAACGATCTGATTGCTGCCTCCAAAGTTGGCAAAGATTTTGCTGATAACGAAATGAAGGGTGAGCTGAATGGGGCCGAGCGTACGCTGGCCATGCCAAGACGCCCCCACCGCACCATGCCGCCCATGGGCAGCAGCCAGAGGCCTTCGGCCCTGGATGGCAGCGCCAAGGTGTTTGACAGCCCGGAAGAGTTCGTCGACAGGCTGATGCCGCTGGCCAAGAAGGCGGCGGACAAGCTGGGGTTGAGCCCGGCGGTGCTGGTGGCCCAGGCCGCCCTTGAGAGTGGCTGGGGCAAGCGGGTGATCAAGGATGCAGACGGAAACGTGACGCACAACCTGTTTGGCATCAAGGCCGATCCGCGTTGGGAAGGCCCCAAGGCGGTGGTGAGCACCCTCGAATACGAGCAAGGGGTGGCCTCGCGCCAGAAGGCGGCGTTTCGCTCCTACGAGTCGTTCGAAGAGAGCTTCAACGACTACGTGGATTTCCTGACCTCTGGGAGTCGCTACAAGGGGGCGCTGGCCAAGGTGGACAGCCCGGACCGTTACTTCGAGGCGTTGCAGCAGGCCGGTTATGCCACCGATCCCCAGTACGCCAGGAAACTTAAACAAGTGTTGCGCAGTGATGCCATCGCCGGTTACTCGACGTCCGGCAACATTGCAGACAGGAACACAGAGATGGAGCTGTAAGCTATGGCAAGCGATCTGCTTGGAATTGGGACCTCGGGTGTGCTGGCCCAGCAGCGACTGCTGCAGACCACCAGCAACAACATAGTGAACGTCAATAGCCAGGGCTATGTACGTGAACGCACCCTGATCTACACCAATTCCGTCGGATTGGGGACGGGCGACATGGTGAGCGATCGCATCATCAACGCCTATGCCCAGGCCGAGGTGCGCCGGGATACGTCCGCCTATCAGGCGGCCAACACCCGCTACGATCAACTGTTCCAGCTTGACAGCCTGCTCGGTGATGCCAGCAACAGCGTGGGGACCACCATCACCTCCTACTTCAAGGCTTTCCACACCGCCAACGAGTCACCGTCCGAGATCGGAGGGCGCAAGACGACCCTGAGTGAACTGAGCGGCATGGTGGACAGGTTCCATACCCTCTCCGCCCAGTTCGACAAGCAGTCCGATACCATCAACGCCACCATAGGGGACGAGACGGACAGGGTGAACAGCCTGCTGAACAGCATCAACGATCTGAACCAGGCCATCGTCCGCACCCAGGGCTCCCCTGAAGAGAACCTGATGCTGTTCGATCAGCGGGATGAGGCCATTCGCCAGCTCTCCGAGAAGATGGAGATCCGCACCGTGACCCAGCCCAATGGCAGCATGCTGGTCAACATGAGCACAGGGCACTCTCTGGTGCTCGATGGCGGCGTGGCCCAGTTCAAGGTGGTGCCGGGGGATCCGGATTCCCGTGAGCCTTCCCTGCAGCTGACCCTGGGCAAGAACCAGGCCAGCATCAACGACCAGGATATTGGCGGTGCCATCGGTGGCCTCTTCACCGCGCGCCGGGATCTGGAGCCCGCCAAGCGGGAGCTGGGGCAGCTGGCCGTCGCCCTGGGGGATGCCATGAACCAGCAGAACCGGCTGGGGATGGATCTCGACAACGAGCTTGGGGGGGATCTCTTCACCCTCAAGGGAAGCCAGGGGCTGCCCTACGCCAGCAACCAGGGTAACGGGGCGGCCAGCGTCAACTTCGTCCCCGGCAAGGGGAGCGAGGTCACCACCTTCGACTACGAGGTGCGGTTCAACAGCGCCACCGGTTACGAGGTGTTCGCCATCGACGGCAGTGGGCAGCGTACCTCGCTTGCCACGGGGACCACGCCGCCAGCCACCTTCGAGGTGGCGGGGCACGGTATCGAAATCGATCTCTCCGGCACTCCGGTCGCGGGTGACAAGATCTTGTTGCAACCCACCCGGAATGCGGCTGCCAACCTGGATCAGGCGATCACCCGTCCCGAGGATATCGCGCTGGCTTCCCCCTTGAAGTCGGACAAGGGATCCCAGAACCTGGGCTCGGGCGAGATAACGCTGGGCGGTGTCTACAACACCGGCACGGGCTCGGGTTTTGGCACCAACACCCTGGATCCGAGTGCCCCCCAGGTCATCAAGATCGACGGCAGCGGCAACTACGAGGTCTATGACAAGAACAACAACCTGCTCGGTGTGGCCCCCGCCTCCAGCAAGGGACAGAACCTGATGGCCGCCCTCGAGAGCCCCCTGGGGGGGCCCAAGGTCTACGCCGATCCGACCCAGAGCCCGGGCTATGAGTTCAGCATCACCGGCAAGGTGGAGGCCAGCGACAGCTTCACGCTCAGCTACAACAAGGACGGCTTCGCGGACAACGCCAACGGCCTGGCGCTGGCGGAGCTGCAGAACAAGGAGCTGGTGCGCAAGAACAACAACGCCGCCACCAGCAACGACAAGATGACCTTCAACGATGCCTACTCGGGTCTGGTGAGCGGCATTGGCAACAAGACCAGCCAGGCCAAGACCCTGCTGCAGGCCAACGAGGCGAAGCTGACCCAGAGTACCGCCATCTTCGAGAGTGTCTCCGGCGTCAATCTGGAGGAGGAGGCGGCCAACCTCATCCGCTTCCAGCAGTCCTATGCGGCCTCGGCCCAGATAGTGAACACCGCCAAGACCATCTTTGACACCCTGCTCTCCTCCGTGAGGTAAGTCATGCGCATCACCACCAACATGATCTATGACCGCAACCTTGCCTCCATGAGCAAGGTGAGCGAGCGCCAGAACAGCGCCTACAACCAGTTGATGACGGGGGATAAATTCTCCCGTTCCGGGGAGGACCCGGCCGGCATGAGCCAGAAGATGGCGCTGACCAAGGAGATCGATCTCTTCAAGCAGTACGGCGTCAACGGCAGCCTGCTGGAGAACAGCCTTGGCCACGAGGAGACGGTGCTGACCTCCCTCAACAACGCCATGCTGAGTGCCCAGACCCTGATCCAGAAGGCGAACAACTCCGCCATGGGCTCCGAGGAGCGCAACGCCATCGCGAGCGAACTGGAGGGACTGCAAAAGCAGATGTTCGACCTGATGAACAGCAAGAACTCCCAGGGGGAGTACATCTTCGGCGGCAATCAGAGCAAGACCCAGCCCTTCGTCAAGGATGCCAGTGGCAACTATGTGTTCCAGGGGGACACGGGGCAGCGCAACATCCAGGTCTCTCCCACGGTGCAGATCCCGGCCAACGACTCCGGTTTCGATCTGTTCGAGATGGTGGCGACCCGGCGCACCGCCAGCGCCGCCAGTGGCAACATCCAGGTGTCGGTGGCGGATCAGGGGAACTTCGAGAGCTTCTATCGCAACAACTATGACTCTTCCCTGCCGAGCAACCAGTATGCGGTCAGCACCCTGGCCGGGCCGCCGGACACCTACGAGATCCGTGACAGCGGTGGCACCCTGCTGCAAAGCGGCGACTATGTGGCGGGCAACAAGATCCCCTTCAACGGCCTGGCGCTCACCCTCGACCTCCCTGCGGGATCGGCGACCCAGAACTTCGTGCTGGATACCCCGAAAAACGACAACATCCTCAATGGCATGTCCGATTTCATCTCCGCCATGCGCGATCCGACCCTGTCCGAGAGCGATTTCCAGCTGGCGGTCTCCGATGCCACCACCCACATGAGCAACGCCAGAACCAAGATAGACCGGGGACTGGGGGAGCTGGGGGGAAGGATGAACAGCCTGGAGCAGGTGATGAGCTCCAACGACGGACTCAGCACCCTGAACCAGCAGGCGCGGGCCAAGGTGTCCGAGGCGGACATGTACGAGGTGATCGCGGCCCTCTCCAAGGAGGATGCAGCCATGAGCGCCTCCCAGCTCGCCTTCAGCAAGATAAGCAAGCTGACCCTCTTCGACTATATCCGCTGACGTTCGTCCGTTGACCGCAGGCTCCCCCGTGCCACGCACGGGGGAGCCTCGTTTCATGAAAGGCCCGCCGTCCGGCCAATTTGTAACAACCCGTTGCCAGGGGCCCGTTTGCCTTGACTCGACCTGCGCCTGGGCAGATGATGCCGCCCGCACGGTAGCGCCGTGCAATCAATGTTCGCAGCATCTCGTTAGGCGAGGCTCCTGCATAAACACAGGCCACTGATCTCACGACGTCCAGAGACGCCCAAGATCAGGACAGTTTTCATCGGATTAAGGTGTCAACCCAAGTGGCTTCCGGCATGCCGGATACGTTATGCAGTGCTAAAGCTGGTACGTGGGGATGAAAACACGCCGGACGGCGTCATTTCCTGCCTGTTACTCGTCAATCAAATTGCTGTTTTCTTGCCGTTGCATCCGGCCAGGTGCCGGAGGCGTTCAGGTTCGCCTGAAATCACATGAGGACATCTGTGATGAAGAAAACACACACCCTGCTCAATCGTCATCAACTGCTCGACCCGGTTGCCCTGCGCAACTGGCTGGCGCACAACCTGGATCCGGTGGCCCGTGCCGATCAGCTTCTGACCCTGCGCCCGGAAGAGCTCAACTGCATCTTCGATACTCTCTCCATGCCGGAAGGGGCGTCCTTGCTTGCCTCCCTCCCGGCGGAGTGTGCCGGCCATCTGCTGCTCAGGCTGCATGGCAGCATCGTGGGAATACTGCAGGGCACCCTGGCCCGTCGTGACCTGCTGGCCATCCTGCGCAGGCTCGACGAGCACGATCGCAAGACCCTGCTCGCCCGGCTGCCGGAGCCCGCCCGCAAAGCCTTCCAGTCCCTGCTGGCCTGGCCGAACGAGTCGGTGGGGGCCAACATGCGCCACGAATACCTGGCAGTGGAGGCCGATGCGACGGTGGAAAGCGCCAAGCAGCTGATCCACGGGGCCTGGGATCAGGCCAGGCTGTTCGGTCATCTCTATGTGGTTGACGGCGAGCAGCGCCTGCTTGGCAGCGTCTCCCTCAAGTCGCTGCTGATCGCCGATCCTCTGCTGCCGGTAGGGGAGCTGATGGAGGGGGAGGCGGTGCGCATCAACGCCCGGGCGGATCAGGAGCTGGCGGCCCGCCTGCTCATTGACCGCGACCTCTCGCTCCTGCCGGTGGAAGATCAGGGTCGTCTGGTGGGGGTCTTCCACGTGGACGATGCCGCCGACATCCTGGAGCTGGAGTCCACCGAGGATGCGGAGCTGCAAGGGGGCTCCTCGCCGCTGGATACCCCCTATCTGCAGGCCACCCCCTGGCAGTTGTGGCGCAAGCGGGTGGGCTGGCTGCTGATCCTGTTCGTGGCGGAAGCCTACACAGGCACCGTGCTGCGGGCCTTTGAAGAGCAGCTGGAGGCAGCCATCGCCCTGGCCTTCTTCATCCCGCTCCTCATCGGTACCGGTGGCAACAGCGGTACCCAGATCACCACCACCATAGTGCGTGCCATGGCGGTGGGGGAGGTGAGCCTGAAAAACCTCGGCACCGTGCTGAAAAAGGAGATCTCCACCGGTCTGCTCATCTCGGCCGCCATCGCGCTGGCGGCCTGGGTGCGGGCCTGGAGCCTGGGGGTGGGGCCCGAGATCGGCATGGTGGTGACCCTGACCATCGTCGCCATCGTGCTCTGGAGCGCCACCGTCGCCTCGGTGATCCCCATGGTGCTGCGTCGCTTTCGCATCGACCCGGCGGTGGTCTCCGCCCCCTTCATCGCCACCCTGGTGGACGGTACCGGCCTCATCATCTACTTCGAGATAGCCAAGCTGATCCTGCCGGATCTGCAGTAGGAAAAGACAAGAGACAAAAAAGGCAGCCATCGGCTGCCTTTTTGCACAGAGGGGCGGGTTACCCGAGCTGGAACAGCAGGGGCCAACCCTGCTCGTGGCAGTAGCGGTGCTCCTTTTCCAGGTTCTGCATCAGCAACTTGTTCTCGTCGCACCAGTCCAGGGGCAGGGTGACCACCAGCTGATCCCCGGCGGCCTGCACGTTCCACTCGGGCAGCAGGTTGTCCTGACGCCTGTGGTGGGCCGCCACCGCGAGGCGCAGGATGCGGATGCAGCGCAGCACCGTCTGCTCGTCGTGGTTGGGCAGGGCCGGCAGCTCGGAGAGCTTGAGCCCCTTGCGATGAAAGCGCACCAGGGCCGCCAGCAGGGCCTGATCGTCCTGGTTGAAGCCGGGCAGGTCGGTGTTTTGCAAGATGTAGGCGGAGTGTTTGTGGATGCCGCTGTAGTTGATGGCAAGGCCGATTTCGTGCAACCGCGCCGCCCAGCCGAGGATGGCGCGATAGGGCTCTTCCGGCATCTCCCAGGGGCCGCTCAGGGCGTCGAACAGGGAGAGGACGCTGCTCTCTACCCGGGTGGCCTGGCGCTTGTCGATGCGATAGTGAGTGCTGAGTGCAAGCGCGGTACGTTCGCGAATGTCGTGATGCTGCAGGCGCTCCTCGAACTCGTAGAGCAACCCTTCGCGCAGGGCGCCGTCGGAGTACTCCATCCGCTCGATGGGCAGGGAGGTGAAGAGCCCGAGCAGGATGGCCACCGCGGCGGCGAACACCCCCTGACGCTCCTCGGTGAGGCCCGCCAGTTTGAGCTGATCGACCCGCTTGTGCTTGAGCATCTCTTCCTTCAGCCGCTCCAGTCCCGCCAGGGTGATGGCACCATCGGTCCACTCTTCCCCCTGCAACACGTCGCGCACGGTGCGGATGGAGCCCGAGCTGCCGAGGCAGCTCTGCCAGCCCAGCTTGCGGTACTGGTTGATGATGGGGGCGAGCTGGTGCTGGGCTTCCAACACGGCGGCGTTGAAGGCCTTCTCGCCGAGCTTGCCGTTGCCAAAGAAGCTCTGGGTGAAGCTCACGCAGCCCATCTTGCGGCTGGTGAGCGCCTTGTGCTCAAACCCTTCGCCAATGATGAGCTCGGTGCTGCCGCCGCCGATGTCCACCACCAGCACCTGGCCCTCGATGTGCTGGGTATGAGCGACCCCTTGATAGATGAGGCGGGCCTCTTCCTGGCCGCTGATGATCTCGATGGGGTGGTTGAGCACCTTGGCCGCCTCGCGCACGAAGTCGCGGGCGTTGCTGGCGCGGCGCAATGTGTAGGTGCCGGCGATGCGGATCTGATCCGGCTTGATGTTGGTGAGCCGCTCGGCGAACAGGGCGAGGCAGTCCAGCCCGCGCGCCATGGCCTCCTGGGACATGCGGCGCTGCTCATCCATCCCTTCGGCGAGGCGCACTCGCTCCTTGATGCGATCGATGATCTGCATCCGCCCCTCGGTGAGGCGGGCAATGACCATGTGGAAGCTGTTCGAGCCCAGATCGACAGCGGCGTACAGACTATTGTCCATGGTTTGACTCTATGCGTTTGAGGTAGTCGTAAATCGCCACCTGGGAACGGACCTTGCGGCGGTTGCCCCGCTTCACGTACTCGTTCTTCTGGTCGGCATCGATCACCCGCGCCTTGCAGGTATCACTCAGTTGTAGCTCGAGAATGTCGAGGATGCGCTGCTTGAGCCGCTCGTCATAGATGGGGGTGCCCACCTCGATGCGACCGTCGATGTTGCGGCTCATCCAGTCGGCACTGGAGATATAGAGCTGGGGATTGCCCTTGTTGTGGAACACCATCACCCGCGGATGTTCGAGGAAACGGTCGATGATGCTGATGACCCGGATGTTGTCGCTCAGACCCGGCACCCCCGGGCGCAGGGCGCACATGCCCCGGATGATCATCTGGATGGGCACCCCGGCCTGGCCGGCGGCATAGAGCCGGTTGATGAGGTCTCTGTCCACCAGATTGTTGATCTTGAGGGTGATGCCGCTGGGTTGCCCCGCCTTGGCGTTGGCCAGCTCGTTATCGATGAGGCGATAGAGCTGGCGGCGGCTGTTGATGGGGGAGACCAGCAGGTGGTTGAACTTGTAGCGCCGATAGGGGTACTCGATGTACTCGAACACGCTTTCCACCTCGGCGGTGATGTCCGGATGGCGGGTCAGCAGGGAGAAGTCTGTGTAGATCTTGGCGGTCTTCTCGTTGAAGTTGCCGGTCCCGATATGGGCGTAGCGCACCGCCTCGCCGTTCTCGTGGCGGGTGATGAGGCAGAGCTTGGAGTGGATCTTGAGGCTGGGCACCCCGAACACCACCTTGACGCCTGCGTCGGTCAGGATGTTGGCCCAGTCGATGTTGGCCGCCTCGTCGAAGCGGGCGCGCAGCTCCACCACCACGGTCACCTTCTTGCCGTTGTTGGCGGCGTCGATGAGGGAGTGGATGATCCGCGACTTCTTGGCCACCCGGTAGATGTTAATGCGAATGGCGCTGACCGCCGGGTCGAAGGCCGCCTGGCGCACCAGCTCGGTGAAGTGGTGGAACTTGTGGTACGGGTAGTAGAGCAGGATGTCCTGCTTGGCGATGGCGTCGAAGGCGTTGACGAAGCCGTCAAAGTCGCGGCAATCGAGGGCCGGCAGCTTGGGGTTTTCCAGATAATCCCGGCCCACATTGGGGAAGCCGATGAAATCCTTGAAGTTGTGATAGCGCCCACCGGGCATGATGGCGTCGTAGGAGCTGATCTGCAGCTTGAGCTTCAAGAAGCTTATCATGGCCGCCGGCATCTCCCGCTCGTAGACGAAGCGCACCGGCATGGCGGTGAGGCGCTGTTTCAAGCCGTCACTCATCTTGTCCACCAGGCTCAAGTCCAACTGGTCGGAGAGGTCATATTCGGCATCCCGGGTCAGCTTGACCGCGTAGGCGGCAATCTCGTCGTAGTCGAAGAAGCCCTTGAAGATCTCGTCCAGACAGAAGCGGATAACGTTGTCCAGGATGATGATCTGCTTCTTGCGACGGGTGCCCTCCGGCGGTAGCTGGAAGAAGCGGGGCAGATCGTCGGTGGGTACTTCCACCAGGGCGTACTGGATCACCTGGCCGTTCTTCTTCATCTCGATGGCGAGATAGGTGTGCTCGTCTTTCAGGAACTTGACCGGGTTGACCTCCTTGTTGAGGAGGATGGGAATGATGTGGCGCAGCACCTTTTCCCGGAAGAAGATCCGCAGCCACTGCTGGATGGACTCGGAGAGCTGGCTTTCGTTCACCAGGAAGATGTTGTGGCGAGCCAGCGCGATCAGCAGCTCCTTGTAGGTGTTGTCGAACGCCTCGCCGAGCGCCATCACCTTCTGCTGGATGGCGCGCAGCAGCACCTTGGCCTCGTCGTCGCCGCCGTGGACTTCGTTGATGAGGATGCGGCGCTTGACGTCCGACACCCGTACCTTGAAGAACTCGTCCTGATTGGAGGAGAAAATCCCGAGGAAGCGGACCCGCTCGATGAGGGGTACCGTCTTGTCCATCGCCTCTTGCAACACCCGTTCATTGAATGAGAGCCAGCTAAGCTCTTTCTCTTCATACTGCTTGTCGGTGCTCATCTGGTGCCTCTTTGCTCTGGTTGCGTCTGCGCGGAAGTTATGGCGTCAAACCATGACAAATTTATGACAGGCGACACTATTCGCTCAGATCCTGATCGATGTCGACGACGAGGTCGTCGGAGAGGGACTCCAGGGCCGTGACGAGATCGTCCAGTTCGAGCTGCGGCGGCAGGGCCACCAGAGCGTGGGCATAGAAGAGGGGGGCGCCTGAGTGGGGCGCAGGTTCGCAACCTGTGGTGAGGTCGGCGACGTTGATGTTGAGTTGGCGCAGGATGCTGGCCACTTCATGGACGATGCCCGGTCTGTCGTTGCCGGTGACGCTCAGCATCACCTGATGGGCCGGTTGCGGGCTGAGCTGCCCTTCGGCGAAGCTCACGGTGAGGCCAGGCAGCATCACCAGGGCCTCGCACAGGCTGCGGTAATGCTCGTCAGGCACGGCGACGTGCAAAATGCCGGCAAATTGCCCCGCCAGCTCGCTCATGGAGCTGGCCAGCCAGTTGCCCTGCTGCCGGGTGATGGTATCGGCCAGGCTCTCGACGATGCCGGGTTTGTCTGCGCCGATCACGGTGACGACCAATTGCTTTTGCATCCTGCTCTCCTTGAATGGGGCTGCGTGGGGTCCGTTGACGCCTGGCGGCGACGGGGAGTGCGCCAGAACGTCCATGGGCTCTAGCATTGTGCCTGCTGTGACAGGCCATATGAAGCCCGCCTTGCGCAAATTCAGTGAAAAAACGCGAATGCCGGGACGGGCTTGATTTCTGCGCTGCCTGAGTCGCTTTCCCCGTGGTAGAGTGTGCCCCTTCCTCTGGTGTGAACTGAATTTGTCTTGTAAACGGGATGTGCGTGTATGAATAGCCTTGTCGTATCGGGAGCTGTGTTGCTGGGGTTGCTCCTGCTGGTGATCGTCTGGCGCAGGGAGAAAGGGGGCAAGGCCGAGCCCTATGATCTGCAGGAAACCTTGATGAGCCCAGCCGAGCGCACCTTCTTCGGGGTGCTTGATCAGGCGGTGGGGGACAAGGCCCGTGTGTTTGCCAAGGTACGAGCCTCCTATGTACTGACGCCCGACGCGCACCTTGGCAAGGGCAAGCGCCAGCAGGCGCTCGGCAAGATAGGGGAGAAGCACTTCGATTTTCTGCTCTGCCACCCGGCGGATCTCTCTTTCCTGTGTGCCGTGGAGCTGGATGACGAGGGGCACCGCCACCAGAAGCGCAAGGTGCGGGATCTCTTCCTGAAGGCGGCCTGCGATGGCGCCGGCCTGCCGCTGTTGCAGATCCCGGCCAGCAGCCACTACCAGGTCGACGAGTTGCGGGAGCAACTGCTGCCCCTGCTGGCGAGAACGATGGCGCCGGTGGATGACCTGCTGCCCGGCGAGCGCCGCGAACCGACCTTCAGCCCGCTGCTGCTCGATGGTGTCGATCTGGGTATGTCACACCCGGGGGCTGCCAGGGAGCCCCAGGTGCCGCCCCCCCAGGCCGAAGAGGCAATGCCCGCGTTGATGGAGGAGAATCCCTTCCTCGATCCGGATGAGGAGGAGCCCCGGGAGACGACCCCTCATTGCCCCCGCTGTGCCGCGCCCCTGGTGGCACGGGAAGCACGAAAGGGTCCCCATGCCGGTCGCCTGTTCCTCGCCTGCAGCCGGTTTCCCGAGTGCCGCTATGCCGCTCCCCAGGAGAGCGTGAAACACTGATCCCTCCTCTGACGCCGCACCCTGTCGGCGTCATTCTTTCCCCTTCGCTGGTTTTCATCCGATACTCAATCTGGCTGGAAGCGTGATCCCCGTCCCGCCAGGGTCCGGGAGGATGCGACAAGTTTTGACAATCCGCCAGAATTTTGGCACTTTGTCCCCCTTATGACACAGTGCGAAATTGGTTTTAATAAGCACTTAAAAAACAATAACTTGGCGTCAGGTGTGAAAATATGGATAGGATGGCTATGGGTGTGCTGCTTGTTGATGCCGATGATGTGCGGCGCCAACAACTGGGGACTGTGCTCTCCTTCATGGGGATCCCCTGGCAGGAGGTGGTGGAGAGCGATCTCGATGTGGCCATCGAGACTGCCGGGCCCTTGCAGGGGATTCTGGCCGGGGAACTGCGCGAGCGCGCCCTGAGTGAGCTGCTTGCCGCCCATCCTCGTCTGCCCTTTCTCTCCCTGATGCCGGCGAGCCATGGCTGCAGCAACTTCATCGGGGTGGCCGAGGCGCCCTTTACCTATGAGTCCCTCACCCGTCATCTGCACTTCTGCCAGGCCTTCATCTCCCTGCATCCCCGTCATCAGACCCACGACAAGGGTCAGACCCTGCTGCGCCTGCTGGTGGGCAAGGGGAGGGGCATTCAGGAGGTGCGCCGTCTCATCGGCCAGGTGGCCGAGACCGACGCCAACGTACTGATCCTCGGTGAGTCCGGGACCGGCAAGGAGGTGGTGGCTCGCGCCATCCACGAGCTGTCCGCCCGAAGCGCGGGCCCCTTCGTGCCCATCAACTGCGGCGCCATTCCGGCGGAGCTGCTCGAGAGCGAGCTGTTCGGTCACGAGAAGGGGGCCTTCACCGGTGCCATTGCCGCCCGGCGCGGCCGCTTCGAACTGGCCCAGGGGGGCACCCTCTTCCTCGACGAAATCGGCGACATGCCGCTGCCGATGCAGGTCAAGTTGCTGCGGGTGCTGCAGGAGCGCCAGTTCGACCGGGTCGGGGGCGGCAAGGCCGTCCAGGCAGATGTGAGGGTGATCGCGGCGACCCACCGGGATCTGGAAGCCATGATCCGCACCCAGGCGTTTCGCGAAGATCTCTACTACCGCCTCAATGTGTTTCCCATCGAGACCCCCCCCCTGCGGGATCGGGCCGACGACATCCCGCTGCTGCTGCAGGAGCTGCTCAATCGCCATGCCGAACAGCACAAGGGGATCATCCGTCTGACCCAGCGCGCCATGGAGTCCCTGATGCAGTACGCCTGGCCCGGCAACGTGCGCGAGCTGTCCAACCTCATCGAGCGCCTGCTCATCCTCTATCCGAACCAGATCGTCGATGTGGCGGATCTGCCCGGCCGCTATCGCCTGCTGCCCTGCGAGCCACGAGATGAGCGGCTCACCGAGATGGACGAGCGGGACGCCCTGGCTGCCGTGTTCCAGTCCCCACCAGAGCTGGATCCCGGCATCGCCATACCCCTGCCCATGCAGTTGCCCCAGGAAGGGGTCAACCTCAAGGAGATGCTGGCCGACCTCGAGGTGGAGCTGATCCGCCAGGCCCTGGAGTCCCAGGACGGGGTGGTGGCCCGCGCCGCCGACCTGCTCAGCATGCGCCGCACCACCCTGGTGGAGAAGATGAAGAAGTACGGCATGAGTAAGGACAATTGAGGTCAATGCTTTGACGCATTGACCCAATACATTGATAAATAACGTCTATTTTGCTGGCATGGAAATTGAATAAGCTGACTCAATCGCCAGTTTGAGGTCAGCTTTATGACAATCTTGCAGCAGGATGCCCCCCTCCAGTCACATGAAGTGAGTCAGCTTTACGCCATCTTCACGGCGCTGCCGACCGGCGTGCTGCTGCTCGATGGCGAGGGGCTGATCACCCGCGCAAACCCTGCCGCCCTGGCGCTGCTGGGAGAGCCACTGGAAGGCCTTTCCTGGCGCCAGATCATCGCCCGCTGCTTCGAACCCCGTGAGGATGACGGTCACGAGATCTCCTTGCGCGACGGCCGCCGGGTCCAGCTGTCGACTCAGCCGCTGCTGGATCAGCCGGGCCAACTGGTGTTCATTACCGACTTGACCGAGACCCGCCAGTTGCAGGACAGGGTCAACCACATGAAGCGTCTCTCCGCCCTTGGCAACATGGCGGCTTCCCTGGCGCACCAGATCCGCACCCCGCTCTCCGCCGCCATGCTCTATGCGGCCAACCTGGCCAACCGCACCCTCAAGCCTGAATCCCGCAGCCAGTTCCAGCAAAAATTGATGGCGCGCCTGCAGGATCTCGAGAAGCAGATCAACGACATCCTGCTGTTTGCCCGCAATGGCGACAACCAGGTGGTGGCGCCCCTCTCGGTGCAGGGCTTGCTGGCGGAAGTGCAGGCGGGGGCCGAAGCCTTCTGCCAGCAGCAGGGCTGCGCCTTGCATCTGGAGGCCCCTGAGCCCGACCTCTATCTGCTTGCCAACAGCAGTGCCCTGGCGGGGGCCATCAACAACCTCATCGCCAATGCCCGGCAGGCAGGCGCCGATTCGCTCCTGGTGAGCGCTGTGCGCAGCGGCAACCGGGTGGAGATGCGGGTCATCGACAACGGCAAGGGGATGGCCCCCTCCCTGCTCAACCAGATCTTCGAACCCTTCTTTACCACCCGATCCCAAGGCACGGGCCTCGGTCTTGCGGTGGTGCAGTCGGTGGTACGAGCCCATCAGGGGGAGGTAAGCGTGGCCTCGGTCCCTGGCGAGGGCACCTGTTTTACCCTGTCCTTCCACCTGCATCAGCAACAGGTTCAGTTGGGGGGAGTGGCATGAGGCGCGCAAAAGCCGGAGCGCCGGTGAAGATGATTCTCGACAAGGCCATGTTGGTTGTAGGAGGTGTGGCATGACCCAGGCTCGCATTCTGGTGGTGGAAGATGACAACGGCCTGCGCGAGGCGCTGGTGGATACCCTGCTGCTCGGTGGCTATGAGTGCCGCGAGGTGGACAGCGGCGAGCGGGCCCTGCTTGCCCTGTCCCGTCAGCGCTTTGACATGGTGATCTCCGACATCCAGATGGGGGGCATGGATGGTCTGACCCTGCTCGCCAACATCCGCCAGCAATATCCCCAGGTGCCTGTGCTCCTGATGACTGCCTACGCCAACATCGACGGGGCGGTGCGCGCCATGCGCGAGGGGGCGATCGACTATCTGGCCAAGCCCTTCTCCCCCGAGGTGCTGCTCAACCAGGTCAGCCGTTATGTGCCGGCCCAGAAGGTGGAGAAGCGTGCCGTAGTGTACGGGGACCCCAGGACTGCGGAGCTGTTCCAGCTGGCGACCCGGGTGGCCAGAAGCGAAGCCACCGTCATGGTGACCGGACCGAGCGGGACGGGCAAGGAAGTGCTGGCTCGCTACATTCACGACCACTCCAGCCGGGCAGAGCAGGCCTTCGTCGCCATCAACTGCGCCGCCATTCCGGAGAACATGCTGGAAGCGACTCTGTTTGGCTACGAGAAGGGCGCCTTCACCGGTGCGGTGCAGGGGTGCCCTGGCAAGTTCGAGCAGGCTCAGGGAGGAACCCTGCTGCTCGACGAGATCACCGAGATGGATCTGGGACTGCAGGCCAAGCTGCTGCGGGTCTTGCAGGAGAAAGAGGTGGAGCGGCTCGGCAGCCGCAAGATGATCCCCCTGGATGTGAGGGTCATTGCCACCAGCAACCGGGATCTGAAAAAAGCGGTGCAGGACGGGCTGTTCCGCGAAGATCTCTACTACCGCCTCAACGTCTTCCCCCTGCGCTGGACGGCGCTCTGGGAGCGCCCGGGGGACATTCTTCCCCTGGCGGAGCATCTGCTGGCGCTGCATGCCAGCCAGATGGGGCTGCCGACGCCGCAGCTTGCAGAGGGCGCCCGAGAGCGTCTGATGGCGCACCCCTGGCCCGGCAACGTGCGCGAGCTCGACAACGTGGTGCAGCGCGCCCTGATCCTCTGCCCAGACGGCCTCATCGACTGTGAGCACCTGATCCTGGAAGAGACGGACGAGACCCTGGTGCGGCCGCTTGAGCGGCTGTCAGGGGAGGGGCTTGGCGGCGAACTCAAGCAGCAGGAGCACCAGATCATTCTGGACACCCTGCAGGAGTGCAACGGCAGTCGCAAAGCGGTGGCCGACAAGCTCGGCATCAGCCCGCGCACCCTGCGCTACAAGCTGGCCCAGATGCGTGACGCCGGCATCGAGCTGCCCGCCTAGGCCTGACAGGCGCATGGCCTTGCCGGTCCGGCTCGATTATCATGGGCCCTGACGATCGGAATCCGGCTCCCCGCACAGTGCGTGGGGAGCCCAGCTAGGAGACCCCCATGATCTCTCATCGTAAACTGGAAAGCCTGCTCAACCACCTGCTCGAACCTCATGCCATCAAGGATTACTGCCCCAACGGCCTGCAGGTGGAGGGGCGCGAGCGCATTCGCAAGGTGGTGACCGGCGTCACCGCCAGCCAGGCTCTCATCGATGCCGCCGTGGCCGCCGGGGCCGATGCCATCCTGGTTCATCACGGCTACTTCTGGAGCGGCGAGCCGGCCCAGATCACCGGCATGAAGCAGCGTCGTCTCAAGACCCTCTTGACCCACGACATCAACCTGTTTGCCTACCACCTGCCGCTGGACGTGCACCCCGAGGTGGGGAACAACGCCCAGCTTGCCAGGCTGCTCGGCATCAAGGTGCGTCGCGGTCTCGAACCCTGGAACAGCAAGAGCGTGGCCATGGTGGGCAAGCTGGAGGAGCCCATGAGCGGCAGCGATTTTGCCAAGCTGATTGCCGAGCGTCTCGGTCGCGAGCCGCTTCATTGTGGTGACAGTGGTCCCGAGCTCATCCGCTCCGTGGCCTGGTGCACCGGCGGTGGCCAGAGCTACATCAGCCTGGCGGCGGAGCAGGGCATCGATGCCTTCATCTCCGGCGAAGCCTCCGAGCAGACCATCCACACCGCCCGCGAGATGGGCATGCACTTCTACGCCGCAGGCCATCACGCCACCGAGCGCTACGGCGTCAAGGCGCTGGGAGAGTGGCTCGCCACCGTACACGGGTTGGAGGTGACCTTTATCGATATCGACAATCCGGTGTAGGGCCGATTAGCCGCGCAGCGGCGTCATCGGACGTGATGACAGCCATTGCGCTGGTCGATAGAAATGACAAGGGAGGCCTGAGCCTCCCTTGTGGTGTCTTACTGCTGCTCGCGGTTACTCGCTGGCATAGCCTGCCAGGCCAAGCTGCTTGCCATCGAGGCAGGCAGACCCTTCTCGCATCTGCAAGCGCCCTTCGCAGAACCACTGCACCACCAGGGGGTAGATGCTGTGCTCCTGCACCTGGACCCGGGCGGCGACCTCGTCTGCACTGTCCCCTTCGAAGATGGGGACCCGTGCCTGGAGGATAACCGGGCCGCCGTCGAGCTCTTCGGTGACGAAGTGGACGCTGGCGCCGTGCTCGTCATCACCGGCCTCGATGGCGCGCTGGTGGGTGTGCAGACCCTGGTATTTCGGCAGCAACGAGGGGTGGATGTTGATCATCCTCCCCGCGAAGTGGCGCACGAGGTCGGCGCTCAGGATCCGCATAAAGCCGGCCAGCACCACCAGATCCGGCTGATAATCCGCCATCAGGGCCAGCAGGGCGGCATCATACTCCTCCCGGCTGGCGAACTGCTGCTGGGCCAGGATGGCGGTTGCCACCCCGGCTTCCCTGGCACGCACCAGGCCATAGGCATCAGCCTTGTTGCTGATGACGCCGACCACCTGACCGGCAATCTTGCCGCTGGCACAGCCATCGAGGATGGCCTGCAGGTTGCTGCCGCTGCCTGAGATGAGGACGAGGATGCGTTTCATAGAGGAGGTCATCTGGCCGTTGATCCGATCATTCATTGAATGATGACCTGCTCCTCACCATCGGCCGCCTTGGCGATGTGGCCGATGTGCCAGGCGTTCTCGCCTTCGGCCTTGAGCAGGGCCAATGCCTTGTCCAGCTGATCCGCCGGCAGGGCGATGATCATGCCGACGCCGCAGTTGAAGGTGCGATACATCTCGTGGCGGGTGACGTTGCCTGCCTGTTGCAGCCAGCTGAACACCGCCGGCCACTGCCAGCTCTGCTCGTCGATGACCGCCTGGGTATTGGCGGGCAGCACGCGCGGGATGTTCTCCCAGAAGCCGCCGCCAGTGATGTGGGACAGGGCGTGGATCTCGCACTCCTTGATGAGCTTGAGCACGGGCTTCACATAGATGCGGGTCGGCTCCAGCAGGGCGTTGGCCAGGGTGGTGTCACCCAGCGGTTGCTGCACGTCGGCCTTGGAGACTTCCAGGATCTTGCGAATGAGGGAGAAGCCGTTGGAGTGGGGACCGCTGGCGGCCAGGGCGATCAGGGCATCCCCTTCGCCAACCTTGCTGCCGTCGATGATCTCGCTCTTTTCCACCACGCCGACGCAGAAACCGGCGATGTCGTAATCTTCCCCTTCATACATGCCAGGCATTTCGGCAGTTTCACCGCCGACCAGGGCACAGCCGGACTGTTCGCAGCCGGCGCCGATGCCGGTGACCACGGCAGCGGCAGTGTCCACGTCCAGTTTGCCGGTGGCATAGTAGTCGA
The DNA here is from genome assembly GCF_040908105.1 of Aeromonas sp. R7-2. Lineage (NCBI taxonomy): Bacteria > Pseudomonadati > Pseudomonadota > Gammaproteobacteria > Aeromonadales > Aeromonadaceae > Aeromonas > Aeromonas sp. R7-2. The sequence goes on along the minus strand of NZ_JBFODC010000020.1, from coordinate 7,463 downwards.
GGAAGAAGAGGGGCTCGGCGCCCTGCACGATGAGGTCATTGACGCACATGGCGACCAAGTCGATCCCCACGGTGTCGTGCTTCTTCAGGTCGATGGCCAGACGCAGCTTGGTGCCCACCCCGTCGGTACCGGAGACCAGTACCGGTTCCTTGTAGCCAGCAGGGATTTGACACAGGGCCCCAAAGCCGCCAAGACCACCAAGGACTTCAGGACGACGAGTGCGTTTTGACACGCCCTTGATACGTTCAACCAGTGCATTGCCGGCATCGATATCTACGCCAGCATCCTTGTAGCTCAGTGAGGTTTTGTCAGTCACGCGTATTCCCCGTCATATAAAGAAGTGGAGGGTAAAATTCGGGGCGTATTCTACCAGCGGGCACGAAAAACCAGAAAGAAAATCGTTTGCGCGTTTTTGAATCGAAAAGCTCTACAAGCCGTGGCTTTTGTTGTATGATTCCGCGATTTTTTTGGCGCCGGTTAGAGGAGATAATAATGAAAGTCGTTGAAGTCAAACACCCCCTGGTCAAGCACAAGATCGGCCTGATGCGCGAAGGCGACATCAGCACCAAGCGTTTCCGTGAACTGGCCAAGGAAGTGGGCAGTTTGTTGACCTACGAAGCGACCTCTGACTTCGAAACCGAAAAAGTGACCATCGATGGCTGGAACGGCCCTGTGGAAGTCGACCAGATCAAGGGCAAGAAGGTCACCGTCGTGCCCATCTTGCGCGCTGGTCTTGGCATGATGGACGGCGTGCTTGAGCACATGCCGAGCGCCCGCGTCAGCGTGGTCGGTATCTATCGCGATGAAGAGACCCTGCAGCCTGTCCCCTACTTCGAGAAGATCGTCAGCAACATCGAAGAGCGTCTGGCCCTGGTCATCGACCCCATGCTGGCCACCGGCGGCTCCATGATCGCCACCATCGATCTGCTCAAGAAGAAAGGTTGCCAGTCCATCAAGGTGCTGGTGCTGGTTGCCGCGCCGGAAGGCATCAAGGCGCTGGAAGCCGCTCACCCGGACGTGGAGCTGTTCTGTGCCTCCATCGACCAGGGGCTGAACGAGAAGGGCTATATCGTCCCGGGTCTGGGGGATGCTGGCGACAAGATCTTCGGCACCAAGTAAGCATCACCCCATCGCCGCGCCCAAGGCGCGCAAACGGAGCCGGCACCCTGCCGGCTCCGCTGTTTCTCCCCCCTTTGCTTGCTGCCATGCGCGCCTTGCCGCTACCATAAGCACCATCCCCCATTTCGAGAATCTTCTTTATGCTGAAACGCTTAGCGACTCTCCTCTGCTGCTGTCTGCCACTCGTGGTGTCGGCCGCCCAGGTAACCGACCTCTATCAGGGCAAGGCTCCCACCAGTGGCGACATGACGGCCGCCCAGTCCCAGGCGCTGGGGGATGTGCTCGTCAAGGTGACGGGCAAGCGCGATATCCTCACCCAGCCGGATGTGGTGAAGGCCCTGGCGGCGCCGGCGGATTACGTGCAGCAATACAGCTATCAGGACATCGGGTCGGTCAAGTTTCTCAAGGCGGATTTCAATGTGGCCAAGGTGAACGCCCTGGTCGGCCAGAGCAAGTTTGCCCTGCTTGGCCCGGTGCGGCCGCAGGTTGCCATCTGGCTGGTGGTCGACGAAGGGGAGCGGCGCATTCTGCCGGATCAGTCCGGCGATGGCTGGTCCGAGGCGCTGCGTGCCCAGACCCAGGCCATGGGGCTGCCGGTCAGTCTCCCGCTGATGGACTTGGATGACAACATGGCGGTCAATGCCACCGATGTCTGGGGCCGCTTTGCCGATCCCGTGCTCAAGGCAAGCCAGCGTTACGGCGCCGAAATGGTGGTGCTCGGCAAACTGAGCCCGGAGGGGGAGGTCTGGAGCATCGATTGGGGTCTTTATGGGTCCAAGCCGGGGGCGCAGGCAGGAGAGCTGACCGAGCTGACCAAGGGCTCGGGTTCAGGTACCCAGGCCGAGGTGGCAAAGGGCTTTGCCGATGCCCTGGCCGGTTGGTTGGTGCAGCAGTACGGTACCCGTCTCTCCGGTGTCGCCTCCAGCCAGACCCTGGTGGTGGAGGGGCTGTCCGATATCGATGGCATGATCCAGATCCAGAAGCTGCTGCAGGGGATGGCCAGTGTCACCAAGGTGGCCATCGGCAAGCTGGAAGGGGACAAGGTGACCTTCAACCTCTCGCTGCAGGGGGACAAGGCCGAGCTGGTGAGGGGGTTGCAACTGGAGAGCCGCCTGCATCAGGTGGAAGACAACGAGAGCGGCCTGCGCTATCAATGGTCGCAGCCCTGATCCCGGGGAAGGATCCTGACCGCCCGGCATGGTCCGGGCGGTTCTCTATCTGCCCCGCTGGTGATACACTTGCCCGCAAATATCACAGTCAAAGCCCAACGAGTGAAGCAACCGGCCCAACTGTCTTTAGCCGTACAACTACCGGATGATGAAACCTTCGTCAGTTTTTATCCCGGCAACAACGCCCATCTGATCACCGCCCTCAAGAATGCGGCCATCGGTCAGGGCTCGCCCTTCCTCTATTTCTGGGGAGCCAAGGGGTCGGGCCGCTCCCATCTGCTCCATGCCACCTGCGCCGAGGTCAACGCCCGCGACGCGGCGGCGGCCTATCTCTCCCTCGATCAATTCGAACAGCTTGACCCCAGCATGCTCGATGCCTTGGAGAGCCTGCCCCTGGTCTGTCTCGACAGCCTGGAGGCGATCGCCGGCAACGCCCTGTGGGAGCGGGCCCTGTTCGACTTCTACAATCGCTGGAAGGAGAAGGGGGAGGGGACACTCATCGTTACCGGCTGCAGCGCGCCACGCAAGCTGGGGCTGCAACTGCCGGATCTCGCGTCCCGTCTCGACTGGGGAGTGAGCTTTCACCTCGACGAGCTGGACGACGAGGGCAAACTCAGCGCCCTGCAACTGCGCGCCGAGCTGCGGGGTTTCAAGCTGCCCATCGACGTGGGCCGTTTCCTGCTCAACCGCCTCTCCCGCGACATGCGCACCCTGCTTGCCACCCTCAATCGTCTCGACAACGCCTCCTTCCGTGCCAAGCGCAAGCTGACCATTCCCTTTGTCAAAGAGATACTCGAGCTCTGAAAACCTATCCCATTAGGCTATCTTATTCGCCATTTTGAACCTGGGCAGTGCTCGAAATCCTCACGTACTACAGTACGCTCCGGTTTCTGCGCGCTGTCCGTGTTCAAACTGCCTTCAACGATTACGCCTACTGGGATAGGTTCTAAGCCCCATAACGACAAACCCCGGGACTTGGCCGGGGTTTGTTTGCGAGCATTACACAGCTATCAGTGGAACTGATCTTCTTCGGTGGAGCCGGTCAGCGCGGTCACCGAGGACTGGCCGCCCTGAATGACGGTGGTCACCTTGTCGAAGTAACCCGTACCCACTTCCTGCTGGTGTGCCACGAAGGTGTAGCCACGTTCGGCAGCGGCGAACTCGGGCTGCTGCACCATCTCGACATAGTGCTTCATTCCCTCGCCACGGGCGTACTGGTAGGCCAGCTCGTACATGTGGAACCACATGTTGTGGATACCCGCCAGGGTGATGAACTGGTACTTGTAGCCCATGTCGGAGAGCTCCTGCTGGAAGCGGGCGATGGTGGCATCGTCCAGGTTCTTCTTCCAGTTGAAGCTCGGGGAGCAGTTGTAGGCCAGGATCTTGTCCGGGTACTGGGCCTTGATGGCCTCGGCAAATTTACGCGCCTCGTCCAGATCGGGCTTGGCGGTCTCGCACCACACCATGTCGGCGTAAGGGGCGTAGGCCAGGCCGCGGGAGATGGCCTGCTCGATGCCGGCCTGCACCTTGTAGAAGCCCTCGCTGGTGCGCTCACCGGTCAGGAAGCCGGCATCGTAGGGGTCGGCATCCGTGGTCAGCAGGTCTGCCGCGTTGGCGTCGGTACGGGCGATCACCAGGGTGGTGGTGCCGCAGACGTCGGCTGCCAGACGCGCTGCGATGAGCTTTTGCACCGCTTCCTGGCTCGGGACCAGTACCTTGCCGCCCATGTGGCCGCACTTTTTCACGGACGCGAGCTGATCTTCGAAGTGCACGCCGGCGGCGCCCGCTTCAATCATCCCCTTCATCAGCTCGAAGGCGTTCAGCACGCCGCCGAAACCGGCTTCCGCATCCGCCACGATGGGCAGGAAGTAGTCGATGAAGCCCTTGTCCTCTGGTCCAACCTTGTTGGCCCACTGGATCTGGTCGGCCCGGGCGAAGGAGTTGTTGATGCGCTCCACCACGGAGGGGACGGAGTTGGCCGGGTAGAGGGACTGATCCGGGTACATGGTGGAGGAGAGGTTGTTGTCCGCCGCCACCTGCCAGCCGGAGAGATAGATGGCTTCGATGCCGGCCTTGGCCTGCTGCACCGCCTGGCCGCCGGTCAGGGCGCCGAGGCAGTTTACATAGCCTTTCTTGGCGCCGCCGTGGATCAGCTCCCACAGTTTGTCGGCGCCGCGTTGGGCCAGAGTGTGTGTCGGCTGCAGGCTGCCACGCAGGTTCACCACGTCCTCGGCGCTGTAGCCGCGCTTGATCCCTTTCCAGCGGGGGTTTTCTGCCCAGTCTTTCTCGATAGCCTGGATCTGTTGCTCACGGGTCAGTGCCATATCAGTTCCCTCTTTCATTGATTTCACGTTTCCATTGACTTGTTATGGGGGCCGTTACCGGCCCGGGTCTCACAGCCGCTCGTAGCCGGGCAGCGTCAGAAAATCGATGAGTGTGTCGGCGCAGGTGATCTCGTCCATCAGGGCGCTTGCCTCGGCGAAACGGCCCGATTGCCAGCGGGCCTCGCCCACTTCGCCTCTGACCACCTCCTGCTCCTCGGCCAGCATCTGGCGGAACAGCGCCTTGGTCACTGCCTGACCGTTGGAGAGGGTCTTGCCGTGGCGGATCCACTGCCAGATGGAGGTGCGGGAGATCTCGGCGGTGGCGGCATCTTCCATCAGTCCGTAGATGGGCACGCAGCCATTGCCGTTGATCCAGGCTTCCAGGTATTGCAGGGCGACGCGGATATTGGTGCGCATGCCCGCCTCGGTGCGATCACCCTCACAGGGGGCCAGCAGGTCGGCGGCCGTGATGGGGGCATCCTGCTCGCGCAGCACGCCGATCTGGTTCTGGGCACCCACCGGAATGGTGGCGTTGAACACCGCCATGGCGGTATCGGCCAGACCGGGGTGGGCGACCCAGGTGCCATCGTGGCCGTTGTCGGCCTCGCGCTGCTTGTCTGCGTGCACCTTGGCAAACACCTGTTCGTTGACTGCCGCGTCCTTGGCCGGAATAAAGGCGGCCATGCCCCCCATCGCCAGCGCGCCGCGTTTGTGGCAGGTCTTGATAAGGAGTCGCGAATAGGCAGAGAGGAACGGCTTGTCCATGGTCACCACCTGACGATCCGGCAGGACGCGATCCGGGTGGTTTTTCAAGGTTTTGATATAGCTGAAGATGTAGTCCCAGCGACCGCAGTTGAGGGCGACGATGTGATCCTTCATCTGATAGAGCAGCTCGTCCATCTCGAATACCGCCGGCAGGGTTTCGATGAGCACGGTGGCCTTGATGGTACCGCGGGGCAGACCGAATTTGTCCTCGGTCCAGGCGAACACCTCGCTCCACCAGCGCCCTTCCAGATGGCTCTGCAGCTTGGGTACGTAGAAGTAGGGACCGGAGCCCTTGGCCAGCAACGCCTTGTGGTTGTGCAGGAAATAGAGGGCGAAGTCGAACAGGCCGCCGGGAATGGGGGCACCATCAAAGGTGACGTGCTTCTCCGGCAGATGCAGACCGCGAACCCGGCAGATGAGCACGGCCGGATTTGGATTCAAGGTATAAGCCTTCCCCTCCGGGCTCTGGTAGGCAATGGTGCCGTTGACCGCATCGCGCAGGTTGATCTGGCCCTCGATCACCTTGTTCCAGGCCGGGGCCAGGGAGTCCTCGAAGTCGGCCATGAAGACCTTGACGTTGGCGTTGAGGGCATTGATCACCATTTTGCGCTCGACCGGGCCGGTGATCTCCACACGGCGGTCCTGCAGATCGGCGGGAATGCCGCGCACCGTCCACTCACCATCGCGAATATGGGCGGTCTCTGGCAGGAAGTCCGGCAACTCGCCGCCATCGATACGGGCCTGGCGTGCGACTCGCTGCTTCAGCAGCTCGTTGCGTTGGGGAGCGAAACGTTCCACCAGTTCGGACACCAGGGCCACCGCATCCGGCGTCAGGATCTGCGCGTAATCGGGAAGCATCTCGCCTTGAATGCGCAGGCGGGTGCTGCTGATGGTCTGGGCCGGTGCCGACATAGTGGGTACTCCTCCAAAAGTTACATTTTGAATTTATTAACTACGACTAACGTCTATATCCCTTTCTTTCAAACTCCCCGTAACAGCGGGGTAACACGATTCATAAGGTGCAAAATAATGGCGGATTCGTCAACTTGATTTTTAAAACGGGTGTTTTTTGATGATAGTTAAGATGCTGTTTTAAATGGATTTATGTGATTAGTGTAAAAGCTCTTTGCAGATGGTTATGCTCTTGGGTCGCCGGGGCGGCAGGGGGGAGGATTTCGGTAGAGGGGATGGGTTAAAAATGTAATTAATTACGTAATAAAATTACAAATGCAAAAACAAATCCCGACATTACTCCAAGCTTTGCAAAAACAGCTGTATGAAATGCCTTCGTTCAATTCAGCCTGCATGGGGGCTATGAAGTGACCGGGTAGTGAACTGGTGTTTAAAACTAAAATGTCAGATTGGGTCAAAATGGCGAAGGCGAACAGGAGAGAGGGAAATGACGAGCAATAACGTAGGTTTGTATCAAGGCGTGTCCATGAAGGAGAGGGAGGTTGGGGCGCGAAGATGGTCAATTAAACTGATTTTTGAAGGAAAACTGGCATTTTGTCGTTATTTGCGGTGGCGGTCTGTTGGCCGGGGTCAAGGGCGGTGCCGGACAGCAAAACCGGCGTCTTGAACCGCACTATGGCACGGGCTCGTCTCAGTAATCTTCATCCGGGGCGGCGAGATCGATCACATCGAGGTGCACTGAACTGCCAAACCCGTGCTCTGCGGAATCGAGCTCGGAGGGCGTGGGGGAGATCAGGGGCTGAACGGGCTGGGAGTCAACAGCTTGGGTCATGGATGCTTGCCTCATTGATTGCAAGCCGGTCGGTGATTCCATCACCCTAGTGTCCACCTCCCTGTTTTTATGGCCGGCGGAAAAGTTGCGTATCCTAGCGGCACTTTATGAAAGCTTCAAGTGGTTCTGTATAAAATTCATGCCAATAAAAAGCGGCGACCCGATGAACGGGGGAGGCGAGAGGAAAAAGAGGCAAGCGTCGGGCGTGCAGGCAAAAAAATAGCCCAGTCGTTTGACTGGGCTATTTTCGGGGAATTTGGTCGGTGTGAGAGGATTCGAACCTCCGACCCTCTACACCCCATGCAGATGCGCTACCTGGCTGCGCTACACACCGACGGAGTC
>NZ_JBFODC010000002.1:0-1027 GCF_040908105.1 Aeromonas sp. R7-2 | reverse complement strand
TCACGGTCAGAATGGTCTTGCCGCCCGCATCCAGCAGGGTGATGACGTTGCCGTTGACCTGATAGTGGGTCGGCTGGCCGCCGCTGGTGAGGCCACTCAGGCCAGGCTGGTTCGCCTCGAAGTTAAGGGAGACCAGGCGGTCGCTGCCCACATTGACCGGCAGCTGGCCGTCCAGGCTCTGGCTGGCCCCGCCCTCCTGCAGGCTGATGCCGGCGTCGTTGCCAAGGTGAGGATCGGCGGCATCGGTGATCACCGCCGTGGTGCTGCCGGTGATCACCGAGCCGTCGCTGTCGGTCACCTTGACCGGCAGGCTCAGGTTGAGCTTGTCGTCGGCGCCGTGATCCAGGTTGGTGTGCACCTTCACCTGGTAGTCCAGGGTTGCCTGGGTATGGGCTTCGATGCGCCCCGGTACGCTCGGCAGGGTCACCGTCAGCACCAGGGTGCCGCTCGCGGTCAGAGCCTGGAAGCCGTGGCCGTTGCTGCCCGGCACCTCCTGCCAGGTGAGCGTCTCACCGTTGTGAGTGATGGCCTTGCCGCTCGTATCCAGCACCTGACCACTCAGGGTCAGCCGCACGTCCACCACGGGATCGGAATCCGCAGTGATGGTGAGGGTGCCGCTGGCCTGCTGGTCGTCCGCCGTCTGGTTGTTGGCGGCCCCATCGAAGCGCCCTTCGCTCAGGGTCACGCCGGTCAGGCTGAGGGTCGGTTTGTCCCCTTCCGCCACGCTGATGTTGAGGGTGCCCGTGGTGCTGTCGTTGTTGCCGCTGCCCTTGTCGCTGTCAATGATGTTCAGCTTGAACGGCAGGTCGGTCGCGGTGTTGCCGCTCTGGTGCACCCCCTGATAGAGGGTCACCTTGTAGTCAAAGCCGTTGCTATCGGCGTTGTCGAGCTTGCCACTGAGCTCCACTTGCAGCACCTCGATGCGATGGCCGTTGACTTCCACATAGCCTTTCAGCACCTGGTTGCCCGGGATGCTGGCATCGCCGTCGACCAGCTCGTATTTGACGCTCTGGCCCAGGGCGGTCAG